>JAYEGJ010000044.1:0-13351 GCA_034658975.1 Actinomycetota bacterium
TTCAGGCGTGATTGGCGCGTCTGGGATGACTCGGCGGTGGTTGGCCAGGCCCACGACTCGTCGTCCATGTTCGCCATAGAGAACCTCGAGGTCAACAGCGCGACAGGTCCAAGCCTGGTGAAGACGCCCCAACCTGATGACCCTTGCGGCCACCTGATCCTGGTGAACTCTCCCCCAGACGGAGGTGTCAATCAGAAAAGCCACCGGGCGGCGGTTCCACTCGTCGGGCTTCCTCGAGAAGCTCGAGTCGATTCGGTTCTGAGTTTTCAGCCAGCTCCTCGACGTGCAACTTGATTGTTTCGACGATCACAAGCCTTCTCAATGCTTCTTCCACAGTTCCCTTGATGGTTTCGGCGTCGGCCAGCTCTCTGGCCTGAGCAAGCAGATCATCATCGATATCTATCAGACGCTTGGTCACGATGGAAGTATATACGCGCGGTGGCAGATCGTATATACGTTCACAGAATGGTGGGGAACGACCTCACCCCACCGCGGCACGCGTCGCGTAGTAGCCACACATGCCGTGGACACCGGCCCCGGGTGGGGTGGCCGAGGAGCAGAGGAAGACACCACCGCCGAGGATGTAGGGGCGTTTGGCGCCCATTTGCATAATCTTCTTCAACCCGAACCCACCGCCACCGATGTCGCCACCGATGTAGTTGGGGTTGTATGTCTCGAACTGGGGGGAGCTTCGTGTGGTTCTCCCGATGATCAGGTCCCTGAAGCCGGGGGCGAAGCGTTCGATCTGGGCCTCGATGGCCTCGGTCATGTCCACGTCGGACCCGTTGGGAACATGGCAGTAGCCCCAGGCGGTGTGCTTTCCCACGGGGGCTCGTGTCTCGTCGAACAGGGACTGCTGGGACAGGAGCACGAACGGCTTGTCGGGATGGCGTCCTTTTGACATCTCCCGCTCCGCCGCCTCGACTTCTTCGTAGGTGCCTCCCACATGAACGGTGGCTGCCTGGCTGCTCAGCGGGTCGGTCCACGGGATCGGACCGCCGAGAGCCCAGTCGACCTTGAAGATCCCGGGGCCTGGCTTCCATCTGGAGAGCTTGCGGACATTGGACGGGCTGATCCGGTCCCTCCCGATCTTGAAGGCGGCCGGAGGCATGACATCCAAGAGGGCGACGTCGCCTGGTAGCTCCTGCACCGACTCCACCCAACGACCGGTCTCGATCCGTCCGCCCAAACTCGTGAATTGGGCTGCAAGCGCTTCAGAAATCGATCGAGATCCGCCCCGGGCCATCGGCCAACCCTCGGCGTGACCGATCGCTCCCAACATCACTCCAACCGCGGCGGTGGCCGGGGCGTGAAACGGGGCGATCGAATGTGCCGCCAGCCCGGCGATCAATGCCCTTGCCTCGTCCGTCTCGAACCTCTTGGCCAGCAACGAGGCGGGCAGCCCACCAATGGCAGCGATTCGGGCGTAGGCCGCCTTGTGCTTCGGGTTGATCGTCACGGGCGAGAGGACGTCTTCGACCAACTCGTCAATCCGCTCTGCGAGCGGCGCCATCAACCCGACGTACTTCGACTCGTCCTCGCCAAGCTGAGCGGCGGTCTCCTCCACCGACCTGAACAGCGCCGCAACCCGGCCATCGTCCAGAGGGTGGGTGAAGGGGATCGGTGATTGGATCCAATCAACTTCGAGCCCGATCTCTTTGAAGAACGGGGAGGCGATCCCCGAGGGGTGGATGGCCGAGCAGACGTCGTGAAGGAATCCGGGGAGTGTTAGCTCCTCGGTCCTCGTCCCGCCGCCTATCTCGTCGGCACCCTCGACCAGGAGGACGCTCCGGCCCGAGCGGGCCAGTTCCACGGCCGCGGCCAGCCCGTTGGGGCCGGCGCCGACTACTGCCGCGTCGAATTCGCTCATTCCCCCCATTGTGGCCGATGCGGCGTTACGGAAGGGTGAACCAACTCCCGTAACGGTTGCGTGACGTCTGGCCTGTAGATCTTGGGGTGCGAAAGGAGTGTTATGACCGATCCAAGAGATGCAGAGAACTGGGCGAAGCCGGTTGATGAGTTCCACGTTGGCGAAGTGGCCGAAGGGGCAGTGACCGGGAACGTCGAGGGTCGCAAGCCGATGGGCCCACTTCAGGGGTTTGGCCGCTTGTGGCAGAAGACATACGAAGTGGACATCCCCGGGCCGACTCCGGAGAAGGTGATTGCAACCTGGAAAGAGAACTTCGGGGAGTTCTGGTACCCGACGAACAAGTTCTACGCACCGGCCGGCGGCATAGCCCCAGGAGAGGTCGCCATTATCGGTGGCGGTGTAGGCCCGGCAAAGATCTCCACTGGGGTCCGTGTCATATATGCCGACGACCGTTCATGGTCCTATATGACGCCGGAAGGGCACCCATGGGCAGCCATCATCACCTTCAGCGCCTACGACGGTGAGGACGGTGTGACCACCGCTCGCATTCATCTGTTGGTCAGGGCCAACGACCCGCTCTACGAGGCCAGTTTCAAGCTCTACACCAGCAGGCTCGAGGACAAGATCTGGAAGCACACCCTCGGGTCGGTTGCGACGCACTTCGGCGCCGAACCCGACGTGCGGATGGATGCCGCCCTGATCGACAAGCGACGCCAGTGGAGTCAGATGGGGAACATCTGGAAGAACTCAGCCATCAGGACGCTTTTGCGCCGGGATCGGGTGGGTTAGAGCCCTGGGCATTAGGTCCCGGTGTAGTTGGCGTCTCTCTTCTCCACGAAGGCGGCCATCGCCTCCATCAGGTCGTTGGAGAGCAGGAACGACGAGTTCCACTGGGCGACGTAGTCGAGTGCCTCTTCGACTGTGCGTCCCTCGGCGGCGGCAAGCACTCTCTTGATCCCTTGGATGACCAGAGGAGAGTTGGCGGCGATCGAGTGGGCTAGCGCGCTGACGGCGTCTTCCAGAGAGGCGTAGTCGTCGTAGACGTCGTTGACCAGGCCCTTTGCCTTGGCCCATGCGGCTTCGTAGTCGCCTCCGGTGAATGCCATCTCCGCAGTGACACCGGGCCCCACGATGGCGGGAAGTCGTTGCAGGGATCCAACGTCGGCGACGAGGCCCACCTTGGTTTCGCGTACCGAGAAGACGGCGTCAGCGGCGGCGAGACGGATGTCACACGCCGTGATCAGGTCGACTCCGGCACCGAGGCAGTAGCCGTGGATGGCCGCGATCACGGGCTTGGGAGAGTCGGCGAAGCAACTGATTGTCTGTTGCAGCTCGAGGATCTTCTCGTATAGCTGCATGTTGGCTGCCGCCTGGGAGTCGCCGGACGGCTGTAGCCCCATCAACATGTTGATGTCGATACCCACACTGAAAGCCGGACCCCTGGCCGCCAGCACGATGACCCGCACAGAGCTGTCGGCATCGAGGGCGGCCATGGCAGCGGGGATGTCGGCCCACATGTCCTCCGACATTGCGTTGCGTTTCTCAGGCCGATTGAGCCAGAGGGTGGCGACATGGCCGTCCTGGGTGACTTCGATGTGCTCGTATCCCATGGGTTGAGGTTAAGCCGGTCGGGCACACGCTCAATCTCTTGCGGACCGCCAAGCCTCCCGGAAGCCGACCTTTCCCCCATACCGGAGGACTCCGCCGGCGTAGATGCGGCCCCCCACGAAAACGAGGCCGACCACCGAGGCGATAGCCAGAATCACCGAGGCCCCGTATTGCCACAGAGGGATGGCGTTGAGCGATGCTCGCACCGGCACCACAAACGGAGCGGAGATGGGAATGAAGGTGCCGATGGTGGCCGCTATCCCATCTGGATCGTTCAGCGTGGCCATGGCCAGGAAGAACCCGACCACAGCCGACATGGTCATGGGTAGAGCGATGCTCTGGGCGTCTTCCGGGCGGTTGACGAGCGAGCCCGCTGCCCCGAACATCACCGCGAAGATCAAGAAACCTAGGACGAACCACAAGACCAGATTGAAGATCGTGGCGCCGCTGATGGAGGGGATATCGAATGTTCCGCTCACCTGAAGAGCCACGACGGCCACGATCACGGTGCCGGCGAACTGTCCCACACCGAGAGTTCCAATGCCGAGGATCTTCCCGGAGAGAAGCTGCCAAGGCCGGATGCTCGACAGCAGGACCTCAACCACACGGTTCGATTTCTCCTCTGTGACACCTGTCAGGATCCAGGTTCCGTACAGCAGGATTGCCGCGTACAGAAGGAGGAGTCCGGCGTAGGCAGCGATGCCGCCCGTCTCATCGCGGGCGTCCTCCCCGCTGAGTGTTGTGGTCTCCAGGGGATCCGACGTCATGACTTCGATCACGTCAGCGGCGGCCTGACCCTCTTCAGCAACGATTTGCTCGAGTTCGACCGTGGCGGCGCCGCGCTGCAGAAGATTCAGGAGGGGGAATCCGGTGAAGCCGGCAGGACGCTCGACCATCACCTCCCGCCCGTCGATGAGGATCGCATCGATAATGCCCTCGGCGAGGTCTGCCTTCGCGACGGTCGCTTCTTCATACACGGTTGTTTCGATCGATACAGACGGCGGCTCATCGGGCTCGTCGTTGGCGTTTGCCAACTGCTCGGCTGCGGTCACGATCGGCTCGTTTCCCATACCGATGAGGCCGACCGGGTAGACGTCGGTGTCGTCTCCGAGAAACCGTGGAACGACAACGAGGGCCACGACGATTGCCAGGATCAAGGCCGAGGTGATCAGGTAGGCCTTTGAGCGCCCCCTCACGCGCAGCTCACGCAGTGCTACTTGCCAAACGGCGCCGATACCGCTCATTGCACGGCCTCCCTGAACAGGTCGGAAAGGGATGGCGTGGTGTAGGAGAAGTGACGGAGTCGGCCGGCTTCCTCCGCCCGGGCGATGAAGCCCCGCACGTCAGTCTCGGCGTCGATGATCACCGTGTGTCGAAGCCCGTCGAAGTCGGTGCTGCGGATCCCTTCGAGCGTGGCGATCAGACCATTGGCATCGCCTTCGACCTCCAATTCGAGATGACGGATCGGGGCGGCGTCCTTGAGTTGCCTGACCGTCCCCTCCACGACCACGGTTCCCTCGTTGATGATGGCGACCTCTTCACAGAGGTCTTCGACCAGGTCGAGTTGGTGGGAGCTGAAGATCACAGCCTTGCCCACCTCGGCCTGCTCGCGAAGAACGTCCGACATGGTATCGACTGCGATGGGGTCGAGTCCGGCGAAGGGCTCATCGAGGACGAGAAGGTCCGGATCGTGGATCAGGGCGGCGGCCAACTGGACACGTTGCTGATTCCCGTGGGAGAGGGACTCCACCGTGTCGGTGCGCCGGTCGGTGAGGTCGAAGACTTCGAGCCACCGATCGGCGGCGGCTCCCGCATCACGCGGGGACATCCCATGAAGACGGCCCATGTAGGTGAGTTGGTCGTGGATCTTCATCCTCGGGTAGAGGCCACGCTCCTCGGGCATGTATCCGAAGGTGAGGAGGTCGGAGTGCTCTATCGGGTGGCCGTCCCAGGTAACGGTCCCGGAGTCTGGGCGGATGAGTCCGAAGACCGATCGCATCGCCGTGGTCTTGCCGGCTCCGTTGGGGCCAAGGAAGCCGAGCATGCCGCCCCGGTCGACGGCGAGGTTGCAGCCGTTGAGGGCTGTGACGTCGCCAAAACTCTTGTGGAGGTCGCGGATGGAGAGCACGGAGGGGAAGGTTAGGTCCGTTCCGAGGCGGGTCGGTCGGCCGATGACATGAGATTCAAGTGAGGGCTATTTCGCCCCGATATTCCCTGAGCACGTTCAACTTTCAAAGGAGGATGAGGTGCGAAAGAAACTAACTGCGGTCATTCTGGCCGTGCTCGTATTCAGCCTGATCGCCGCCTCGGCGGCCAGCCTCGGCGGGATCAATACTGCTGATTTGGGTGCCGACTCGACGATTGTCGCCTCGTGTGACACCGCCGATGGTGTCGATGTTGACTACACCTTTAGTTACGACACGACACTCGATCCCGGCTACTTTGCCGTGTCTGCTGTTGTCGTATCCAGTGTCGATGCAACCTGTGATGGATACAACATCTACGTGGAGATTGGATCCGCGGCGGCGAATCTTGATTCAGGATCAACCACTGTTCTCACCGGTGGGACCACAAGCGTGCCCATGACGCTGGGCACCGCCGACGCAAAAGCGGTCGAGGACATTGCAATCGTGATCAGCGGCTAGTCCGCCTATTCACCAACTGATGGTCGGATGAGGGCGGGTCGCCAGTCGACTCGCCTTCACCGCAATACAGGACTTAGAGATGGGAACTCAGGTCAAACCAGACAGGCGCACCAAGCGCTTTGCTGTCGCCATGGTCATCGTGGCAGGTTTGATCGCGTCCGCCTTCGCTGCGTCCGCCGCGTCTCTCGGCGGCATCAACTCCGCCGATCTATCCGCCTGGTCGGACACGGTCACCATCTCCGTTCCGCCAGTTTTCCTGGCCTCCGACTCCTTCACAGGCTGCACCAGCACCCTCGACGGTTGGGTCGACTCGGTCGGCAACCCGTGGACCAGCCACGAAGGCGATTGGCAGTGTCTCGCCGGAGATGTCGCACGCAACCACAAACGCTTCTCGGTCGGGCACGCAAGTGTTGACATAGGTGTGTACGACAACATTTCCGTTTCCACCGACATCACCCGGATTTCGACCCAGAAAGGAAAATCCGGAGCGGGCCTCGCCCTCTTCAGCGACGGCACCTACTTCATCTCTGTGATCTACAAGCGTGATCAGGACCGTTTGGTTCTTGGCGTGAATGCACCCTCGGGTTTCCGGGAACTCATGGAGGTCGATCCCATCTCCGACCTCGATTCCGGAACCCTGACGGTGCAGATTCAGCAGCCAATCCTTACGGTCCTGATCAACGGCTCAGTCGTCATGACGTTCGATCTGACCGATACGGCCTACCTGAGCGCCGAGGAGCAAGATCTCCTTCTCGAGAACACCAGGTTTGGTCTGGCCTCCGACAACGACAACTGGAGCCGCTACGCGGACTTCACGATTGTGGCACTTCCATGACTTATCTCAGCTACCCCCAGAGAGCCACCGGTCGGCACGTTGACACTTCAAAGGTGGCCGGCTGGTTCACCCGCCACTTCAGTCCGGCTGGGTTCCTGCAGTGGATGCTGGTGATCTGCTTGGCCCTCTTCTTCTGGCCGGCCACGTTTGGTGGCCGTTTCGGGATGGTGATGGTCGCCGGCAACTCGATGGAGCCAACCTACAACCTGGGCGACGCCGTCTTCACGTGGAAGGAACCCGTCGACATCGGCGATACGATCCTCTATCGAATTCCCGAAGGGGAATTTGGGGAGGGCAACCCGGTGATTCACCGCGTGGTTGGCGGAGACGGCAATGCCTGGATCACCCAAGGCGATAACTCTTCGAGGCCCGACGCCTGGTATCCCTCTAACAGTGACGTTCTCGGTATCGCCCAATTCCACATGCCGTTTGGTGGCCGCGTCCTCGCGCTGATGAGATCGTGGCTGTTCATTGCTTTACTGGGAGGTCTCGCAGTCGGTTTGGTCCTATGGCCGGATGCTGTGGACGAGGAGGAACAACTCCGACGTGGCCGCCACCGGACGATCTAGTCCGCTTTCTGAACGTCGCAGAGTCGGTATACCGAACCCACAGCATTAGGAAGTCAGTCCAGCAACGTCGGCCGGTAGAGGCGGTCGTGGGTGTTGATGGCGTAGCGGTCGGTCATGCCGGCCACGTAGTCGATGGCCCTCGTCAGTGGTTCGGCACCTGGCACCGTGTAGGAGTCGGGCACCTCTCCCGGGTGGTCGGTGTAGTACCGGACCAGGTCCTGGATGACCAGGATCGCCTTCTCCTTCTGAACCTCCGACTCGGGGCTCAGGTAGACCCGCTCGAACATGAAGTCACGCAACCCTCCCATGACCTCGAGATGGGTGGGATTCATCTCCACCTTGCCCGACTCCGCACTGGATTCGACAACCGAGTTGACCATGGCGGCTATCCACTCCCTCGACGTCGCCCCGAACGTGGTCAACACCGAAGTCGGGATGTCGTGGTATTCCAACACTCCCGCACGCAACGCATCAGCGACATCGTGGGTCAGGTATGCGATTCGGTCGGCGAAGCGGCAGAGCCATGCCTCCGGTGTCTCGGGTGGCGGATCGACCTTCCAGCTATGAGCCCTGATCCCGTCCAGCACCTCGTGAGACAGATTGAGCGGCTCGAGAAGGGACACTGTCCGCACCCCATGGGCTGAGTGGAGCCATTCGCCGTCCACAAACGGGGTGAGGGCATCCTCTCCGGTGTGGCCGAAAGGGGAGTGACCCACGTCGTGGGCCAGGCAGATCGCCTCGGTCAGGTCCTCGTTCAAGCCCAATCCCCGGGCCATTGCCCGTCCCACCTGGGTGACCTGAATGGTGTGCGTCATTCGGGTCACGTAGTGATCCCCATCGGGGTTGAGGAACACCTGGGTCTTGTGCTTCAGCCGTCGGAACGCCTTGGAGTGAACGATCCGATCACGATCGCGTTCGAAAGCGGTCCGGTATTCGTCCGGCCCTTCCTCCTCGGCGCGGCCCACCGAACTGGCTGCTCTCGTGGCCTCAGGAGTAAGTAGCTCTTCCTCGAGCCTTTCTCGCTCCTCGCGGGTCCGCCGGAACATATAGGGGCCTAGGTGAAGCGCAGCCGCAGTCGTGACGAGATGTAGTCCATCGATGCAACAACGATGGCAATGGCCAGCATCTGCACGGCAGCGGCGCTGTAATCGCCGAGTTGGACGTTCTGCTGGAGCAGGAAGCCGATGCCACCGCCACCGGCGAAACCGAGGATGGTGGACATGCGCACGTTGATGTCCCAGCGATACATCGTGAAGGAGATGTACGGCGGGACGATCTGTGGCACGACGGCGTAGATGATGGTTTGGAGACGGTTGGCGCCCGTCGCCCGAACGGCCTCCATCGGCCCCTCGGCGATCGACTCGACCTGCTCCGAGTAGAGCTTGGACAGAGCGGCCGCGGTGTGGAGTGCCAGCGCGAGGGAACCGGCGAACTCGCCGAATCCGACCCAGACGACGAACACGATGACCATGACCAATGGCTCGATTGACCTCAAGGTGTTGAAGATGGTCCGGGCGATGTAGTAGATGGTGAGGCCGATCTTGATCTCGCCTCGACGTCGACCCAGCTGGGCGAATAGCAGTCCGATCAAGGCTCCAACGATGGCCGGGATGGTGAAGGTGGTCGTCGTGTCGGCTATCTGATATAGCCAGTCGACCAGTTGGCCGAGACCGACCCCCACGAGCGCACCGGCGAGAGCCATGGAAACGAACCCGGTGAGGTCCCTCAGCGCTCCTGTCTCGTTTGCGTTGAGCCAGATCGCGATCTTTCGCGCGATCCCCAGCGCGATCGAGGCGCCCATCAGCCCAATGATGAAGGGGAGGATTACCGTACCCACCTCTCCGATTGTGGAGAAGAGCCCGGGGATGAAATCCCACGCCCCAAAAGGCCCCTTTAGGGCGTTGCCGCCTGCTGTCAGGAGGGCAAACAGACCCTCGAGGCTCAGGGCGAGAAAGATCATGGTGGCCAGTGAGCGGGCCGTCCTCAAGGCCCAGGACCGGACCTCGGCGCCAAAGAAGATCTGACGGGCGAGGAAGTAGGTGATTACTGCCCCGAGACCGACCATCAAGAAACGCATGAAGTTCTGGTCGATCAGGTCGCCCAAGATCCACCGCTGCAGGCTGAGGTAGCCGATTCCGAGAGCGATGCCGAGGGGAATAGCCAACAGTCCTAGCCCGAGGCCGATGACTGTCGTCGACACGTCCTTCATCAGATTTCGAGCCGACACGAAGCTCAGGGGAAGAGCCACAACGAGGCCGACTGTCGTGGCGATGAACGCCAGGAACACGGTGTCGATGATCTTCTCTAGGGTCAGCTTGGCCTGCTCGGAAACCCGGGGTGAGAGCTCGATCTGATCGCCGAGGAATCCGGTCGTCACCACGTCGCCGGTGGATCCCTCATAGATGGCGACACGCCACCTGGAGATGTCGGTGTCCTCAGGTCCTTCGATCTTGACACTCACAGTCGAGCCGTCTGCGGTGATCTCTGTGATGCGTATGTCGCCGGTCCCCTCGGCTATTGGGTCGGCAGTGAGCCCATTGGCCGGTCCTTCGGTTGCGAGAACAGGATCGCCGGTCGTGACGAACTGCTGTACTTGGGCGGTTGCGTCGAGTAGGGCTACGGCGGGAACCTCGACCGCGGCATCGTCCACTGTCACCTCGAGACCGTCGGTCCCGATGATTCCCTGGTCCACGATGCCGTTCTCGTTGGTGTCGGTCCAAACCTCTTCCCGATCGCCCCAAGAACCAAGGCGTTGCGGCACCTGAATACGGAGGGTTTGCACCTCCTCGTTGGGCCGGTCGGGCAGCTCGATCTCGAAGGTGAAATGGCCGTCCTCGTCCGCTGCAAAGATGCCGAGTGGAAGGGTCACGTCGAAGTCCGATATCGGAATGAACTGGATCCGACCTTCGGCGAAGGGATCGAAGTCAGTTCCAGTCACCGTGACGATTTCGCCGGGGTCGCCACAACCCGGGTCGGCTGTTAAGCCGCCGTTGGTGACGGGCGCGGAGTCGCCATTACACGGGATGAAGAAGTCGAGGTCGGTGTTGACCTGCTCGTGGTCGAAGGTGGTCATTTCCGGGCGGGCGAGAGCCCTGAGGATCCGAACCAGTTGCTCTTGGCGTGACTCGGAGGTGATCTCGTCGAGACTGACGCCGGTGCGTTCAACGGCCAATCCGTAGATGACGATGGCGGCGACGATGCCGAAGACTGCGAGGAGGCGGCGCCGAGGCTTCTTCTCTTTAGCCAATGCGCTCGGCCTCCTTGCCGTAGATCTCCTTGAACCTCGCATCGTCGATCTCGGCAGGTGAGCCGTCGAAGACAAGTTTCCCGTCGTAGAGGGCTATGGCCCGGTCCGAGTACTGCTGGACCAAGTCGAGGAAGTGGAGTGAGCAGAGCACCGTGACCCCGTCTTCGTTGATCGACTCGAGATGTTGCATGATCGAGTGGGCCAGGACAGGGTCGAGGCTGGCCACCGGCTCGTCGGCGAGCAGCATCTCGGGGTTCTGAACCAGGGCGCGGGCGATGCCGACCCGCTGCTGTTGGCCTCCGGAAAGGTCGGAGGCAAGGTTGTTGGTCTTCTCTTCGAGACCAACTCGTTCGAGCGACTTTCTCGCCCGCTCCAGGTCATCCTCTCCGAACTGGTTGAGCAGGCTGAGGGCAGGGTTGGTGTAGCCGAGACGCCCGGCGAGGACGTTCGTGGCCACCTTGGAACGGCTCACCAGGTTGAAGTGTTGGAAGACCATCCCGATGCGGCGCCTGATTCGCCGGAGGTCTTCCTGGCCGGCCGCAGTGATGTCCTCTCCGTTCCAGAGGATGCGGCCGTCGGTTGGCTCGATGAGCCGGTTGATGCAGCGTAGGAGGGTGGACTTGCCGGAACCGGACAGGCCGATGACGGCTAGGAATTGGGTGGCGTCGACCTCGAAGCTGACGTCTTCGATTCCGACGGTGCCGTCGTCATAGACCTTGGTTAGGTGCTCGACCTTAAGCATTGATGGTGGGTTCTAGAGAAGGTGGGGTAACAAGCCCCACCTTCTCCATAGATGTGTGGTTCGTCAGTCCAACTGATCCTCGGTGAAGCCGAGTGCGTCGAGCAGTGCCCGGATCGAGTCGAACTCGGAGTCGTTGGTGTCCTCGACACCAGACCACGAGTAGGCGTCGAACGCAGCCTCGAACCCCTCCGGATCGTCGGCGGCGAATGCCTTGAGGGCATCGTTGATCGCCGTCTTGATCTCGTCGGAGACCTCAGGACCGTACGACAGGGTGTCATTCGGGATCGGGGCCGACAGGGTCACGATGCGGACCTTCTGAATGACGTCCGGGGCGCCCTCACGGATGTTGCGACGGGCATCGCGAACCTCGTAGTTGTCGCCACAGAACAGGGCGCCGTCGGCGTTCAGGCCGCAGCTGTCCACGAGATCGGCAGGGACGTCGGCGTTCTCGGGAGTGTCATCCCAAACGACATTCCTGTCGGCGTCGATGGGAGGCGAGAAGAAGACCGTGCCGAAGTCGGCAGAGCCGTCGTAGATCGCCTGCACGGTGGCGGTATGGCCACCGGCCTCGAGAGTGTCGCCGACCTCGATGCCGAGAGTGGCGAAGATGCCGCTCGGAACGAGGAATCCGGAGGTGGAGCCACCGTCCGGGTAGGCCCAGGTCTTGCCGGCGAGGTCCTCGACGGACTGGATGTCAGAGTCACGCGGAACGATGAATTCACTCCAGTACTCCGTGTATCCGAAGCGGAGCGACTTCAGGCTGACCTCGATGTCGCACTTCGTGCTGCCGAGGACATATGCCTGCGCCGGGATGAAGCCGATGGTGTCATCCGGCGATGCGCACATCTCTTCGAGAGTCGCCGCATAGGAAGTCGGGACTGCCACATCGAAGTGGAGTCCGGTAGCGGCCTCGAGTGTCGCCTCCAAGATATCGCCACCGGCGATGATCTCTTCGGCCGAAACCGACGGGACGAACAGCACGTTGATCGGGTGCTCTTCGCTCCCGATGGCTGCCATTGCCTCAGAGGTGGTTGTCTCTGCTGGGGCCTCGGTGGTGGTTGCCGCCGGAGCCTCCGTTGTTACGGGAGCCTCCGTGGTGTCGACTACCTCTTCGGCCGGGCTACACGCCGCAAGCACGAGGGCAAATACCGCCACAAGCGCCCAAAGGGCACGTTTGTTCATTTCTTCTCCTTATCTCCCATGGTGATTGCTTCGCCCCCGGGGTCGTTGTCTCAACTCCGAGGGTGATCAGGTCAATCTTGGCAATCGAGCCTAACCAATCGCTAGGGGCCTTCCGCCAGTTAGAAAGGGTCCTCCGCCATCGCATCGACAACTTCGCGAAATTCAACGAAGTTGTGCACGTCGATGGCGCCGTCAAGCGGTTCGTTCCAAGGTCGGACATATCGGCAAACGGTTCGGTGTGGGCGGTGCTCCAGGAGGCCGGGGAGGACAAGGGGCCCGTCGTCGAGATAGACATTGCAGTCGAACTCCCACTTGTCGTTGCTTTGGATGATGTGGAGCTCGGCCGCCGGGATGCGGTAACTCTCGACCCATTCGTGGGTGTCCCTGTGTGCGAAGCCGGGCTTGGTGGTGATCACGATGATCTGATGGCCGGCGTCGACGAGGCTACGAAGCGCTTCGACAGTTCCAGGGAAGGGCTCGAGATGCCAGAACACGGAGTGGCCGTCGAGATCCGACGACCACGCCCAGAACTCGTCCATGTCCTTGAAGTGAGTCAGGTCGACGAGGTCGCCCCAATTCTGTGAGTTCTCGAAGACGAGGCTGGTGCCGAAGTCCCTGTTGTAGAAGTCCATCCAGCCCTGGGTGAAGTTGGC
>JAYEGJ010000045.1:0-12985 GCA_034658975.1 Actinomycetota bacterium
GGCTCGTGTCGCGTAGTCACACCCTCCGAACCTCGACTGCGTCGACGTCGGCTCTCACCAACCTGGGAGGTGAGCTTCTGCGTCGGGCCCTCCAGGTGGCCGACGGCGACCCGGTCACGCTGATTGGCATGTCGGTTTCGAACCTGACCACCGACACGGCGGTCCAGATGGAGCTCGACATCGACGAGGGTGACGTGCTCAGGACCGGCAGCGCCGCGGATACGAAGAGACGAATGCTCGACAAACAGGTGGACGCGCTGCGGGAGAGATTCGGAAAGGATCTGCTTCGCTACGGCACCAGCGGCCGAGGGATCGACGATGACTTTAGGAGGCTGGCCGAGAAGCCCTGACCGTCAACGGTCCTCTTCCTTGAGGCGAACAGGCCCTTTCCCTTCGGGCTTGATCCCGTTCTTGTCGTCATAGAACTCCCGGGGCACGTCCATGAACGCGCCGGTGTCTCCCGTGTAGCGGATCTTCGGACCGATGGTCAGAACCTTGTTCTTCCCGTCAACGCCGGCGAACACGACCGGGACTCCCGTCCCTTCCGCGATCTTGACGAAGCCGGACTTCCAGTAGGGAGCGGGCTTTCGGGTTCCTTCGGGTGCCATAACGAGGATCATCCTGTCGCTTGCATCGAACGCCTCGCGAACCTGCCCGACGATGCCGCCCGGCTTGTCCCGATCGACGGGAATCCCTCCGAAGAATCTGAAGAAGTAGCCGAAAGGCCAACGAAACAGGGTGTGTTTGCCGATGAACTTGGCCTTGAACTTCCAATTGTGGAGGGCGGCGAGGAAGAGCACGAAGTCCCAGTTGGTGGTGTGTGGAGCACCGACGGCGATCAGCTTCGCGTCATCGGGAAATTCACCGGCGAAGGACCAGCCGCGGAGCTTGAACCACATGTAAGAGAGCCATTTCACCTGGCGATGCTCCCAGATCCGGAGGGGAAAACCCGAATCTCAGCCTCGGGCCGGCGCCACCCGGTAGCCGGTGTCGTCGACCCACACGATGGATGAGATGTTGTCGATATCTTCGACGATCGCCTGAGCCATGTCGTCGGTAATCACACCGGCCTCATCTCCCCGGTAAATGACCCGAAGTCGGGCTTCGTCCGGGAATACCGTGGCGATCATCCCTGGGTGCGAGCAGATGATCGTCACGTCGAACGGCGTGAGGACCTCCGGTGATTCGATGAGGTCCCGATCACCGGCGCTGTTGCGGAGCAGGTGCCAGGTCGCCAATCCGGAAAACACGAACAGCGATGCCTGCACGGCCAGCGTGTCTGAGGATTCGCCGCTGATCAAAAGCTGGAACAGCACGAAGAGTGTCCCGATGAGCGCGCTCGCAGAGACCAGGCCTGTGACGACGGCGAACCCGACGAGATATAGCCGGCGGGGTGTGGTTCCGGCCTCCAGTTCGCGGGGAACGCCCTGGGCCTGTGACCAGAATCGGCCCCAAACCAATAGGCCGACCACCAGGATGGCGGTGGCGCTGATCACAAATGGGGCGGGGTCGTTGATGAAGTCGGCCGGGGCAAACGCGATCGTGGCCAGCCCGGTGGCGGCGCCGATGGCGGCGGAGAGGCCAATGGCGGCCATGGCGTATCCGTACATCTGGATCGGGGCCGTTCGCTCGTCGCCCATTCGCCGGCCGTGGTGGGCCCAGACAAAGGCTGCCACCGTCCCGGTTCCGATGATGCCGGGAAGCGCGGCGAAATGGGTGGCTGCCGAATCCGTTTCCGAGAAGAGGAACAGGGCTGTCAATACCGCGATCGATGTCGCCGAACCGATGGCCACGCCCAGTCCCAGGACCGATGTGATGACCAGCCAGGTCTTTCTGGCCAGGCTGGGCTCATCACTCCACGACGTCCACCAGCGATATGCCCAGATGGGTGCACCGACGATGAGGAATGCCAGCCAGATCCCCACATCGGCGCTGGAACTCGTCGCGGCCAGGCTTCCGTAGATCTGATCCAGGACCCAATAGATCAAGCCTGCCAATCCGATCGAGGTGGTGATCAGCCCAATCGCCGATCCGATGATTCGGTAGAGCTCGGCGCCGTCGGTCGGTGGAGGGGATCGCCTGACAGCGACCTCATGCAGGAGGATCACCCCGGCGAAGACAATGGCGTTTATCCAGGCAGGAGAATCGCCATCACCGACAAGGAAGTTGATGACGCTGAATGCGGCAATAGCGAATCCGGTCATGAAGACCACTTCGATGATGGCGAGATACACCACCCAGCCGGCTTCTCCCGGGGAGGCCCTCCTCCGCTCTGCCTGCCGTCTCCACAGAACCCAGGCGACAGGTCCGGCCACGACGAGGCCGGCGAGGGCAGTGGCCACCTGTGTCTCGACGTCGGAGATGAAAGAGTCGCCAGGGAAGGCCGCTTCGGCGAGTTCGGCGAGCGAGAAGGCGGCCGTTCCAACGGCCAATGCCAGAAGGAGGTAGGCCACGATGTCGCCACTCGGGGCGCTCGTCTCGCGTTTGGCCATGACGCGGCGAACTGCCGCAATGATCCCGACGGTGATGCCACCGAGTATCAGCAATCCAACGATGCCGCCCATTAGAAGTCTCCCTCCCGGCATGACCAGACAAAGTAAGGCCACGCCTCTTCAGTGATTAGCCAGGAGCCTGTTCGATCCGTGAGGATGAAAGTCTCCCACTGGGTCCAGCCGTTCCCGAAGGGCCCGGTCGATCCGAATTGCATCCGAACCGGGACCAGAGTCGTATCGTTGCCGACCTTCTCGATGTTCTCGGTGTCGAACACAGCAGTGAATGGTTCCCCCCTGTTGACACTGGTGGCCAGGTCGGCAGGTGAGCACCCTTCGTATTCTTCGGGATCGAGCAGCTCGAACGCCGCGTCGTAGTCGGAGTCGCCTATGGCTTGGAGATAGGCCTGAACAGTTCCCTCCGGAGTATTCGGATCGAGTTGGACCGGTTCACGGTTGAGAGCGATGGCGACCAGCGCTACTACGGCGATTCCTAGAACTGCCGGCCAGATCCAACGATTCTGCTTCCCCACAGTCATCTTGTCACCCCTAAGGCGAGAGGTATGACTCGTCTCTAGTGGTTGGACAATCTACTGAGGACGTCGGTTACTCCATATTCGGCTAGAACCACAGGCTCGAAGCCTCGCTGCTCGAGTGTCGTAGCGACGATGCTGGCTCGATAACCGGTCTCGCACGCAACCCACACCGGTCGTGTGGGATCCAGAACCCCGGGGGTGGAGGCCACCACGTCGGGGACGTAGACCCTGGTGGAATCGTCGATGATGCCTAGGTCCCACTCGTTGGGCGCCCTAACGTCGAGGATCTGGGCACCATCGCTCACGGCCCCCTTGAATTCATCGACCGAGGCAAGCCGATAGGTCACCAGTTCCTCGGCGACGTCGCTCAGATCGGTTACGACTCCTCTGACATCATCGAATCCAATCCGGGCCAATTGCCGCACCGCCTCGGTGGTGTCCTGACCCGGGTTTGCCACCAGGTAGAGGGGGGCGTTGTGGGCAACGACCCACCCCACCCATACGCCGAAGTCGTTGCGCTCCTCGATAGCAAGAGAACCGGGCAGATGACCTGCGGCGACATCAACCTTGGGGCGCATGTCGATGACGTCGACACCCGCCTCGAGGTCTGTGGCCGAAATCATCGGTGGCTTCAGCGCCGGCATCGGGAGTGCTCCGGTCACATTCGTCGGCCCCATGTACCGGTAGTAGGCGGGATAGGGGACGAGTCCGCTCAAGGCCTGCGTGACGAAGGAGTCCTCGTCGTCATGTGACAGCACGGGATTGCTCACTCGCTCCGTGCCGATGGTGGAGGTGATCTCGCCTGTTCCTGAAGCAGTGCAGAAACTCCCTGCGCCGTGTGTTGGGTAGAGGCCCACCGCGTCGGGCAAAGCCGCCAGGCGGGAGACCGATCGATACTGAAGACGAGCGAGGGTGTCGGCGCGCTCCATGCCGAGGAGGTCGGACCGTCCCGCGGAGCCGACGAGGAGGCTGCCACCGGAGAAGACGGCAACCGGGATCCCGTCGACAACGATGAGATAGGAAGTGTGCTCAGGAGTGTGGCCCGGTGTGTGGATCGGTCTCACCACGAAGCTGCCCGCATCGAGATCCTCGGAGTGATAGGCCGGACGGTGGCGGAATGCCGGAGCTGCGCCGGCCGGGAGAACTACCTCCCCACCTGCTGCCTTCGCCAGGTACCTGCCCCCTGACACGTAATCGTTGTGGAGATGTGTCTCGAGAACGAAACGGAGGTCGGATCCGGACTCGTTGAGCACCGCTTCGAAACGGTCGATGTCGCGCTGGGGGTCGACGACGACGGCCTGGCCTTCGTAGGAGAGGACATATGTCGAGTCGCCAAGGCCGGAGGTTTGGACTACTCGAATGTCCATTTCAGCGTTGCATTCCGAGGGCCTTCAGGCCCCCTGCCAGATTCGCCACCTTGTTGAATCCGTTGTGTGACAGGAAGGCAGCCACCTGACCCGATCGATCCCCCGAACGGCATACGCACAGAACGGCAGTGTCCTTGTCGAAGTCGCCGATTCGAGCAGGGATCTCGCGCATGCTGACCAGCTCCGAGTCGGGAAGGGTGCCGAGCTTCCACTCACGCGGTTCCCGCACGTCGAGGATGAGGGCGGTGTTCTCCTCTGCCCACTTCTGCCAGTCCCGCGCCGGAACAATGTCGTAATTCATGGTCCTCCTCACCGCCGATTCAACCACGGGTCAGGAGATTGTGAGAGGACGGTGCTCTCCTACACTGCGCGTGGACCGGAGTTTCGGAGGGAAAGATCGACATCGCAGTATTGGCGTCCGGGTCGGGCACCAACCTCCAGAAACTGATAGAGGCTCCGGACCTGCTTGCTCGAATCGGTCTCGTCGTTTCCGACAAGCCGGGCGCACTGGCCCTGGAACGAGCCGGGTCGGCGGGGATCCGCACCGAGGTGGTCGAGTGGTCTGATTACGACGATCGAGAATCGTTCTCGATGGCCATAGCCGACGCGATCGAGCAGTCGGGATGCAAGGGCGTGGTCCTTGCCGGGTTCATGCGGATCCTCTCACCGTCCTTCATCGACCGGTTTCCCAACCGAATCCTCAACATCCACCCTTCCCTGCTTCCCGCCTTTCCCGGCGCATATGCGGTCGAAGAAGCCCTCGATCATGGCGCGAAGGTCACTGGAGTGACCGTCCATTTCGTCGATGAGCAGATCGATCACGGTCCGATCATCGCCCAGAGGGTCGTGCCGGTGATGGACGACGACACCGCCGAGACCCTCCATGCCCGAATCCAGGTTGAGGAGCATCGGCTCTTTCCAGAGGTGGTCCGTGCCTTCACCGCCGGCGAGCTGATCGTCGAAGGCAGGAAGGTGATCTGGCAATGAGGGCCCTCGTGAGCGTCTACGACAAAACCGGGCTGGTGCCATTTGTACAGCGGCTGGTGGCCGCGGGAGTCGAAATAGTCTCATCCGGTGGAACGGCGACAGCGTTGGAGGAGGCCGGGATCGGCGTGATCAGGGTTGCCGACGTAACGGGTGCCCCCGAGATTCTGGGCGGCCGGGTCAAGACGCTTCACCCCAAGATCCATGGCGGGATCCTGGCGAGGGACTCCCGGGACGATGCCGAACTTTCC
Source organism: Actinomycetota bacterium (assembly GCA_034658975.1). Taxonomy (GTDB): domain Bacteria; phylum Actinomycetota; class Acidimicrobiia; order Spongiisociales; family ZC4RG35; genus SZUA-217. Next base: position 5,628 of record JAYEGJ010000045.1, read on the forward strand.
GACAACGGCATCGAGCGCTTCGACCTCGTCGTGAGCAACCTCTATCCGTTCAGGGAGACGATTGGGTCGCCGGGAGCTACCGAGACGGACATCATCGAGAAGATCGATATCGGTGGACCTGCGATGGTGCGGGCCGCAGCCAAGAACCATCATCATGTTGGTGTCGTCGTATCTCCCGACCAGTACGACGAGGTTGCCACCGCCGTCGAATCCGGGGAACTGTCTGACGACCTGCGCAGGAGGCTGGCCGCAGAGGCCTTCTTCCACACCGCCAGCTACGACGCCGCAATTGTCGGCTGGATCGGTGACGACCGGATAATCCCCCTCCGACACGTGAGTGAGCTTCGCTACGGTGAGAATCCGCAACAGTCGGCTGCTCTCTTTCGAGAAGACGGTGCGTGGCCGTGGTGGGCAGCGGCAACCCAGCATCAGGGCAAGGAGATGTCGTTCAACAACTACGCCGACGCAGAAGCGGCATGGCGTCTGGCTGCCGACCTGGGACCGGGCTCCGTGGTCATCGTCAAGCACACCAACGCCTGCGGGGCTGCAATCGCCGATCGGGTTGCCGATGCCTTCGAGGCGGCATGGGAGTGTGACCCGCTCTCGGCTTTCGGCAGCGTGATCGCCATCAACGGAGTACTCGACCTGGGGACCGCTGAGGCGCTTGCTTCAAGATTCGTCGAGGTCTTGGTCGCAGTCGATGTGACTGACGAGGCCAGGGAGGCCCTGGCCTCGAAGAAGAACCTCCGGGTGATCACGGCGCCCCTGCCGGGCTCTGATGGCCATGAGATGCGAACGGTTGACGGTGGGCTCCTCGTCCAGGATCGCGACACCGGCGCCGATGAAGGCTGGAAGATCGTGTCGGAGCGGGTTCCCTCTGCCGGGGAGGAGGCCGCCCTCCGATTTGCCTGGACCGTTGTCTCACATACCAAGTCCAACGCCGTTGTTGTCGCCAGCGGCCTGCGCGCAGAGGGAGTAGGTGCCGGTGATCAGTCGCGGGTCGGCGCGGCCGAGCGGGCATTGGTTCGAGCGGGAGATCGCTCCAAGGGAGCGGTGGCAGCCTCCGATGCCTTCTTCCCGTTTCGCGACGGGCTCGATGTTCTTGCCGAGGCCGGCGTCACCGCGGTGGTCGAGCCGGGTGGATCCCGGAATGACCAGGAAATCATCGACGCGGCCAACGAGCAGGGGCTTGCGCTTATCTTCACCGGAACACGGCACTTCAAACATTGACATGAGCGCTCTTGTACTGGATGGAAAAGAGGTCGCCTCGATCGTCAAGCAGGAAGTCGCCGATGCGGTTGCAGGTCTCGACTTCAAGCCAGGGTTGGCCACGGTCCTCGTGGGTGACGACCCGGCCTCTCATGCCTATGTCCGTGGAAAGAGACGAGATGCAGCCGAGGTCGGGATCGAGTCGTTTCATAGCGAGGTGAGTGCCGATGTGTCCCAATCGTTCGTGGAGGCGCTGGTCGACAGTCTCAACGAAGACAACGCGGTGGACGGGATCCTCGTGCAACTGCCTCTGCCGGGGGACCTCGACGGCGAAGCGGTGGTGCAGCGGATCGACCCGGCCAAGGATGTCGACGGGTTGCACCCGTTCAGCCTCGGCCAGTTGGTGCTCGGCAAGCCCGGTCTCCGGCCTTGTACGCCCAGCGGGATCATGCGAATCCTCGACCATTACGACCTCCCGGTCTCCGGGAAGCGAGCGGTGGTAGTGGGCCGGTCGTTCCTGGTGGGTCGTCCCTTGGCGCTGATGATGTCGGAGAAGGGCGCCGACGCCACGGTCTCCATCGGGCATTCGAGGACCGAGGACCTCGTCGCCCTGACCCTGGAGGCCGACATCCTCGTTGCCGCCACCGGGACGCCCCGTTTGATTCGCGCAGGGCACGTCAAACCCGGCGCCGTGGTCATCGATGTTGGGATCAGCCGAACCGACGACGGACTCGTCGGCGATGTCGACTACGAATCGGTCGCCAAGGTGGCCTCGGCGATCACCCCGGTCCCGGGCGGTGTGGGCCCGATGACCAGGGCAATGCTTCTCTCGAACACGGTCCGTGCCGCGGAGGCACGCAGAGGGATTTCCTGACCGTTCTGTGCGGGTTAGTTACGCGTGACGCGTAGTAAACCCGCACAGAACGGAAGAGCGGACCTAAACCGAGGGCTGGCTAGTGTCGAGGATTCCGAAACCACCCCTTGAGGAGTCAACTGCCGTGGGCACACCCATCACCATGGGACCGGATGGTCTCAACGTTCCGAACGACCCGATCGTCCCTTTCATCGAGGGCGACGGGATCGGTCCCGACATCTGGGCAGCGGCTGTCCGCGTATTTGATGCTGCGGTCGAGAAGGCGTACGGCGGGGAGCGCCACGTCGAGTGGGAGGAGGTCCTTGCCGGAGAAAAGGCCTACAACGAAACCGGTTCGTGGCTTCCAGATGAGACCGTCGAGGCGTTCGGCAAATACCTGGTTGGCATCAAGGGCCCGCTGACCACCCCGGTCGGTGGCGGCATCCGGTCTCTGAACGTCGCTCTTCGTCAGATTCTCGATTTGTACGCATGTGTGCGCCCGGTCCGCTGGTTCGAAGGCGTCCCCTCGCCGGTCAAGGCTCCAAACCTCGTCGACATGGTGATCTTCCGTGAGAACACCGAAGATGTGTACGCAGGCAAGGAACTCCAGGAAGGCACTGAAGAGGCGCAGAAGCTTCTCGATTTCGTCCAGGAGGAGTTCGGTTGGGATGTGCGCCCGGATTCGGGTCTTGGTCTGAAGCCAATGTCGGTCACCGGTTCGAAACGGCTGATCCGTGCCGCCATCAACTACGCCATTGAGAACGGCCGCAAGTCGGTGACCCTCGTCCACAAGGGCAACATCATGAAGTTCACCGAAGGAGCCTTCCGCTCCTGGGGCTACGACCTCGTCAAGGAAGAGTTCTCAGATGTAGCCGTCTCCTGGGAGGACTCGGGCGGTGACGCCGGCGACAAGTTGTTGGTCCAAGACGTGATCGCCGATGCGATGCTCCAGCAGATCCTGACGCGTCCTGCCAACTACGACGTGATCGCCACGACCAACCTCAACGGCGACTACCTCTCGGATGCCCTCGCCGCCCAGGTCGGTGGCATCGGGATCGCCCCTGGCGGCAACATCAACTACGGCACCGGCGTGGCCATCTTCGAGGCGACGCACGGGACCGCTCCCAAGTATGCGGGTCAGGACAAGGTCAACCCCGGGTCCATCATCCTGTCGGGAGAGATGATGTTCCGATACATGGATTGGACGGAGGCCGCCGACTTGATCGTCAAGGGGATCGAGGGTGCCATCGACGCGAAGACGGTCACCTACGACTTCGCCCGTCTCACCGACGACGCCACCGAGGTGAAAACCTCGGAGTTCGGCGACGCCATCATCGCCCACATGTAGCCGGGGAGGGAGGTCAGTCCTCTACTGGCGGCGGGCGGCGATGATCGCCAGCAGTCTCAGGATTTCGATGTACAGCCAGACGATCGTGACCATCAGACCGAAGGCGGCGAACCACGAGAAGACCTTGGGTGCGCCGGCCCGGATTCCTCTTTCGATCACCTCGAAGTCCAGAAGCAGGTTCAGAGACGCCACGATCACGACCACGGCCGAGAAGATGAGCGCACCGGTGCCTGCCCCGCCCAGGACCGGAATACCGGCGCCGAACAGGCTGAGGATGAAGCTGAACAGGTAGAACAGCCCGATGCCGACGGTGGCAATGATGATCACCGAACGCACCTTTTGGGTCACCTTGACGATTCGGGTCGCGTAGAGAAACAGCATGGCTACGAAGACGGCGAAGGTGGCGAGTACGGCCTGGAAAACGATGCCGTCGTAGAACGTCTCGTAGACCTTCGAGATCGACCCGACGAACGCCCCCTGTCCCAGCGAGTAGACGGCGCCAGTGAAGATGGCGAATTGCGGTCGTGTCACCGTCAGTATCACCAGTCCGATCAGGACAATGAAGAAGAGCCAGTACCACCGTTGGACGAGGACGGCGTTGGCCCATCCCCAGGCGGCACCCGCCATCACCAGAATCAGGAGGGTTCCGGTAGAGGTGAGAACCGACCCCATCGTCATGCGATCAGCGTCGGCAACGATCGGTGGCGCGGCGGTCTGGAGGGCGGCGTCGGCTCCTGCCGAGACGGAGCCGAATTGGTTTTCGAGTACGGGGTTGGCCATCGGGCGAGTGTAGGACGCGGAGATCAACACCTTCGGTGACCCCTACAATCTGTATCCCAACAGCGGAATCGATTCTGACTGCCATTCAGATCACCAAGGCCAGTGACGTTCTCCCCGAGGAGGAACGTGTAATGGCCCAACCGATCGTCGACGAGATCAACCGGTTGAAAGTCGAGCGCAACGCCATCGTGGCGGCGCACAACTACATGACGCCGGACATCTTCCACATGGCGGCGGACTTCACCGGCGATTCCCTCGCCCTGGCCAACTTCGCCTTGGAGACCGAGGCCGAGGTCATAGTGCTCGCCGGCGTCCACTTCATGGCCGAGACCGCCAAACTGATCAACCCTGAGAAGACCGTTCTCATCCCCGATCTCGAAGCAGGCTGCTCCCTCGCCGACGGCATCACCGGCGCCGACGTTCGTCGGATGAAGGCTCAATACCCCGGGGTTCCGGTTGTTACCTATGTGAACACGTCGGCCGACGTGAAGGCCGAGTCGGATATCACCTGCACCTCCGGCAACGCCGTGGCCGTGGTCGAGTCGTTAGGAGTGGATCGCGTCATCTTCACACCCGACCAGTATCTGGGGAAGTGGGTCGCTTCGAAGACCGACGTCGACATCATCCTCTGGGAAGGCTCCTGCATGGTCCACGAGCGCTTCACCGGTCAGGAGATCTCCGAGTACAAACACGACATGGGCGAAATCACAGTGATCGCTCACCCCGAATGTCCCCCGGATGTTCTCGCCGAGGCCGACTACGTCGGATCCACCCACGGCATGATCAACTGGGTCACCGAACATCGCCCGGACAAGGTGATGATGATCACCGAATGCTCGATGGCGGACAACGTCGCTTCGGCGTCACCGGAGACGAGATTCGTCCGGCCCTGCAATCTCTGCCCCCACATGAAGAGGATCACCCTCGACAACATCAGATGGGCGCTGGAAACGATGAACTACCAGGTGGAGATCCCCGAAGAGATCGCCGGGAGGGCCCGCCAGGCGGTGGCCCGAATGCTCGAGGTCGGCAGGCAGGACTGAGGGCCACACCATGGTCAAACTGACCCGACTCGATGCTCCGCTGGTCGTGGGAGCCGGCGTGGCCGGGTTGTCCGTTGCGCTCCGTCTTCCCCGTGCCTACGTGATCGCGACCTCGGATATGGGGTCGACATGGTGGGCTCAAGGTGGGGTCGCCGCCGCCCTGTCCGGCGAGGATTCACCGGGGGAGCATGCTGCGGACACGTTGGCCGTTTCGGGTGGGTTGGCCGTAGCCGACGCCGTCGAAGCCCTCACTAGCGGCGGACCGGAGGCGATTCAAAGACTTATCGCCATTGGAGCCGATTTCGACCGGGACCCCGATGGCGAGCTTCTTCTGGGGCGAGAGGGCGGTCATCACAAGCGCAGGGTCGTCCATGCCGATGGGGATGCGACGGGGGCCGAGATCATGAGGGCTCTCAACGCGGCAGTTGAGACTTCCGATTCCATTGCATCGATCGAAGGGCGGGTAGTCGACCTCGTCCGTGTCGACTCCCGGGTGGCCGGCGTTGTGACCGTCGACGGGAAGAAGCGCCACGTCTTCGTCGCGCCGGCAGTGATCCTGGCGACGGGCGGTGCAGGGCGGATATTTGCCCGGACGACCAATCCTCTGGGGGTGACGGGAGACGGCATCGTCATCGGAGGGCGCGCCGGGGCTCGCATCGCCGATCTCGAATTCGTTCAGTTCCACCCCACCGCGTTGCTTGCGGGCAAGGATCCGATGCCGCTCATGACAGAGGCCTTGCGCGGCGAAGGGGCGACTCTCGTCGATCCGCATGGGCGCCGGTTCATGGACCAGCACCATCCGATGGCCGAATTGGCCCCGAGGGACATCGTTGCCAGAGCAATCTTCTGGCAATACGACCGGGGATCCGGCGCATATCTCGACTGTCGGGAGATCCCCAATTTCCACGAGAGATTCCCCACGGTTACCGCCCATGCGCTATCGGTAGATCTCGATCCAAGCCAGCACTTGCTCCCCGTCTCGCCTGCTGCTCACTATTTCATGGGCGGGATCGACGCCGATATCCACGGCCGCACCTCTGTAGGGGGCCTGTGGGCCGTCGGTGAATGCTCCTCGACGGGGGTTCACGGCGCGAACCGGCTGGCGTCCAACTCGCTACTCGAGGGCCTGGTATTCGGGGCGCGAGCCGCCGACGACGTTGCTCGACATGCCGAGGATCCGGTGGGCGACGTTCGAGTTCCGAAAGAGGCCCTGGAACTGCCCGTGATTCCGGGACCTGCCATCGAGGATCTTCGACAGATCATGTGGGACCGGGTCGGACTGGTGCGAACCGGTGACGGGCTCTGGGAGGCGAGAAACTCGCTGTTGGGGCTCGAGGCGGTCATGAAGCGAACCATCGGGGGAGCCAACGCGCTCAGCCTCGGATTGATGATGGTCATGTCGGCTCTTCGCCGCAGCGAGTCGCGTGGCGGGCACTATCGCGCCGATTACCCCGAGACCGATCCGACCCAGAAACACCGTATTCTCATCGACCCAGGAGCGGTGGAGACCGTGGTGGTGAAGTGATGGACAGGGCCGAGGTCATCGAGATCATCGAACGCACCCTTCAGGAAGACCTTTCCGAGGCGGGCGACGTGACGACGCAGTCGGTCGTCCCGGAAGCCGCAACGGCCGTGGGCCGTTTCGTCAATCGTGAACCCGGGGTGATTGCCGGGATTCGGGTCGCCCGGTCGGTGTTCGACGTCGTCGACACAGATCTCACGTTTGAACGCCTTGTCGAGGATGGCGATTGCGTTGGCGAGGGCACCACTCTGGCCACGGTTTCGGGCTCTGCGCGTTCGATCCTGACGGCCGAACGAACAGCGCTGAACCTGATGGGGCGGATGTCTGGAGTCGCCACCGAGACGGCTCGACTCGTGGAAGCCGTCGCCGGCACCGGTGCAGCGATATCCGACACCCGGAAGACGATGCCTGGACTGAGAGTTCTCGACAAATACGCGGTGACCCGGGGCGGTGGGGTCAACCACCGCATGGGCCTGTATGACGGGGTGATCATCAAGGACAACCACATCGTCGCGGCCGGCGATATCAGGGCCGCGGTGAAGGCTGCCCGGGAGTACGTGGGTCCCGATGTGATGATCGAAGTCGAGGTCGAGCATCTCGGCC
>JAYEGJ010000046.1:0-12915 GCA_034658975.1 Actinomycetota bacterium
GTCAAACGAACAGAGGCCGCGGCGAGGAGGATGAGGATTCCCATGAGAGCGACCATTCGAGGACGCGCCCAGAACTCGGGACGGAAACGGGCCAGGTACAGGCTGAGAAGCCCGATCAGCACCACCACAACGGCAAGAAGGCCGATCGAGGCCCTTTCGGACGCTTCGAGTGTGGTCGTCTCGGCGATCGCGTCGATATGAAGCTTGGTGAGGATGTCGTTCTCCTCAACGATCTTCTGTTCCTCGACGAAAGACACCTCGACATCGGGAACCTGGCTTGCGGCCTCCTCTTCAAGATCAGCTAATTGGTCCTGATTGATTATGTAGTTGGCCTGGAGGAATGCGGCGACCACTTCGCCTGCGGCCGCGCCGCCAGAAATGTCCTGGCCGGTGTCGATATGGAACACCACTGGAGGATTGGTGCGAAGGCCGGCCTTTGCCTCTGGCAGTTGATCGGGCTGGATCCTACGGCCGAATTCCTGAAGCACACGCTGCTGAGCCACTTGCCTGATGATTGGCAGGTGGAGCGGCTCACCGAGGCCTTCTCTCACAACATCATCGGCGGAGACTAGAGCCAGGTAGTCAATGGTCTCGCCGGGAAGATCGTGTTTGGCCGCCATGGTGCGGGCCACCTCGTCGACAGCTCGCGTGTTGGCGACAAAGGCAGCGTCAAATGTCTCACAAGTCGTTCCGGAGGAGCACTCCACCAGAAGGGCCAGGTCGTCTCCGAAGGGCACGAACCCTTCGGGAATCGCCGCGTCGTCGGCGGACACGAACACCACGGCGGCACCTTCGGTGATTTCCACGGTCCAGGAACCATCGACCGCCGTTGTCAAGGTCTCGGATCCGACGTAGGACTCGATCTGAACGGTGACGCCTTCTATGCCCTTGTCGACTCGAGGGTTTTCTCCCTCCGGGGTGAAGATGCCGTCTCCATCCACGTCGATGAATACCCGACCGACTAGCTGGGAGGGGTCCGGGGCGACCGTGGTCGTCGTTGATCCGTCGGACCCTTCGGTAGGAGGTGGGCGCTCGGGGAGTTCAGGGAGTGGTGTCGTGGGCGATTCTGGGCTGTCAGCAATAGCGATCGCTTCGAAGTCATCGAAGACGAGGTTGACCGAGTCCCCTACTGATGCCTCGATTTCCGGCTGGGTCTCCCGAGCGAGGTTCTCATCAACTGCATCCCTCGCTTCTTGGCGGAGGACGTCGGTTTGCACGGTGTCGGTCACCAATTTCGACTCCTGGGCAAGATAAGTCTGCGGTGACGGATCGCCTACGGCGAGATCCGGCTGACCCGATCCCCCTCCGAGCGACAACACGCCCCAAGCAGCAAAGACCGTGGCGAGAAAGATCGACAGCCTGACAACAGTGGGACGACTCATCAGCCGTCCTCCGTCTCGAATCGCTGATACGCCTCGACAATCGAGGCAACGATTCGATGACGAACCACATCGCGGGAGCCGAGCGTGACGAAGGCAACGCCCGGGATGTCCATCAGGATGTCGCGCACGACTCGAAGCCCCGAGTGACGGCCGGTCGGTAGATCAGTCTGGGAGACGTCACCCGTGATGATCATCTTCGAATTGAACCCAAGACGCGTCAGAAACATCTTCATTTGCTCCGGCGTCGTGTTCTGGGCCTCATCGAGAATCACACATGCGTCGTTGAGAGTCCTTCCACGCATATAAGCGAGCGGAGCAATCTCGATAGTTCCCTGGTCGATAAGCTCGGCAGTCTCCTCAGGGCCGAGCATGTCCCAGAGAGCGTCGTACAGAGGCCGTAGATAGGGGTCGACCTTTGCCGTCAAATCGCCGGGAAGGAAGCCGAGCCGCTCACCCGCCTCGACGGCAGGCCGGGTGAGAACGATGCGACGGACCGAACCGCTGATAAGGCTGTCCACCGCCGCCGCCATGGCGAGATACGTCTTGCCGGTACCGGCGGGGCCAATGCTGAACGTGAGGGTGTTTTCCCTGATCTTCTGGATGTAGCGCTGCTGGCCATGGGTCTTGGGACGGATCATGCGGCCGCGCCCAACGGGGATGCCATCGCTAAGAACGCCCGACGGGCTCGGGACCTCGTCCCTGACCATCTTCACGACTTCGAGAACTCTTCCCTCGTCGAGGGCCTGACCTTCCTGGACGAGAATCAGTAGTTCCTCGAGGGCTGTCTTGGCCTTCTCGACCACATCATCGGCTCCGTTCATCACCAACTCGTCTCCTCGCGCGACAAACCGGACCTCCGGGAAGAGCGACTCGATCTGTCGCAGGTGGCGGTCGGCCTCACCGATGAGTTCCAGCATCAGGTGCTGGCTGGGTACGCGAAGACGCGCTTCTATTTGCTCAGGAGACAAGGTGATGACGCCGTCGTTCAGACGTCGCGGTCATTTTATCGACCTATTTGAGTTGAGCCAGTGGCCGGGGCACTAAACAGGTCTCTCGGTACCGGATTTTGTCTCAACGGTCTGGACCAGATGACCAAGAACCGCTTGATCGGATCGCCGAATCTCGGAGTTGCCGGGCTCTTTCCGCAGCAGTTGGATCGTTGCCAGGTAACGATCGAGGAAGTCCGAGGTGGTTTCGTCGGCAAGGTCGTCGAGATCGATCACAAGGCCCTCGGCTCCTACTGCCACCGGGAGGAGGTCTGCCGGGAGGACACCGTATATCTCCGAGAGAGCCACGAAGCGTTGCACGGAAATCGCTCGTTCTCCGCGCTCGTAGGCGCCCACGACGGACGCCTTGAACTCGCCTTCTGTGTTGATTTCCACTTCTCCAAGCGACCAGCCTCTATGACGGCGAGCGGCACGAAGCTTCTGTCCCAAGGAAACACTGAACTTGTCGACCACGGATTGCTCTCCCATGAGCCCTCACATCATCCTATAAGCATGAGGGGCACGTTGCGACGGCAATGTCGTCACATTATTCGGGCGGCCGCGATCAGCGCTGCCGTCTCGACTCGCAACGTGGTCGGACCCAGATCCCACCTCTCGGCCGTTTCCGGGATCTCCTCCTCGGAGAATCCACCCTCGGGTCCAATCACTACTGTCCGCGGTCGCGGTGTGTCCCGGGACCCACCGGGGTGACAGACCACGACCGGTGGTTCGAGGTCGACCCAATCAACGAGGCCGGCGCTGATCTCCATGAGCCATGCCCCTCTTGACTGTTCGACGGCCGACAAGGTCCAGGCGAATGTCTTGGCAGGCGAAACGAGACGATCTTTACCATGGGCGGTCTTGAGCCATACGAGCGTTGAAACCCCCAGCTCAGCAAGTTTCTCGACCACGAACCGCTGACGATCCTTGCTGGAGGGTGGGGCCACCGCCACCACCAGGTCGGACACCTGTGGAACCTCGTCTTCATCGCCTCGAATGACCTCCTTGTCGCCGAGACGGCCCACGCCAACGGTGCCGAGTCCGTCCGTGTACGAGATCTGATCGCCGCGGCCCATGCGGAGCACCTTCGTTAGATGCCGCCACTGCATCACGGATAGTGACAGCTTGTCGTCGGGCCAGGGCGCTCCAATCACCATGTGGGGCACGTGACGCATCAGGTAGCCGCCGGGCGGTCGATCGCCTCGCCGCGGAGTTCGGCCCACCGACGCAACAGATCCTCTTCCTCCCTGCTCAACTCGGAGGGGATCTCGACTTCGACGACAACAATCAGGTCGCCTCTCGTCCTGCGGCCGAGGTGGGTCATCCCGTGTCCGCGCATTCTGAACGTGGACCGGGGCTGGGTGCCTGACGGAATCTCGAGATCCGCGACATCTCCGTCGATGAGCGGAATCTCGAGTCGCGAGCCCAGCGCGGCCTCGGCGATGCCCACCGAGACGCGATGGATGAGGTCGGAGTCCACACGCTCGTAGCGCGGATCGTCGGCCACGTACACCTCGACAAACAGATCTCCGGACGGCCCGAACCTGCCTCCAGACTCGCCTCTGCCGCTCAATCGGAGCCGCGTTCCCGACGAAACTCCGGCGGGGACTTCCACAGTCATCGAAGATTCGTCAGGAACCGACCCTGCGCCATCACAGAAATGGCAGGGATGGGTGAGAAGACTCCCCTCACCATGGCAAGTGGGGCAGGTGGCGACCGAGGTCATGGTTCCGAGCAGCGACCGTCTTGAAACCCTTACCTGGCCCGCGCCGGCGCAATCGGGGCACGTCGTCTGATCAGAGCCCGGCTCTTGCCCGGTGCCCGAGCACTCCGGACAGCTAGACCGGGCATTGAACATCACCGTTGCTTCGCCGCCGAACGCCGCATCGTGAAGGCTCACCTCGGTTCGAACCAGAACATCGCGACCTCTCGTGGAGCGGGAAGCTGCTCCGCGGCCGAACATTCCCCCCTCACCGAACACAGACCGAAGAAGATCATCCAATCCGCCGAATCCGCCGAGCAGGTCGCCCAGGTCTATGGCGTCCCCACGGTCGTATTTGGCACGCCGATCACCGTCGGAAAGAACCTCGTAAGCCTCGGCAGCCTCCCGAAACCGTGTCTCTGCCCGAGCATCCCCGGGATTGGTGTCGGGGTGAGTCTCTCGGGCTATGCGCCGAAACGCCTTCTTTATCTCCTCGGAGGTGGCATCACGGCCCACACCGAGGACTTTGTAATAGTCCCTAGTGGTACTAGCCATGGTCAGTCGGACCTGAAGCCGATCTGCTCTTCCAGTTCCTTGGAAACCTCTTCAACCGCCGATATCGCCCGCTTGTAGTTCATGCGCATCGGGCCGATGACTCCGACCGATCCGCCCTCTCCGGCGGCCTCATATGTCTTCGACACCACCGCGAGATCGATGTCCGAGGCGTCGAGTTCGGTTCCGAGTTGGATGGAAGTGCCGGAGGCCCCTGCAAGGAGTTTCATGACTTCGGCCTCGCGTTCGAGGATCTCGAGGACGCGTTCGACCGTGGAGAGATCTTCCCAGACGGCGGCCATTCGTTGGGTGCCGCCGACGAACACATCGGTTCCGGCCGACGCCGCCAGGTGGAGACAGTCGGTGATCGTCAAGACTGCCTCGCGGGTCGGCTCGACCATCTGTCCGAGCATCTCCTCGGTCAACCCCACGGTTCCACCAAGCACTTCGCCAACCGCCGCCGCCGAGACCACCCGTTGAGCGTGGTCCACCTCGGCCGGAGTAACCGGGACCCGGACCCGGCCCCGTTGCTGGACGACCCGTCCCCCCTCGGTGACTACGACGATCAGTATCTGATCTTTTGACACCTGGACCGTGTGCAGGGTCCGCACCCGGTCGAGCGAAACGCCGGGAGCGACCACCACGGCGGGGAGATCGGTGATCTCGACTAGTAAATCTGAAGTTGCCTTGAGGAGTTTCGAAAGCTCCAGATGCACCTCGCCGAAGAAGGCATCGATCTTCGCTTGGGCAGCCTGGCGAAGTCTCCCCGGTCCAAGATGGTCCACGTAGTAGCGGTAGGCCGCCGCCGTCGGCACCCGCCCGGCGGAGGTGTGCGGCTGTATCACGAACCCATCATGCTCGAGTGTGGCGAGGTCGCTGCGGATCGTTGCCGTCGAAACTCCCAGGTTTGAGTGTTCGACAATGGCCCGCGAGCTGACAGGCTCGCCGGAGCGGATGTGCTCCTCGACGAGGGCTCTCAGTAACTCGGAACGACGGTCTTCAAGCATGGGGGTCAATCGCCACGTTATCCGCACCCGGCGCGTTCGCCCACCCTTCGGGCGGATCGAGATCGAGCACCTCGCGGTTGACTTCGTCGCTCAGGAGAGGGCGTCGGATGGTGAGGCGCCCTTCATCGAATGAGATCACGCCGGCCTCGGTGAGCCGGGCTCCGACATCGGAGTCGAGAAGGGCCCTGACTCCGGGTCCGTCTTCAACCCCTGCGGTCCTCCGCAAGCCAACGTAGAGTCGCTCGGTCTCGGCGTCCCAGCCTTCGACATCATCTGCTCCGGCCAGGGGACGGTCCCCGCCCTCGACTGACTTCAGATATGCGTCGAGGCGGCGGATATTGCGGGTCCGCCTGCCGTCGCGGTGGCCGTGAGCACCGTTGCCGTACGCCTCGTACTCACCCTGGGCCCACACCGTCATGTTGTACCGGCACTCGTGCTCGGGCATGGCCCAATTCGACACTTCATACTGGGAGAAGCCTGCGTCTGCCAGGGTCCGCTGTGCCGTTTCATACATATCGGCCTGCTCGTCGGGGTCGGGCGCGGGCGCGCCGGCAGCTACCGATCGGCCAAGTGGGGTGCCCCTCTCGACAGTCAAGGCGTAACACGACATGTGGTCGGGAAGGAGGTCGATCGCCGATTGGAGAGTGTCCGCCCAGCCGTCGGTGTTCTCCCCCACTGTCCCGAAGATAAGGTCGAGTGAGACATCGGAGAAACCCGCGATGCGAGCCGCCCACATCGATCGCTTGATCTGCTCACCATCGTGGCGGCGGCCAAGAGAGCGGAGCACCTCACTGTCGAAGCTCTGGGCCCCGAACGAGACACGGTTGAAGCCGATGCGCCTGAGTTCCCTCCCCCGTTCGAAGTCGAAATCCTCTGGATTCGCCTCGAGGCTCAGCTCCGCGTCAGCCGAGATCCCATGCTTGGAGGACAGGGCCTCGACGATCCTGGCCAGCAACTCCGGTGGAACAAGGCTCGGAGTTCCCCCGCCGAAGTAGATCGCATCGAGCGGTCTCCACGCCTCTGACTGGCGAATCTCGGATACAACGGCATCGACGTAGGTCTCGATGAGGTGGTTCTGGCCGGCAACGACGGCGAAGTCGCAATACGGGCATATGGCCGAACAGAAGGGGATGTGGACGTAGGCGGCCGAATCGGCGGCGAATCGGTCTGCTTCGGTGGGAGTCATGACTCGTCGTCCACCTTGAGGGCGGCGACGAATGCCTCCTGGGGCACCTCGACAGAGCCGACCATCTTCATCCGCTTCTTGCCTTCCTTCTGACGCTGGAGGAGTTTCTTCTTTCTCGAGATGTCGCCGCCGTAGCACTTGGCGGTGACATCCTTGCGACGAGCCTTGACCGTCTCGCGACTGATTATCTTGCCGCCGATCGCGGCCTGGATCGGCACGTCGAACATCTGTCTAGGGATCAGCTCACGGAGACGTCCGGTCATCTTCTTCCCGTACTCGTTGGCATTGTCCCGATGGACAATCGCCGAGAAGGCATCGACAGCCTGACCATTGAGAAGGATGTCCACCTTCACCAGGTCGGCCTCTCGATAATCGGCGGGTTCGTAGTCGAGGGATGCGTAACCCTTTGTCTTCGACTTGAGCAGGTCGAAGAAGTCAAAGACGATCTCGCCCAACGGGATCTCGAAGTCGAGTTCGACCCTCTCAGGGCTGAGGTAGTTCATGTTGCCGACAACTGCCCGACGACTCGTCGCCAGCTCCATGATCGGCCCGACGTACTCGGTCGGCGTCAAGATCATCGCCTTGACGAAAGGCTCCGAAACGCCGACGCGGTCGGTCGGATCCGGAAGGTCCTGAGGTGATTTGATCTCCATCGTCGATCCGCCGGGCAAGGCGACCCGGTAGGCGACCGAGGGCGCCGTGGCGACGAGGTCGAGGTCGTACTCCCTCTCCAGCCGCTCCCTTACGATCTCCATGTGGAGAAGGCCGAGGAAGCCGACACGGAACCCGAAGCCGAGGGCCTTGGACGTTTCGGGCTCCCATGCCAACGAGGCATCGTTGAGTCGCAGTTTCTCCAGGGCTTCCCGAAGCTTCTCAAAATCATCGCCGTCGGTCGGGAAGAGACCGGAATAGACCATCGGCTTCGGCTCTGCGTACCCGGTGAGCGGATCGGATGCCGGGTGATGGGTGTCGGTGATGGTGTCCCCTACCTTGATCCGGTCGATCTCCTTGACCCCGGTAATCAGATAACCCACCTCACCGGGCCCGATGATCGCGACAGGCTCGGCATTGGGAGTCAGGAAGCCGATCTCGTTGGCGTCGTGAACTTCCCCCGTCGCCATGAACCGGACGCTATCACCGGATTGGAGCCGGCCGTCGACCACCCTGATGTAACAGACAACACCGCGGTAGGCATCGAAGTAGGAGTCGAACACCAGCGCTCGAAGCGGTGCATCGGGGTCTCCGCCCGGTGGGGGCACTTCCTTGACGATCGACTCGAGGACGTCGTCGATTCCGACCCCGGTCTTCGCCGACATCCGAACGATCTCGCCGGGATCGCCACCGAGAACTCCGACCATCTCATCGGCGACCCGGTCGGGGTCGGCCGCGGGCAGGTCGATCTTGTTGATGGCGGGGATGACTTCGAGTCCGGCGTCGATTGCCAGATAGGCATTGGCCAGAGTCTGCGCCTGGACGCCCTGGGCTGCATCGGTGAGGAGAAGCGCACCCTCACAGGCTGCCAGCGACCTGCTCACCTCGTAGGAGAAGTCCACATGTCCGGGCGTGTCGATCAGGTTGAGCTCGTATTCCTCCCCGTCGGCGGCCTCGTAGTTGAGCCGAACCGTTTGGGCCTTGATCGTGATTCCACGCTCCCGCTCCAGCTCCATCGAATCGAGGATCTGTTCTTTCATCTCCCGGGCCGAGACCGCCCCTGTTTTCTCCAGGAAGCGATCGGCCAGCGTCGACTTGCCATGGTCGATGTGGGCGATGATTGAGAAGTTACGTATGCGCGATTGGTCGGTCATTGGCTCACTGGGAACCATGGAATCCTACCGGCGGTTCTCGCCTCTCCCATTCCTGTCCCTGGCACCCCTTACCTTCGAAATCGAGACAGAACAGAGGGGGATCTCATGAATGCACGCACACAGGCGTGGCTCGACCAGGAGGATGCGCGACTGAAGGCGATCATCCGCGAGCACGGATGGTTCATCCAGTACGTCGGCGGAGGAGACTGCTCGGCGCCGTGGTGTGACGGTGGGCACGACGACGGCCCGACCTTTGGCTACACCACCGGGCTGTTCGGGCTCGGCCACCCCGAGTTGCTGGTGTTCGGCCTCGACATGCACACCACCTCGGGCCTGCTCAATACCGTGGGAGAACGCATCAAGGGCGGGGACACCCTGATCCCCGGGATCGAGCTGACCTTCGACGAGTGGCCAGGCCACGAAGTGATACCCGAGGAGGTTCCCAACCCGGGGGAGATCGTGTTCACCGCCAACCGCTTCTACCAGCGTCCCGACGAGGCCTCGGTGCCGGTGCTGCAACTCACCTACACCGACAAGAACGGTCTCTTCCCCTGGGACGAGGGGTATCCCCATCCCGAGTTACAGCCTCGTCCAGGGACATTTCGGGCGTGACTATGACTAAGGGGTTAGCTAAGCTGGGAGGCATGGCAGAGGTCGGCGTCCACAAGGCCAAGACGGAGCTGTCGAAACTCCTGAAACGGGTTGCGATGGGCGAGGAGATCATCATCACCCGGAACGGCGAGCCGGTGGCGAAACTGGTACCCATCGAAGTCAGGAAGGAGCGGGTCTTCGGTCTCGATGCGGGCCTTGTCGAGATCTCGGAAGACTTCGACGACCCTCTCCCCGACGAGATCCTCGAGTTGTTTGAATCGTGAAGATCCTCCTCGACACCCACGTGTTCATTTGGATCAACTCGGCTCCAGAGCGCCTCGGGAATCTGAACGCTCCTCTGAAAGACTCAGACAATCAGTTGGTCCTCTCGGCGGTGAGTTCCTTGGAGATCACGATCAAGCACAAACTCGGGAAACTGAGTCTTCCGGTCACACCGTCTGCCTACGTGCCATCGCGTATGGAAGCGAATCATGTCGAAGGACTCCCGATCGAACATGCCCATGCTCTGGCGGTAGAGCGTCTTCCGCTTCACCACCGTGATCCGTTCGACCGGCTGCTGGTAGCACAGTGTGAGTTGGAGGATCTTGTCCTAGCCACCGTGGATCCCGTCTTCCGCGTCTACACAGACCGACTGCTGGCACCGTGATGTGCCTATGAGCCCGGTGCCTGTTACCCTTTCGGCTCCGGCGCTCAGACTCGCTCGAAGTGTCGGAACCCCAACCAACAGTTGAGTTTCACATGGCCAACATCAAGTCACAGAAGAAGCGCAATCGCCAGAACGAGACGCGGCGCGGCCGCAACAAGTCGGTTATGAGCGATCTGAAGACCAGCATCAAGAAGGTCGAGGCTGCTGCCGCCGCCGGCGAACCCACCGATGAGCTGTACAAGGACGCCCAGAAAAAGATCGACGTTGCTACACAGAAGGGCGTGCTTCACGCCAACACTGCCGCCCGCAAGAAGTCCCGTCTGGCCACTTCGATCTCCAACTAACGCGACCTGAGGTAGTACGTCCCATATATGGGACTACCCGCCTCGAGAGTGACGCCCGGTACCCGAGTGCCGGGCTTTCTCGCGGCTAGTAGCCGATCGCTCTCCCTTCGGGGAAGACGTTGATCCATGGCGTGCCTGGGGGGAGGTACAGAGGACTGCCGTCTGACGTCGTCAGCATGAACGGGTCGTGCGTAGTCGCCCGACTCCACACTCCCTCCACCACGCGACCCTGGGCGAACACGAGAGCCGTCCCCTGGCCAACCGTATCGATGACGGGAACCGGCGAACCCAACACCGTCGGTGGCACGGCAAGCTCGGAGACCGGACCCACCAGCACAACCACCGTCTCAACCCACACCTGCTCGATGGAGCCGTCGGCGAGCACCCAGTTGTGCGGCCCGCCACCCCGCGAGCGGAGATACCGAGTCCCATCCCATGTCCACGTCACGGTGACCGGATCCGACCATTGCAGGCTCACCGAGGTTGCGCTCGGACCTTCCGGGAGAACACCCCATGTGAACAGAGACGGCGGTGGCGTGTCGGTGTAACCGGCAGCATCGGCAACCTGCCGGATCGCAGTCGTATCGCCGTAGATATTGTGCGGTGCTTTGCGTTCCGAGATGCGGAACAGCGATGACCCCGAATCCCGCTCCCGGAGGACCTGCACCCCCTCCGCCACGGCGAGGTCGACGATCCAGGGCTGCCCTCCGCTGACCACCACCGTGGCCGACAGTGGAAGAGCGAGTCCGAAATCGGTGGGGCGCAGCGATCGGACCGGTCCCAGGTACGTCGAGTCGGATTGATGGAACAGCGCCATCCACCTGGTCAGATCGTCTTCCACCAGAGTCTCCATGACGGCGTCCGCCTGGTCGACCCCAGACTGCGGCCTGGCCCCGCTGTGGTCGTCGATCTTCACCGCAACGACCCGCTGGTTCCAATCCGGCCCCTGGAGAGGGACCCCGTTGAGGGGAGCGATTCGCTTGAGCGGCACCCTCATCTCCAGTCCGAGCACCCTGGCCATGAACATCGCCATCTGGTCTCTGAGCACAGGATCGTTTGGGCAGTAGCGGGCCGGATTGGTGGCACACCCCGCAGTTATTCCGCCACGGGCCAGAGTGTCCACTGCGTCGGCATACACCGCCTCCGGTGGGAGGTCGCCGAACCCGATGGCGTCGTAGATCTCCGCGATCCGGTTGCCAAACGCCCGGACGAGTAGTTGTGCCATCTCGGCGCGACTGAGCGGGTCGGCTGGGCGGAAGGTTCCGTCCGTGTGCCCCGTGATGATCCCGGCACCGGACAGCGCGTTGACGTCGCCGGCGTACCAGGCGGCCGGATCCACGTCGGAGTAGTAACCCGTGTCAATAGGCTCCGGCTGGAGAACCCGGGCGATGAGCGCGGCGGCCTCGGCTCTGATCAGGACACGCCCCGGGCAGAAATACTCTGGCGCACAGCCATTGGTGATCCCGGCGGCGGCGAGCGCCTCTATCGCCCCCTCGGCGAAGTTCCAGTCATCGTCGAGGTATGTCCCGCCGGGTGGGAGCGTTGAATCCGTCTCCTGGCCCGACGCCGGAAACGTGGCCGTCGTCAGGGCCACGACCACAACCAGAACCAGAACCAGACTCAGCAACCGATCTGTCATTGGACCAGCGTAGAACCCCGAACCCGACGCGAAGCTGTGGGTTTAGCGGGGCCTTCATCTCCTCGAGGGTGGGACAGAGTGAGTCCGGGAAGTAGCGATCACACTCCGTCTCAGTGAATCCCCGCACCAGGCGGTTCCTCGCGGACTCAATCAATCGCCGTCCATCGAGCGCGGAGATGACAATGAGCCCCTTCGGCGTGGTCGCAAGAGTCCCGGTAGGGGTCTCCTCCCACACCGGGCTCCTCCATATCAGGATTCCTGAAGACGCGGCGAGAAAACCCGCCGTCAGAGCCGGGTTTTCTCGCGTCTACCCGGCGGAGCCAGCCACCTACGACCTTCTTCCAACAAGGTCTTCTGTCAGGTACAGACCAGCTTGGGGACCAATTGTGGACTGATGTAGCTGTAAGGGGGGTGGTGTAAGCTGTGGATACGATGAAACGTCTCCAGATCATGATCGAAGAAGACCTCGATGACGCTCTTGGCCTCGAGGCCAAGAAGCAGCACACATCGAAGGCCGCCCTGATCCGCCGTTTCGTCCGTCAGCAGCTCGGAGGCGGGGTCTCGAACGACGATGCCCTTTTCGAGATGATCGGTGTCGATGAGTTCGAACCCTCACCAATCGACGACGTCGTCCACCGGTGATATTCGTCGACACCTCCTTTTGGGTCGCCTTACGCAATCGACGCGACTCTCATCACACAGAAGCACGAGAATTGTTGTCGAGCCCCGACCTTTCCCCTCTTCTAACCACCAACCATGTGATCGGCGAGACGTGGACGTTTCTTCGGCGTCGTGCCGGACATGAGCCGGCAGTCGCCTTCCTCGAGGTGGTCAACAGGTCGGAGAGATTGGCGATCGAGCACGTCACCGAGACTCTCGAGGGTCAAGCCTTGAGATGGTTGCGGCGACATGATGAGAGGAAGTACGCGTTTGTCGACGCCACCAGCTTCCAGGTCATGATCAACTCGCGGATTGACACCGCCCTGGCCTTCGACGGAGACTTCGCGGCTGCCGGATTCGTCGAACTCCGACTGGGCTGAATCGATTCGCGTTA
>JAYEGJ010000047.1:0-12872 GCA_034658975.1 Actinomycetota bacterium
CTGTGGTGATCCGAACCATCTCCCCGGTCTCGAAACCGAGAGCGTCAGCGTCGGAGGGGTTGATCCACAGGGGATGGCCGTGACTGATCTCATAGAGATACTTGGCGTTCCCCGACCTCGTGTGGATAAGCGTTGGAAGTCTGAAGATGGGTAGGAGGATCCTCTCGTTTCCTCCGAGGTCCATATTCCGCCAGTGGACATGCGACTTCAGGTAGGTCGGGATGGCCTCGTCTCCCCAGCCCCAGTCGTCCATCGTCTCGGAGTACCACTCCAGCTTCTTGGACGGTGACTTGAACCCTGTCTTGAGCTCTCCGTCGATGTTCACGGCGTTCTGAGGGTCTGGAGCCGGGCGTTCGTGAACTTCGTACACGTCCTTTGCCACCTCGAAGGCTCCGTACTTCCGCATGAAGCCGAGCGGGCTCAGTCCTTCGTTCCTGGCGGCTTCGGGGAGACCGGGCACGCTGTTCTCGAACATCCAGCCGTAGTACTCATCCACCGACACCGGGCGACCGGGGTCTTCGGGGGATTCGAACCATCGTCTGATGCCCAAGGACCCGTCGGGGTCGATGTGCCATGAGAGATCGATCCAGAACTCCGTCTCCTCCCAGACCTCCCCGGGATTGGCCTCGTGGGTGCGGTTGAAGGTCTTTCCCTCACGTTCGCCTGCCACGCGGAGCACGGGCTGGCGGAATCCGAGCCACTGAGCGGCGTGGGTTTCGTAGGAGTGGGTGTCGTGGCGTTCTGCAGCCACGCCCATCGGAAGCACGTAATCGGCGTACCAGGCCGTTTCCGACCACGTCGGAGTCAGGGCAACGTGAAGCCCGACCTTGGTCTCGTCGGTGAGAACCTCAAGCCACGAGAACCCGTCGGGATTGGTCCAGATCGGGTTGTAGACCCTGGTGAAGTAGACGTCGAGTTTGCTCCTGCCCTGCTTGAGAAGATGGGGCAGGAGAATGCTCATCTCGTGATGGGCGAGCGGGTACTCGATGGGCCACAGCAGTTCGTTCCACCGGCTGTGCGGCGGTGGCATGTTCCAGTGCGCCGGCTTGAACTTGCCCCACCCGCTCGGGGAAAGGCCACCCTTGGTGCCCACCGACCCGGTCAGCACGTGGAGGAATTGGAGGGTCCTCGCTGCTTGCCACCCGCCCAGGTTGCCGGATCCGGTGGATCTCCAGGTGTGGGACGAGAATCGGTGGCCTGCCTTGGCGATCTCCTCGGCGACGGCCACGACCTGCTCTGCCGAGATCCCGCACTCCTCGGCCGCCCACTCTGGCGTGTATTCCGAGTAGGTCTCCTTCATCGCCTCGATGAAAGACTCGTAATTGAGGGCTTTGTCCGGGAATCGCTTCTCCAGCGAGGCCTCCCAGTTGACCCACCGGCGCACGAACTCATGGTCGATCGCGTCCCACTCCAGCAGGAGGCGGGCCAGGGCGAGAAAGAGGCCGGCTTCGGTGCCGGGCCAGGTCGACAGCCAGTAGTCCGACATGGAGGCCGTGTTGGAGAGCCGGGGGTCTATGGCGCATAGCTTTGCGCCGGCTCGCTTCGCTTCCATGATCCGTTGGGCGTGGGGGTTGAAATAGTGACCGGTCTCGAGGTGTGCCGAGAGAAGAAGGATGAACTGGGCATTGGCGAAATCGGCCGATGGCCGGTCGTAGCCGGACCACATGGCGTAACCGACCCTCGCCCCTGAGGAGCAGATGTTGGTGTGGGAGTTGTGACCGTCGACACCCCACGCTTTGAGAGTCCGATCCATGAACCCGTCCTCGCCCGGCCGACCGACGTGGTACATGATCTCGTCATGGCGATCTTCTCGGATCGCCCTGCCGATGCGACCGCCGATGTCCGCAAGAGCGTCTTCCCAACTGACGCGTTCCCACTCACCGGAGCCCCTCGGGCCTTTCCGCTTCAGCGGGTGGAGGATCCGCTCGGGGTCATAGACCTGATTGATCGTTGCCGGGCCCTTGGCACAGTTGCGGCCTCTGGAACCGGGGTGGGCGGGGTTTCCCTCGAAACGCCGGATTTCGCCGGTGTCCTTGTCGACATAGGCGAGAAGACCACAGGCCGACTCGCAGTTGAAACAGGTCGTCGGGACGAGGCGGAATCGGTTCTCCTTGCGCTCGGGCCACGCTTTGGCGTCCCACTCGACCCAATCGTCCCAGAGTTCGGGAGGCGGGTAGTTGGTCAACTCGCCGTCTGGCGCCAGCCGGGGTATTTCACGTTCTGTAGTCATTGCACCGCTCCCATCAACTCAGCGGCACGCTCTGGCCGGCTTTCACGAATGCATCGTCTGCAAGGAAGACTCCGACCATGGCGGAGAGCCCTCCAATGGCCCCGGTGAGGGCGGTCCCTCCTGACAGCACGAGTACTGCGGCGACGATGGGTGCGACGACCAGCAGGACTTGACCCCGCCACCAGCGCGTGGCGTGCTCTCCTTGGGTCATGTGGTAAAAGGCGGCTTCGGCATTGGCGGTCTGGTGCGAAGCGCGTAACTCGAGCAGCGTCACGATCGCGACGATCACGGCTCCCGCCAGCATCACCCACGCCCCGGCAAGTGTGACGTTGATTTCGCGGCCGACCACGAGTGATGCTCCGCCACCAACGGCCATGGAGCCGCCAATCATGTGCCACAGCAACAGGGGCGATTGCCAGAGGTCGCGCCCTTCGGCCTGGCCGAAGAGGAATGCTGTGTATCCGGCGACGCCCAATCCCACCACTGCGGAAGCCCATATCAAAGGTGCGAGTGCGGTCGAGCCGGAAACCCCGAGAATGAACCATGCGCCGAGCAGGGCCGCGAAGAGCCCGAGGATCCAGGCGCCGCGGACCAGCCACGAGGAGGGGTTCCCCTTGGTCAGTAGATAGAGGAAACGGTCCGGGCGTTTGAGGTCCCAGACAAGGAACACCCCGGTCAGGAGCAGGAAGAGCCCGGCGATCAGCGGAGCCACCCAGCGTATCCATTCTGAGTGGATGTCCGACGTACGGGCAACGTAGACGGCCGCGGTCATGGCAATGCCGGCGGCGATCCCCTTGGTGAGGAAGTAGGAACTCACCTTCCAACCCCACGGCATTGGATGGTCGGTGTTGTAGACCACCCGGGGCGGGGTGTCGTCGTCGCGGCTGACGGTCACCGGTGGCGATGGTGCACTCAGTTCGGCTCCCCAGTTTCCGATAGGCGTGTCGACGGGCTTGGGGGTCAGGTCGATCGAAAGCCACGACTCCTCGATCGACTTGGCATCACGCCACACGCCAGAATCGTCCAACGATCCCGACAGGGCAGGATCGAGATTGGCCGTCTCGACGCCCTTGTAAAAGACGTTGGGACCGGTGCCTTGTTCCGGTGCTCGTACCGCGAGCTTTTCCGTCGAGACCATTCTGGCGATCTTCGAGTTCGGATTGTCGATGTCCCCGGCGATGATCGCTTGCTCCGGACAAACCACGACACAAGCGGGCTGGAGGCCGACGTCCACGCGGTGAGCGCAGTAGTTGCACTTCTGAGCCGTGTTCTCATGGGGATCGATATAGAGGGCGTCATAGGGGCAGGCCTGCATGCACGACTTGCACCCGATGCACAGATCGGTGTTGAAGTCGACGATTCCGTCTGAGCGCTTGTAGAGAGCCTTTGTCGGGCAGATCGCCACGCACGGAGCCGTGGTGCAGTGGTTACAGCGGAGAACCGAGAAGAACCGCTTGGTGTCTGGCCAGGAACCGTTTTCGACGTATTTGACCCATGTCCGGTTGACCCCGAGAGGGACCTCGTGCTCGGTCTTGCATGCGACCGTGCAGGCATGACAACCGATGCAGACGTCCTGATCGATCACGAACCCGTATTTCACCGCGTCAGGCCCCGGTTTTCGGTGAACTCAATCCGTCGGTCGACGTTGGATGCGCGTATTCGCATATCTGCAGACATTACGTCGACTAGTTTCCCGGTGTCGGCACTTCAGGGCACTACGAAGACGCAATCTGAAGATACGCCTGACCATCCTCGATCACTACCGGGAAGGTCCGAAGACCGATGTCCGCCGGTCCACGAAGTCTCTCTCCGCTTCGAGTGTCGAAACGACTGCCGTGTTCGGGGCAGGTCACGATTCCATCATCGGCATCGACTTCCCCGTTGGACAACATGGCACCTGCATGGGGGCAAAGATCTTGGACAGCAACCACGTCTTTCCCGATGTGGTAGACCGCCACGGGACCTGTCGTCTCGTCGTCGAGTCTCAACACCAACCCCAATCGTCCCGCGATATCGGCCAGCGCGAACAGCCGTAGCTTCCGTCCGCCGGGACCCTTCTGCCATGCGGCGAGTCGGGCCGGGAGGACTTTCCGGAGCGCTCCTCGAGTCGTCACCAGATGACATCCGGCGTCTTCTGCGTCGGCCCACGCCTGCTGATCAGGCAGGGTGAGGACCCCGACGAGCATGGCGAGAGGCCAATGGGCTTTGGATCCGGCGATCAGATCGACCCAGCCGGGAGCGCCGATGCCGACGATCACCGCCGTCGGGTCGGTGTCGATTTCCTCCCACGGAGAAGGGCTCTCGATCTCAACCAACTCGAGCCCGGTCTCATCGATGACACCCTGAAGTTTGCGCATCGTGAGATCGTCCGAGATGTGGGCCAGGATCACCTGAGGGTCTGTCAACCGGTTGTGGTGGCCACGGTGGAGTTGATTTGATCGGCCATGACCTCGCGAAGGAGGTCCATCGCCTCGACGAGCTTTAGCGAGGTGAGGGAGTAATAGACGTATTGGCCATCGCGTCTGCTGGCGACGAGTCCCTTGTCCCGAAGGATCCCGAGGTGTTGGGAGACATTCGATTGGGGTAGCTCGAGCCTCTTGCAGATGTCCGAGACCGACATCGGGCCGTCCCGGAGGATGTTGATTATCAGGAGCCGCTTGGGGTCTGCCAACCCCTTGCACACACTGGCGTGGAGTCTGTCCAGCTCCTGTTTGAGAGATTCCATGGGCCTCAATATGCCAGATCTCGCGCTCGGAGGAAAGGGGAAGAATCCTCGGATCTGGAACCGATCGGGCATGGCGATCGATGCTTCAGACGACGAATCTCCAGGTTCTACCAGGGAAACTAGGGGTTGACGCCACCGGTTGGCGTCCCCATACTCACACCAAGACATATGCGCGTATCTGCGCATACGAATATTTATTTCTGGATTTTGGGTCCGCGCGGCCATGCTGGTCTGTAGCGTGGCCTCCTCCCCGGAAAGGAGTGGCATGACTGTCGAGATAGAGGCCAACAAGGTGCTCGACTGCACCGGTCTTCTTTGCCCCATACCCGTCGTCAAGGCATCGCAGGCGATCAAGGAGATCGAGGTCGGCCAGATCCTCCACATGATCGCCACGGATCCAGGCGCACCCCCCGATATGGATGCCTGGGTACGTCAGACGGGTCACGAGATGGTTGACAAAACGGAGGAGGACGGCAAGTACCTCTTCTGGTTCAAGCGAACCCGATAGGAGCCCATGATGACCTCAGCAGCACAGGATGCAGGCACCAACGTATCTCCGTTGGGTACACCCGGCGCCGAAGCGATCCCCGAACAGAAGAAATTCGCCCTCGTTGCCTCCAAAGGAGGTCTTGACGAGCTCTATCCGATCCTGATCATGGGTTCTACGGCCGGAGCCCTCGGATGGGACGTCCGGGTCTTCTGCACTTTCTACGGCCTTGATCTGGTCAACGAAAAGCGAAGAAAGAAGATGAAGGTCTCCGCCGTTGGCAACGCCGCTTCGCCGCCTCCAATTGATGGTGTGGAGTTTCGTGTGCCGACCATCCTGGGGATCCTCCCCGGAATGAACTGGGTCGCGACCTGGATGATGAAGAACTGGATGAAGAAGTCGAACATCCCCGACTTCGAGACCCTCTATCAGATCTGTGTCGATTCCGGCGTCAAGTTCTACGCCTGCGCCACGACTCTGGGCGTCATGAACGTGAAAATGGACGACATTGTCGAAGGAGCCGAGTGCTTGGGGGCCACGGCCTTCCTCGATTTCGCATCCGAAGCCGACGTATCACTTTTCGTCTGAGAGTCAATAACCACAACTGATCCTGGGAAGGAGGTGGCCTTGGAGGACGAAGCCAAGATTGTCTACGTGCAGACGCACGGGACCGACGAGCCGTCGAAGGCCGCGACCCCGTTCTACCTGGCCACTGCGGCCGCGGCCATGGATATGGAAGTGAGCATCTACTTCACCATGCATGGCCCGGAACTCCTCAAGAAGGGAACGGGAGACACCCTGACGGTCAAGGATGGCGGGGCTCCTCTTCACACCTTCATCAGTCAGGCCCAGGACATCGGTGTCCGTTTCCTGGTCTGCCAGCCGTCACTCAATCTCGTCGACCTCGAGATGGAGGATCTGATCGACGGTGTCGAGATGATCGGCGGGGCCGCCTTCAATTTCATGGCCGTCGAAGCGGATGCAGTGATCAGTTTCTGATGGCCGCCGCAACTGCGCCCGTCACGTTCGTCAAGTCGCCCGGAGCGACTCTGTCCCCGACGAGCTACACCGATGTCGACTACGACGAGAAGCTCCGCCTCTGGGACGAGGTGAGAACCGATATTCGGTTTCCCGACTACCTCTACGGGTGTTACGAATGCGGGATTTGCGTAGCGGCCTGTCCCTCGGCCCGCTTCTACGACTTCTCCCCGAGAAAGATTGCCCAAGCCGCGGCCCGCGAGGACGTTGAGCTCATCTTCGAGCAGATGAACGATGACGTTTGGCAGTGCTCACAGTGCTTCTCGTGTGACCGCTGCCCACGACAGAACTCACCGGGCGGTCTCATCACCATCCTTCGGGAGGTCGCCGTGAGGAACGGGCTCCAGTCATCGCGTGACGCCCTCGAAGGTTATGGCCGGGTGGTTTACAAGATCATGACCACCGGTACCCAGGTTTCCCCGGACATGTTGCAACCGGACGCCTTCCCCGACTGGGGGCCGGACGTTCGCGACGTTTCGGAGAATCTGGACCTGTGGCGCCGGGCTGTCCCTCCCGAGACGCTTCACACCACATCCACCAGCTGGGAGGTCTCGGACCAGACCCTGATCGAGCTGTATCTCATTTGGTACCACAGCGACGTAATGGACATGATTGAAGAAGTGGACGAAGGCCTGCACATGATCATCCTCGATGTCATGGAAGAGGCCCTGGAAGACGCGGGGTATGAGATATGACAACGACAACAGACCGAACCAAGGTCGCGCCCGCGGGCACAGGGACCGTCATCCCCCTCGACTCGATCAAGCGGGCACCGTTCAAGCTCGATGGCGAGCCACCGCCCACGACCGATATTCGAGAGGCCCTATTCGAGTTGGAGGCGGCCGGGGAGCTCATTGTTCAGCGGGTTCCGGAGCCGTATGTAGAGGTGACCACGAAGTACGGGCGGATCAAGAAGATTCCCGAGGGCCTCACCTGGCATCACAAGTCGTGTGGGCAGTGTGGTCACATCCCCGGGTATTCGACCTCGATCTTCTGGCTGAACCGCCAACTCGGGATGGATTATCTCGACCCCATCGATCAGACGTCCTGCACGGCATGGAACTACTACGCCTCGGCCACTTCTAATCCCGTGGCGCAGGGCGGAGTGGCGATGCGAAATTTCGCAGCGGCCTACGAGACCGGTTACTTCCCGATCATCCACTGCGGGACGTCCTACGGGCACTACAAGGAAGTCCGTGAGGAGATCGTCCATCACGCCGACCTGAGGGACCAGGTTCGTCAGATCATGGACAAGCTGGGCAAACCACTGGTGATGCCCGAGGAAATCGTCCACTACTCCGAGTGGGTCCATGCCATGAAAGATCGGATCGCGGCGAAGCAGGTTTACGACTTCTCCAACATCACCGCCTCGGTGCACCCTGCCTGCCACTACTACAAGTTGGTGAAAGAGGACGCCATCTATGACCCTGATATCTACGGGGGTCAGCGCACCGCCACCGTCACCGGGCTGATCAAGGAGTTGGGCGCCACCGTCGGCGACTACTCGACTTTCTTCGACTGCTGTGGTTTCGGCTTCAGGCACATCCTCGTGCAACGTGACTTCTCGCGTTCATTCGCCACACAGCGGAAGATCGAGGTGATGAAAGAGGAGGCCAATCCCGACGTCACGGTCACTCACGACACCGGTTGCGTCACCACCCTCGACAAGAGCCAGTTCGCTGCCCAGGCGCACAACAGGAACGTCGGTATCCCGGTGATGTCCGACGCCCAGTTCGCCGCCCTGGCGATGGGTGCCCACCCGTACCGGGTTTGCCAACTCCACTGGCACTCCACCGACTACAAGCCGCTTCTGGAGAAGATGGGAATCGACTGGGAGGCGGCCTGGATCGAATTCGAGAAAGACCTGAAGAAGCTGGAAAACAACGAGATCGAATATCTGACATGGGAGCACGTGGATGGTTGATGGCCGGGTAGTCGTAATCGGGGCGGGACCGGCCGGGCTGGAGTCTGCCAAGCTCGCCGCTGATCTTGGTGCTCAGGTGACGTTGGTTGAGAAGAATGATGCCCCCGGGGGAATGCCGATCCAGGCTAACTATGCAGCACTGACCCACGGCTTCCGCTCTGCCGAAGAGGCGATGGGCGAGATGATCGACGCAGTCGTCGGTCATCCCAACATCGACATGCGGACTTCATCCGAGGTCACGGCGATGACCGGCTCGGCACCAGAATTCTCCCTTACCGTCTCCACCGGCAGTGCGTCCGAGGAGGTCACCGCCGGTGCGGTGATTGTGGCCACCGGGTTTCGCCACTTCGATCCCGGTCGGGAGACCCAGCAGTACGGCTACTACGAGTTCCCCGACGTCATCACCCTCGCCGATGCCGAGTCGATGCTGAAAGATGACAACTTCGTCAAACCGTCCAACGGCGAGATCCCCGAGCGGGTTGCGTTCATTCAGTGTGTCGGCTCACGTGATCGCCAGATTGGCAACGAGTTCTGCTCCAAGGTGTGCTGCGGAATCTCCTCGAAGCAGGCCATCGAGATTCGCCAGCAGGTGCCCGACGCCAGGGTGTTCATCTTCTACATCGACATGAGGATGTACGGCTACTGGGAGAACGACATCTACTGGCCCGCCCAGGAAGAGCACAAGGTCAATTATGTCAAGGGAATCGTTACCGAGATCCTCCAAAAGGGAGACAAGCTCGTGGTGAGGGGCGAAGACACGACGATGGGTCGTCCGATGGAGGTCCCCATGGACATTGTGGTACTCGCTGTGGGAATGGAGCCGAGCCAGGGCACCCGCGACATGGCCGATACCCTCGGTCTCGGCACCAACAAATATGGCTTCATCTCCCAGGATCACAACAGTCTCGACACCGTGGCCACCTCGGTGCCCGGTGTATTCGCAGTCGGGGCTTCCCGCGGCCCCGCCGATCTGGATGACTCGATCGCCACCGCCGGGGCGGCTGCCGCCAAGGCGGTCTCGTTCCTGAATGCGGGGGTCTCCGTCTGAACACCGCAAGCGTTCTCAAGGGCCAGGTGGTCGACACGCCGACCGCCCGGGAGTTCACCCATCTAGCCCTGGAACGGGTGAGCGAAGCCGAACTTGACACCGTGGCCGGCAAGGTCGAGTTCAAAGCGGAGCGTCTCTCCGAGTTGCTCGACCCGGACCGGCTTTCGGCCTGGACGGAGGACGACGCCACAGAAACACTTCGCTGGGTCTTCTCGGCTCGGCGCAAGGCCCCCGTGATCCTCAACACCCTCGGTCTTGTCGGACTCGGCGAGGCGATAGAGATGCTCATCAGGGGACAGGGCCCGGTGGCACGAAGGCTCGAGTTCTTCCACGACACCATCGTCGGAGTAGGGCGAGGCGTGCCGGAAACGATGGGGTTTGACCTCGGATCCGAATTGTTGCACTTCTCCGACCCGGATCGCCATTGGCTGTGGACCCGCTGGATGTGGAACCCTGAGAGCGAAACGGGATCTCTGCCCCTGATCGTCATGGAGGAGGTGGAGATCGACGGCGGTTCGGTAGCCGAGACCTACAACCGGATCGGTCTTGCCATGGCCTTCGTGGACGAGGTCGGGGCCGCCGCCGGATTCCGGACGCCCGGGCACGGCGTGTTCGGGACCGATGTGTTCCTCGCCTCGGTCTACGCGGTCTACATGTACACCACCCTTCGGATGCGGATGACTCAGGAATTCAATCGGGTCATACCCGAGCTTGGAGAGCTGGTGAGCAGGCTCTTGGGTGTCCACCGTCTGGAGGCGATGCAGAGATGAGCAAAGGCGTCAGCCCCAAGGTCGACCCCGCAAATGTCCTCGAGAAGGAAGAGCTAGTCCTCGAAGGGATGGACATCTCCGGTCATTGGAACCGGATGTTTGAGCAGCGGACCATCTTCGATTACGACATCGCCCAACTGGACCGGGTCACCGAACTCGACGGTGGCGAGTCCATGGGGTGGTGCTACCAGTGTGCACAGTGCATTGCGGTCTGTCCCGTCGACCATGTCGGCAGCTACGGGCCCCGCAAGATCTATCGCAACCTCCAGGTGGGCTTCGATCTCTTCACCGACCCCGACCTATGGCTTTGCACAACCTGTATCAACTGCCTCCGGGTGTGCCCCAAAGAGGTCGACATGATGGAGATCATGCCCGCGGTCCGCAAGGAGGCGGTTCTCGCCGGCAACGTGCCTGCCGAACTCCAGGACGTGTTTGAGAAGACGGCGCGGTATGGCAACCCCCTCGGCAAGAACGCCAAGCGCCGCGCTGCCTGGACCCGGGGTCTCGATGTTGAGGTGCCGGTCATCTCCGACGTGGAGCGCAAGGTCGATGTTCTCTGGTGGGTCAGCGATTACCCCTCCTATCACCCGAGAGGCATCGATGCTTCCAAGGCACTGGCTCGGGTCCTGACCCATCTCGGGGTGGATTTCGCCATCCTGGGTGCCGAGGAGAAGCACGACGGCGACTCCATGCTCCGCGCCGGTGAGAACGGTCTCTTCGAGATGCTGGCCGAGCAGAACATCGAAGCCCTCAATCAATACGAGTTCGATGTCCTGCTGACGACCGACCCCCATGCCTACAACGCCTTCCTCCACGAGTACCCCGAGCGGGGCGGGGAGTACAACGTGGTGCACTACACCCAGTACCTCGCCGAGCGGATCACCGAGCTTGGTCTCAGCGAACAGGTCGATCTCAGCATCACCTTCCACGACCCCTGCTACCTGGGCCGGCACAACGGGGAGTACGAGGCCCCCCGTGACCTGATCGCCGCCCTCCCCGGCGCCCAATTCACCGAGATGTGGCGCAACCGGGAGAACGGGTATTGCTGCGGCGGCGGCGGCGGCGGGATGTGGCTCGATGGCATCGCCGCCGAGAACCAGAGCATGCGACTTTCCGAGAAGCGGGTACTCGAGGCGGTGGAGACCGGGGCTGACACCCTGTGCGTCGTCTGTCCCTATGAGGTCTCCCGGTTCGAGGACGCGGTCAAGTCGACCAACAACGACGGTGCGCTCCAGGTGCTCGACATTGCCGAGCTTCTGGCCCAGGCCCTGGGCTTGCCCACCGACTGACGAGGTACATCCAAAACAGAGAGAGGGATATGGACAGCGTGGTCCTCCTCCGCCCGGTTCCCGACCCGGTGGAAGAACTGGAACTGAACGACGACGGAAGCGATCTCGATCGCGACTACCTCGGGTATGTCCTGAACGAGTTTGACGATCACGCTCTGGAAGAGGCGATCCTGTTGAAGGAGGCCTCGGGCGGGACCGTCACGGTTCTCGGTTTGGGCAGTGCCGATGAGATGGAGCAGATCCTCTACACGGCCCTGGCCAAGGGAGCAGATGAGGCGATCAAGCTGGGCGACGAGATCGAGCATCTCAGCGTGACCTCCCAGGCGGAGGTCTTTGCCGCTGCTCTCGAAGGCCGCTCCTACGACCTCGTGCTCACTGGGGTCCAGGCCGCCGACGAACTCGATGGCCAGCTCTCGGTCAGGGTTGCGGCACTGCTCGCGATCCCCCACATCTCGGTGGTGGTCGGCGCCGACGCTGGCGACGATTCGGTGAATGTGACCAAGGAGTTCTGGGGCGGCATCACCGCCGACTACGAGGTGCAGACACCGGCAGTCCTCGGCATCCAGGCAGCCCGTCAGGCACCCCGCTACGTGGCGGTGAGCCTGATCCGTCAGGCCCAGCAAGAAGGCAACCTGAGCGAGACCGACGTCGATCCACCCGATGACAGCTCTGGAGTGAGGTTGGTGGCGGTCCGCGTGCCCGAGTCCGGCGAAGGCGCCGAGATGATAGAAGGCGACGAGGAAGCCGCTGCCGCCAAGATCATCGAGATCATCCGAGGAGCAGGGGTATGAGTGACGTTTTCGTCGTAACCGAGCACCTTCAAGGTGAGCTGACCGAGACCAGCTTTGAGCTGGTCGCCATGGCCAGGGAAGTGGCCTCTCAGACCGGAGGTCAGGTAGTCGCCGGTGTCGTGGGATCGGGAGTCTCCGATCTCGCCGCACAGCTCGGCGGGGCAGACCGCATTGTTGTCGTCGACGATCCGGCCTTCGAGTACTTCAGCCCCGACGGGTACGCTGCTGCATTCGGGTCCCTCATCGGGGACTCGGCGGTTGTCCTCGTTCCGTACACCTCCATGGGCATGGACGTCGCCTCGGCGGTCTCGGCCGCATCGGGCAAGCCCCTGGTGTCGTTCTGTACCTCGGTAAACGTCGACGGTGGCCTGGGCGCCACCTGTCAGCTCTATGCGGGCAAGATCGAGGCCGATGTCGAAGTGGACGGTGAAACAGCGATCTTTGCGGTGCTCGCCGGCTCCGCCTCCGCCGAGGCCGGGCGCAGCGGTGGAGCAGGTGCGGTGGAGCAGGCCGACAACCCGGTCGGCGAGCTTCGCACCAAATGCCTCGGGGTCAACGAGCCCGAGGGAG
>JAYEGJ010000048.1:0-2602 GCA_034658975.1 Actinomycetota bacterium
GGGTCGCGGGTCGCGGGTCGCGGGTCGCGGGTCGCGGGTCGCGGGTCCAGAGTCCAGAGTCGAGAGTCCAGAGCAAGAGGAGTAAGAACAGGAGCGGACCCACCGTCTCCTCCCCCGCGAGCGCAGCGAGCGTTGGGGGAGGTGGCGGCGACCGCCTCGGTCGACGACGGAGGGGGTCTGGAAGGATCTGGCGCTTCTCAACAGCGTTGAAGATCTCCAGTTGGACACGAGGCTCCCGACGTGTAGGGTCCCCGCCGCGGGAGGACGGGAAGCCACTGTGGTACCCACTTCTGTTCTGCTTCGACCCGAACCGGGAGGACCGATGGCCGAAGAGCACGTCGACACACAGACCGAATCCGACGCAGAAGAAGGTCACGGCAAAGGCGCACTGTTCCTCATGGTCATCTTCATGATCTTGCTGATCGTGGCCTGGCTGTACGCCTACCAGATCCTGTTGCGGAGGGTGTAGCGCCATGCAGATGGAGAAATACGAACGCTGGTTCCTCTACGCGACCGTGGCGTTGCTGGTGGCATTTTTCGTGGCGGTGCTCGCCTCGATCGGTGAAGCGGGGATCCATCTCCCCACGCAGGTCGCCTCCATCGATCCGAACAAGGTGTCGGAAACACCGCCGTTCGACAACCCCGGCGTCTTCGAAACCGGAGAGGACAAATACGACGCGGTGATCGTCGCCCAGACCTGGCAGTTCATCCCGGAGGAGATCCGGGTGCCAAAGGGCGCCGAGATCACGTTCATCATGACCTCACGCGACGTGATCCACGGTTGGCTCGTCCCGGACACGACGATGAACGCCATGATCATCCCCGGCCAGGTCACCGAAGTCACCTACACGTTCGACGAACCCGGTGAATACAAGTTCATCTGCCACGAGTTCTGCGGGCTCGCCAATGAACAGATCGGGCACCAATCGATGTTCGGAAAGGTGGTGGTCGAAGAATGACGGCGACCGTTCCCACACGAGAGCTCACAACGGCCGAGGTGGCGCAACGCAAGTGGTCCAAGTGGACCCTCTACCTGGGTTACTTCGGACTCTTCCTCGGTGCCCTCATGGGTCTCCTCCAAGCCCTCGACCGCGCCGATATCAACCTCTACGAGGAGACCTATCTCGCGAGCTACTACCAGGGCCTGACGCTGCACGGCGTCGCCATGGCGTTCATCCTGACCTTCTCGTTCGCCAACGCCTTCCTGACCATCGCCACGATGAAGGGCTTCGGACGCGCGATGGCCTCGACCACGCTCGTGGCGGCGACGACCATCCTCTCACTCGTCGGGGTGTTGCTGGCCGCTTGGGCGATCCTCGCCAACAAAGCGACCGTGCTCTACACGATGTACACGCCGCTCCAAGCAACCCCGGCTTTCTACATCGGGGCAACACTCCTCGTCATCGGAACCTGGCTCGTCCTGCTCAACCAGTTGCTCACGCTGCGACTCTGGAGGAAGGAGCACCCGGGCGAGCGGATCCCGCTGCTTTCGTACACCTCGATCATGACGTACATCATGTGGTTCGTCGCCTCGCTCGGTCTCGCCGTCGAGATCCTCGGTTTCGTGCTGCCGTGGGCTCTCGGGTTGACGGCCGGAACCGACCCGCTGCTGAACCGGATCCTGTTCTGGTTCACGGGCCACCCGATCGTCTACTTCTGGCTCCTCCCGGCCTACGTGATCTGGTACATGGTGGTCCCGAAGCAGGTCGGTGGCCGCCTCTACAGCGACTCGGTCGTCCGCGGGGTGTTCATCCTGTTCCTGTTGCTGTCTACCCCGGTGGGGCTGCATCACCAGTACACGGACCCGGGAATCGACGAGGGCCTGAAGCTCATCCACGGCTTCTTCACCTTCGGCGTGTTCTTCCCATCCGTGGTCACCGCCTTCACCCTGGCGGCCGCGCTCGAGGACGGTGCGAAACGGAAGGGCGGCAAGGGGATCATCTCGTGGGTCACCAAACTGCCGTGGGGAAACCCCGCTGTGGTCGCGTCGCTGCTGGCCATGATCGGTTTCGTCGCCGGCGGAATCAGTGGTCTCGTCAACGCCAGCGGCACCGTGAACCTGGTCGTGCACAACACGTCGTACATGCCCGGGCACTTCCACTTGACGGTCGGAACGGCGACCGCGCTCACCGCCATGGGCGCGGCCTACTGGTTCATCCCCTACCTCACCGGAAAGAAACTGTGGGGTCGCCGCATCGCCCTCGTCCAGGCCTGGACGTGGATCTTCGGCGTGTTCACCTTCTCGAGAGGCCTGATGGGCGCCGGCCTCGAAGGCCAGCCCCGGCGTGTCCCCGTCAGCCTGATGACGTATGTCGAAGAGGCGTGGAAGACCTACGACACGTGGGCCGCGATCGGTGGCATCGTCATGGTCACGAGCGCCACGCTGTTCTTCGTCGTTCTCATCGGAACGCTGCTCCAGAAGAAGGGCTCGGCAGGCGAAGTCGAGTTCCCGGTGGCTGAGTGCATCCATGGGCCCAGCGAAGGCTCCGAGTGGCTCGACCGAATCGGCGTGTGGACCGCGGTCGGCATCCTGCTCATCGCCATCGCCTACACCCCGGTGTTCCTGAGTCACGACTACAACTTCACATCACCGGGTTTCCAG
>JAYEGJ010000049.1:0-2596 GCA_034658975.1 Actinomycetota bacterium
CGAATTGGTCTAGCGGCCTTTCCTCCCCCTCGAGCGAAGCGAGTCTGGGGGAGGTGGCGCCGAAGGCGACGGAGGGGGTGAGGCCGAAGGCCGCACATGAAGCCCCCCTCCCCGGCTCCGCCGGTACTCCCCCAACGCTCACTCCGTTCGCTGGGGGGACATGGGCCCAAGGTCTCCTCCCCCTTGAGCGATCCGGCCGTTTCCTCCTCCTCGAGCGAAGCGAGTCTGGGGGAGGTGGCGCCGCAGGCGACGGAGGGGGTAAGGCCGAAGGCCGATCAGGGGACGTAGCGCCGGATCAACAGCGATCGTGAGCCCCCATTGAGGACCACGTTAAGGAGACCGAACACATGAGACGATTGTTACTGGTTGCAGTTCTTGCAGCGTTGATGGTCATGGCGAGTGCTGGAGCCGTTTTCGCAGGAGAGTGGAATCCGGGCAAGGGTTAAATCCACGGGGACGATGACACCGCCATAAACCCGGCGGCGTCGGACTGCTCCTACAGCGGGCTCGACGACCCGGACCCAGAGGATGACCTCTGGTGGGAGGAGACCCCGGCTGGCGGCCGAGTGCAGTCCCCCGGTCAGTTCATGCTCAGCCCGGCCGGTTTCGGTCCCGGCGTGCCTGGTTTCGCCTGCAATCCAAACGGAGGCGGCGGAGGGCACTAGCGAGGCCGTCGTCACGCCCTGACGGGGTGGGGGCGAGGCTCGCCGTAGATGAATCGAAGCGTACGACCTCCTGCCAAGTCGGCCAGGGGGTCGTCACGCCTTCCCACACGAATCCCGGGATAGGAGTGCCGACAAACCCAGATGTGCCTGTCGACGCGGATCAGACTTTCTCGAGAGAGTTTGCCCGGTATACCGGGCGTACTACCTCAGGTTCGTTGTTAGCCGGCGAGGGCGCGTATCTGGCGTGTGGCCACGAGCAGCGGGTCGAGATCGACGCTTCCCTCCTGGGCAAGGAGATTCATAAACTGTGCCAATCGGGCATGCCGTTCGGCGCGAGCCTTTGCATAGGCATCGAGAGCGGCATTCGGACCAAGTCCGTCGCCAGAAGCCAGCACCCACCCCGCAATATCACGACGCAATCTGATCAGATCACCCTCGAGGGAGCGGATGGCCCAGCGATCCCACCGGGTCGTGGCCGCTAGCTGGCCAACCTGTCCCTCCAGCCAATCGAGCTGGTAGCGATCCCCAATCAGGATGTACAACTCGACGATCTCACTCACGTCACGGTCGCTCTGGTTGGCAAGCTCGATGATGTCAGGGGCATGAACCAACTTCTCGTGGTAGACGTGGCGAGTCGCCAGCTCGGTGGGAATCCCTGCCACGACGAGCTCGGCGA
Source organism: Actinomycetota bacterium (assembly GCA_034658975.1). Lineage (GTDB taxonomy): Bacteria > Actinomycetota > Acidimicrobiia > Spongiisociales > ZC4RG35 > SZUA-217. The sequence goes on from JAYEGJ010000049.1 coordinate 1,342, forward strand.
CTTCAGCCACGCCATGCTCACGCCAGTCATCGAAATCTGCTTCGGCGAATGAGACCTCCAGCTCCGCGAATGACTTGCGGGCCGACTCCAGCTCATCGGGGGTCAGCGACTCGTCCGGCCGGGCCAAGTACCACCTGGTGACCGATTCGACCAGATAGTCGATGGCGTCCAGAAGCTCACGTCGCAAAGCCGGGTCAACGTCCACATCGAGCTGCTCCACGGCTACCCAACGCTCGTGAGCCCCGATGAGACGATGTGCGAGACGATAGGCCGGGACGACCTCTGCCCTGGTCGCTCCTGTCTCCATCACCAGCCGGTTGACGAAAGTGATGCCCTCGTCGTTGAGAACCCTGCTCGCCAAGACAGTGGCGAGGATCTCTCGCTTCAGCGGGTGATCCTCGAGAAGATGGCCGAACCGCTTCGTCACCTCGTCCGGGAAGTAAGCGCGCAGCTCGGGGAGAACGTCGGGAAGGTCGGGCACGTCCGATTCGATCAGCGCGTTCTTGAGGTCTTGCTTGGCATAGGCCAACAAGACAGATAGCTCGGGTCGCGTCAGGCCGCGGCCGTCCCGTGCCCGCTCTGCAATCTCGTCTGTACTCGGCAGTCCCTCCAACTCCCGGTTGAGCAAGCCATGACGCTCCAGCGTCTTCATCAGATCCTCATATGCCTCGAGATTCGGAACAGACCGCTCTTCGTCTTGGGAGAGAATCAGCGCCTGGTCGTAGTTGTCGGCGAGCACACGTACGGTGACATCTTCGGTGACCCCGGAGATCAGCGCCACCCGATCTTCGTGATTCAGCTCGCCTCGCTCTTCAGCGACACCAAGGAGGATCTTGAGATTCACCTCCCGGTCCGAGCAATCGACACCGCCCGAGTTGTCGATGAAGTCGGTGTTGATCCGACCGCCGTTCCGGGCGTACTCGATGCGGCCCATCTGGGTAAACCCGAGATTGCCGCCCTCCCCCACCACGGAGCAGCGGAGCTCGGCGGCGTCCACTCTCACCGAGTCGTTGGCGCGGTCGTAGCAATCGACGTGGGACTCTGAGCTTGCTTTCACATACGTGCCGATACCGCCGTTCCAGAGAAGATCGACAGGTGCACGGAGGATGATCTGAATCAACTCGTCGGGTGTGAGCGACGTCGCGTCGGTGTCCAATGCCAACCGGACCTCGTCGGTGAGATCGATGCTCTTCTCACGCCGGCTCCAGACGCCGCCTCCCTCCGATATGGAATCGCGGTCATAGCTCTGCCAGCT
>JAYEGJ010000050.1:0-12754 GCA_034658975.1 Actinomycetota bacterium
ACCCAGGCGTGCTTCGGTGAGAGCCCGGCCGAATTCCCGAGCAGTTGGATTCTGCGCCTCGGATGCCACTGCTTCGGTTGCTTGGAGAAGTGAATACCCCGCGCGGAGTGAAGTTGACATGAGAGTAAGAGTGTCGGGAAGTTGATTCTCGAAAAGCCTCTTCTCTCGTGACCCGGCGAACTGGACGAAACCAAACATCAGAAGAAGCATTCCGCCAAACACGATCAGCCCGACGATGAGACCGTTGAAGATCGCCGCGATGATGCCGGCAACGGTCGAGAGCCCAACCATTGCAAGGATGGCTTCGCCGGGAGTCATCGGGATGTTTGCCTGTTCCAGGGCAGAGTTCATGCCGGAGAAGAGCCCCCGCTTCTTGACCTCCTCCTCGGCGGCTTCGCTGAACCTGCTCAGCAGCGGAAGGCGCTGCAACAGAGGCCTCTTCTCCTCATCCGGCCTGCCCTTCCGTCCGTAGGCCTGAAGACGCTTGGCGAAGCGGCCAGGATCGTCCTCGTCTTCGCGCCCGAACAGGATCACGAGGAACAAGAACAACGTGAGACCCAGGCCGACCGAGCCGATCAGGAGAAGGGTGCCTCGATCGAGCGGTGCGGAACTCTCGACAACGGTTGTGATCAACGGGGCCAGGGTTTCGGTGGTAGTCGGACCGGTTGCGGCGGTTGTTGTCGTCGCGTAACCGGATACGGCAAATGTGGTCGACGCCGTGAATGATAGATAGGAAACGACGAACTCGGCGTCACCCGGCACAGCAATGGGAGAAACAAACTTGGCGACCATCGTGTTGCTGATCTCCCGGCTGATTTCCTCGTAAAGGGTCGACAACTGCTCGGGATCCGGCGTTGAAAGGAAGAGACCGTTCCCGGCGGTAGCAACCTGTTCCACCGGGTCAGGGTTGAAGTCAGGAGACTCGAGAGCCACCCCGAACACGCGGACGTCGGAGGTGGCGACGGCGGCGACTGCCTCTTCGATCGTGGCGACGGAGACGGTGTCTTCGCCGTCGGTGAGCACGATCATGTGTGCGAGCAAGTCGCGAGCCGACACGCTGCTGTAGAGCTCGACTCCCTTGACGACCGCATCGTTGAAAGCGGTCTCCCCGTTGGCCTCGATGCCATCGATGAGATCATTGAGGACCTGCTTGCTATTGGTGAAACCAGACAAGACCAGCACCTCATCGGCGAACGTGATGAGAGCAATCCTGTCGCTGGCGCGAGCCTGGGAAACGAAATCTTTCGCAGCCGTCTTCGCAGCCTCGATCGGTCCGCCGGCCATCGACCCAGAAGCGTCGATCGCCATAACCACTCCCACGGCAACCGTGGAATCTCCAACCGGCTCTACAACAAGGTCGGACACGGCTTCCCCGTTGACCGTGATTCCGACATCTGCCGGGTCGGGTGCCTCATCGAGATTGCGGAACTCAATGACCATTTGAGTCTGTCCGCCTTCGGGATAACGCGATCCGTTGATGTCGACGATCTCGACCTCAGGGCTGGCAGTCTGGGCAAGCGCCGGGAGTGCTCCCAGTACGAGAGCGACGAAAACTACGAGAACTCTTCTCAAGCTTCTATCTCCTCGCGAAGGGCTCGGGCTCGAACAAGTCGGCAGGAAGACGAATCCCCTGGTCGGCGAGGTCCTCGGAGAAGGTGGGCCGAATGCCGGTGGCCTTCAAACGTCCCTTATAGATACCGTCGTCGTCGACACCCATCCCATAGTCGAAGAGGAATAGATCCTGGAGAGTGATGATCTCGCCCTCCATGCCTTCGACCTCCGTGACGTGGGTGATGCGACGCGTTCCGTCCTTGAGACGGGACACATGGACGATCATGTGGACCGCCGATGACACCTGCTCACGAATCGCCCGGATCGGCAGGTCATAGCCGGCCATGAGAACCATGGTCTCGATACGAGACAAGGTGTCGCGAGGGCTGTTCGAGTGAACAGTGGTCAGCGAACCGTCGTGACCCGTGTTCATCGCCTGGAGCATGTCGAGGGCCGCGGCATCACGAACCTCACCAACAACGATGCGATCGGGGCGCATGCGCAACGTGTTCTTCACCAGATCACGGATGGCGACTGCACCGACACCTTCGATGTTGGCCGGTCGAGCCTCGAGCGTGAGCACATGCTCCTGGTGGAGTTGAAGCTCGGCTGCGTCCTCGACCGTGACAATCCGCTCATCGCCAGGGATGTAGGCGGACACCACATTGAGAGTCGTCGTCTTGCCGGAACCGGTACCACCGGAGATGAGAATGTTGAGACGACCCCGGACACAGGCCCTGAGGAAGTCGGCAACACGCTGCGTCAGCGTGCCGAAGCTGATGAGGTCAGCCTCTTGGAAGGGATCCACGGCGAATTTACGAATGGTGAGGAACGGGCCGCCGATCGCCAGCGGGGCGATGATGGCATTGACACGAGAGCCATCGGGAAGACGGGCATCGACCATGGGCGTGGCCTCGTCGACACGACGGCCGATCTGGCCGACGATCTTGTCGATGATCCGACGAAGGTGCACCTCGTCCACGAACCGGATCTCGGACAGGAATATCTTTCCGTTCTTCTCGTAGTAGACGTCGTAGGGTCCGTTGACCATGACCTCGGTGACTTCGGGGTCATTGAGAAGAGGATCGATAGGTCCGTAGCCGAGCACATCGGAGGCGATCTCGTTGAGGAGCGACCGGCGGTCCGACGAGGTGAGCGGAAGGCCCTGCTCCTGGTCGACTGCCCATTCGAGCATCTCCAGTACGCGGAGCCGGAGCTCGGCGTCCGACATGCCCCTGTCATAGAGCGTTGGGCCGAGTTCCTCGACGACCTTGAAATGGAGTCGCCCGCGCAACTCACTCAAAGCATCGGTCCGGTTGGCCGAGACGTCGGTGGTCTCGGTCTGTCTTGCTGCTGCAACTCTTTCAGATAGTGACGGCACTGATCAAACCCCTTTCCCTACTTGCGGCCGAACAGGCCTGATTTGCCGGAAGCATCCGGGACCTTGCCCACAATCAAGGCGGCCACGGACTCAAAGCCCTTCGCCACCTTCGATTTGGGATCTGTTTCCACAACCGGACGCCCCTCATTGACTGACGCGGCCACGATCGCATCGGAAGGCACCGCAGCCGAAATCTCCATCTTCAAGGCGCCCTCGATCTCTTTGTTGTCGAGTTTCGCCTTGGAATTGCTTCTATTCATGACGAGCTGGACATTGGACGTGCTGAACTTGAGAAGCCGCAGCGTCTCCAGGGCCAGCTTGGCGTTCTTCACCGATGGCAGATCCATGTCCACCAGCATCAGGAGGTCGTCGGACTTCTCGACGAGTGACAGGATCAACTCGTCGAGCATCGAAGCCGTGTCGACGACGACGTAGTCGAAGTTCTCCTTCAGGACATCGAGCATCTGCATCAGTCCGGCGGTCGTGATGTCGTCCGCGAATGCCGGTTCGAGGGGAGCCGCCAGGACCTTGAGGCCGCTGGGATGCTCGGTCAATAGCGAATCGAGAAGCTCGGCGTCGAGATGATGCAACTCGTGAGCGGCGTTCACCATCGTGAAACGCGGCTCGAGCTGGAGAACGAGACAAACGTCACCGAACTGAAGGTCGGCGTCCACAAGGCACACCTTGGTCTCCGGAACACGATTGAGTAGCAACGCGAGGTTGGTGGCGAGCACCGTCTTGCCGCTTCCACCCTTGGCCGAGGTGATCGTGATGATACGACCATCTTCTGAACGCTCAGGCTCCTGTGGCTTGGGGGTCGCGGTCTGACGCTTGAGCACATCATGGGCGAATTGCTCAATGGCCTCCTCGATCTTTGCCTCATCCAAAGGAGTGTCGAGAACATCGGATACCCCGGCGCGCATGCCCTGTCTCAGCAGATCTGCCGTGATCTCCTCGGCCACCAGCATCAGTACCAGAGCCGGATCTGCGTTGTGCAGCGTGCGGATCTCGTCCATGTGCGCCGCGTCCTTGAACGTGGGTCCGAGGAGGAGCATCCGGACGGTTCCGGACTCGATCGACTGACTCGCCTCTTCGAGACTCCTGGCGGTCGGGAGCCGTCCTTCGAACAGCTCCTTCGCCGCGGAGATGAAGTCGTCGTCCTGATCTACGACCAGGAGATTGTTCTCAGCCATCGACATGCGACAGACCTCTTAGTTGCTTGGTTCCAGGTTGCCGAAGATCTCCTCGATGAGATCTCCGCCAAACAAATTGTCAATAACAACACCGTCGGTCTCGACCTCGACGAAGTCGGTCGGCACCAGGGTCAGCCAGATCGAACCGTTCTGGAAAGCGAAGACGATGCGCTCGGCCTGATCCGGGGTGACCTCGAGCGTGAACACCGTGGAGTTACCCACGTCCTCACCTTCGGCCTCGGCGGCCGCTGGATCTGTCGTCGGCACCTGCACCGTCTCGTCATCCTCATCGGGACGGATGTTGCGACCGGCCGCCAGAACGGGGAGGCCCTGGAGCACGTATCGGGTGTAGGTGACGGTCACGGCTTGTGTGTCTTCGGCGGCGGGATCGGTCGTTCCGAGCTCGTCACCGGGTGTGGTGTCGCTGGGAAGCGTGATGCCGCCGAAGTCGACGGGCAGCAGATCGAACTCGATGTCGAGAGAGATGATCATGTTGATGCGGTCACCCGCCTCGACAAAACCGTTGACACCCTGCACATTCGAGGTGCTGATGGTGAGAGCCTGCTTGCCGGACGGGATCTGCTCGGAGAGCGGAATCACGTCGACGGTAATCTCTGTCCACTGGGCGGCGGTCAGGATGGAGCCTGCTGACACCGGTCCAGCGGCGACCTTGCCACTCAACACGTTGCGGAGCTTGTCTTCGCTGTCCAGCGCGTCGGCGGGGACGTCCTCGAACTGGTCAGTGCCCTTCTTGACGGTACAGCCGCCGGCGTCGGCGAAGCCCAGGTCTTCGTCCTGGCACCGAGCGTCGGCTGAAAACGCAGAAAGCAGAATGTCGCCCTCGGCGCCCTCGGCAATGCCGTCAGGCCCGGCGCGATAAACAGTGACGATTCTTTGGCCTTCAGTGATGTCGTCTTCGACGCTCTGGAGATAGTTCCATACCGCCCAGGCGGCGAGTCCGGCCAATATCAAGGCCACTAGAAGAACGATGGCTCTTCTACCCATTGAGTCCCCTTCGGTTGTCCCCTCGGTTGGTCGCCGTCATTGCCGCGACGACTACCTGAGGGCATCCTACCGGCGGGCCTTCACCCGCACGGCAAATCTTCAAGTCCAATTCCACATTGGATTGTCGGACCTACGTCGTCCACTCTTGAGGATTTCGACGATAAATCTACGACGATGCCGACCTTAGGCAGCAATGGGCCCGACCACGATTTCTCGGGTGATCGGGCCAAATAGCCAGCTTCTCTGGTCATCGACGACCGATGCCGCGCTCCTTGAGCTCCTTGAGGATCGCCTCGAGTGATGCGTCGACAGGCATCGGCGGGTGTTCCTCGGCCTCGGCTCCGAACTCGCGCTCGAACTCGCGTGGCTTGCGCGGGCCCTTGCGCTGCTCCTGCTTCTCGGCTCTCTCTTTGTAGTCAGGCAGGGCCTGCTTGATCGAGAGCGAGACACGTCGGCGCTCGTCGTCCTTTTCGGTGATCTTGACGTTCACCGTCTGTCCGATGGAAAGCTCCAGCTCCGGGGATTCGACCCGGTGCATGGCGATCTCGGAAACATGGACGAGACCTTCGACACCGTCGGCAACCGAAACGAATGCGCCGAAGGGAACGGTCTTGGTGACCTTGCCCTCGACCACATCGCCGACCTCGTTGTTGTTGGCGAAGACATCCCAGGGGTCCTCGGTGGTCTGACGGATCGAGAGCGAAATCCGCTCGCGATCGCGATCGACTTCGAGAACCTTCACCGTGACCTTGTCGCCGACCTTGACCAGCTCGCCGGGATGGTTGACGTGCTGCCAGGAGAGCTCGGAAACGTGGACGAGCCCATCCATGCCGCCCAGGTCGACGAAAGCGCCGAAATTGACGACCGACGAAATGATTCCATCGCGGATCTCACCTTCGGCGAGGTTGTCAAGGAACTCTGTGCGCTCTTCGGCGAGAGCATCCTCGAGGTGGGCGCGACGGGAGAGAACGACGTTGTTGCGCTGGCGATCGAGTTCGATGACCTTGGCGGTGATCGTGTCGCCAATGAACGGGTCGAGATCGCGTACGCGTCGCAGGTCGACGAGGGATGCGGGAAGGAAGCCGCGCAGGCCGATGTCGACAATGAGGCCACCCTTGACCACTTCGATGACAGTTCCCTCGACCGTGCCGTCCTCGTCGGAGATCTTCTGGATCTTGCCCCAGGCGCGCTCGTACATGGCGCGCTTCTTGGACAGGATCATCCGACCCTCGTCATCCTCCATGTCCAGAACTACCGCCTCGACCACTTCACCGACGTTGACAACGTCCTTGGGATCGACGTTGTTGCGAATCGAGAGCTCTCGTCCGGGGATGAGACCCTCGGACTTGTAGCCGACGTCGACCATCGCTCCTTCGGCATCGACGCTGACGATGCTGCCCTCGACGATGTCGCCCTCTTTGAACTTGAGGACGGTGGCCTCGATGGCCTTTTCGAAGTCGTCGCCAAAGTCGTCGAGGAGTTCGCTCAGATTGGGAGCGGCTTTCGTCTCGCGCTCGACGGTTTCGGCTGCCTCGGTCGACTCCTCTTCGGTGGAGACTGTCTCCTCGGCCGGTGTTTCGTCGGCCGGGGTTTCGTCGGCCGGTAGAGCCTCGGCTGTCGGAGCCTCTTCGGGTTGGGTGACCGGAGCCTCGGTTGAGGTCTCCTCTGGGGTCGCCGTCTCGGAGACCGAAGTCTCGGCGACTGGCGTCTCGGGCGTCTGCGCTGTCTCCTCTTCGGGAGTGCCTACAGGCGCGGTTTCTAACTCGTTGGACATGTGTGGGTGATTACCTCTCAGAAAGGAACTCTGCCAACGCGGAGCCGGCAGGCACCGAAGTGTACGCAGCCATCGCTGCTTTAGCCAAGTGGTTATTCCTTGACGGCAGCGAGGTCCGAACCCCAGGCGATGTCTACCTTTAGGGGCACATCGAGTGTCGTTGCCCCCTCCATCGTCTCGACGACCATTTTCTCGCAGATCACGGCCTCTTCGTCGGGAACCTCGAGGATCAACTCGTCGTGAATCTGAAGAAGAAGGGTCGACGCCATCCCCTCGGCGCGGATCGCCTCGTCGAGGTCGATCATCGCCTTCTTGATGATGTCGGCGGCCGTCCCCTGCACCGGGGCGTTCAGCGCCATGCGCTCCCCCATCTGCCTGATCCTGAAGTTGTCTGACTTCAGTTCGGGCAGGTAACGGCGTCGTCCGAACAGGGTTGTGGTGTACCCCTGGTTCCGGGCCTCGGTCACGATCGACGCCATGTACTCCTTGACCTGATGGAACTGTGAGAAGTAGGCATCGATGTGCTCCTGGGCCTCATCGCGGGAGATACCAAGCCTGTCGGCGAGCCCGAACGCCTCCATTCCGTAGAGCAGTCCGAAGTTGATCATCTTCGCCCGGCGGCGCTGCTCCAAGCTCACCTCTTCGGTGGGCACATCCCACACACGGGCCGCGGTGGCCGTGTGAATATCGAGACCGCTCTTGAAGGCATCGATGAGGAACGGGTCCTTGCTCATGTGCGCCAGCACCCTCAGCTCGATCTGCGAGTAGTCGGCGACCAGGAATCGACTGCCTTTGGCAGCGATGAAGGCCCGACGGATCGTCTTGCCCGTCTCGGACCGAACCGGGATGTTTTGCAGGTTGGGGCTATCTGAGGAGAGACGGCCCGTGGCCGACCCCATTTGGTTGAAGCGGGTTCGGATCCGGCCGTCGTGATCGATCAGAGGCAGGTAGCCGTCGACATATGTGGACCGGAGCTTCTCGAGCTCCCGGTAATCCAGGAGTGCGGTCACCAGAGGATGGTCGAGCTTCTTGAGAACCGAGGCGTCGGTGGACGGCTTCCCGGTGGAAGTCTTTTTGATCACGGGGAGTTCCAACTGCTCGAACAAGATCGTCCTCAACTGGTCTGTGGAATTGACATTGAACGGTCCGCCGGCGAGTTCGTGGATCTCGGTCTCCAGTGCGGCTATCCGGACTCGCAGGTCGGCGCCCATCTCTTCCAGGTAGGCGCGGTCCACGCCGATGCCGGCATGCTCCATCCGTGCCAACACCGGGATCAATGGCAGTTCGTACTCCTGGAACAGCTCGACCTCGGCTCGCTCGGCAAGTTCGGACTCGAGTCGATCGGCCAGTTGCCGCACCGCGTCGACCCGTCGGCCCTCGACGACCAGGTCCGGTCCCGCGTCGAACGGGAGCATCCCTGAAGTGTCGTCGTCATCGGGAGAGACCAGTTCCACCGCGAGCAGGCGATCGGCGATGTCCTCGAGCAGATAGCTGCGCTGCGCCGGGTTGAGGATGTAGGCGGCGACGGCCGTGTCCATGCCGGGACTGGCCAGGTCGTGGCCGAGCGTGAGGAGGGCGCGGGCAACCAGCTTGAGATCGTGACCAACCGCCACGATCGCTCCTGTGCCCAGCCCATCGAGGATCGGTGCAGCGTTCTCGAAGGGAACGACGACAGCTTCACCGGGCCCCGTTGATATGGAGAGGCCGTATGGCTCCCCGCCGTCGCTGACGAGCCCCAGGACCAGAGACGGTTCGGAAGCAAGGGCGGCGACCAAGCCGGCGTCGGTGGTTTGGGTCGTGTCGACCTCGAGGACTTCGCTCGCTCCGCCGGTGGACGGAAGGGCCTGCTCCAGGTCGTTCCACATCGAGTGGAACTCCAGGCTGTCAAAGAGGTCTTTAACCGTCTCCTTGTCCCACTCTTTCGTTCCGAACTCGGAGGTCGCGTGGCCCAAGTCGAGGTCATCGACCAACGTCATCAGGTCCCTATTGAGGAACACCTGGTCGCGACTGGCAGCGAGGTTCTCCTGAAGCTTCGGGGTCATCTCTCCAATGGCGCTGTAGACGCCCTCAATGGACCCGTGCTCGCCGATCAGGCGGGAGGCAGTCTTCTCCCCCACCCCCGGCACGCCGGGCAGGTTGTCGGAGCTGTCGCCACGGAGGGCCGCGTACTCGAGGTATTGCTTGGGGGTCACGCCGTATTTGGTCTCGACATAGTCGGCGTCGGCCATAACGGTGTCGCTGATGCCCCGACGGGTGTACATGACCTTGACCGGACCGCCGACTAGTTGGAACGCGTCGCGATCTCCGGTGACGATCAGCACTTCCCAATCGTCCTCGACTGCCGACTTGGTCAAGGTTGCGATGATGTCGTCTGCTTCGAAGCCTTCCATCTTGATCTGGGTGATCTGGAGCGCCTCGAGAACCTCGTTCATCAGGGGAAGCTGGCTGCGGAACTGGTCGGGTGCCTTGTCCCTCTGCGCCTTGTACTCGGGGTACTGCTCGGACCTGAAGGTCTTGCGAGAGACATCCCATGCGACTGCGATGCCTTCGGGGTGTTGATCCTTGAACAGCCGGATCAGCATTCGGGTGAACCCGAAGACGGCGTTGGTCACTTGACCTGACTTGGTGGCCAGGTCCTCGGGGAGGGCGTAAAAGGCCCTATAGGCGATCGAATTCCCGTCGATCAGGGCAATGGTCGGCACGGCGGCGACGGTAGTCGTATCTTTTTGGGTGGGTTTTCAGGCCTTGGTGGCGACCAATTTGTCCCGCTTGAAGGTGAGCTTCTCGATCTTGGAGTTGATGTCGGCGAGGGTCTTCTCGAACCGGCGGACATCGCCGGCGGTGGCCCCCGCCTCTTCACGATCGATGTAGTTGCCCACCGCGGCGTCCCTTTGCGCGTCGTCGTTGATCGAGCGGTGATACTCGAGTTCGGCAGCGACCTGATCTGCCTCCTGCTGGAGCGCCTCGATCTGGTCGTTGAGTCGGAAGATCTTTCTGTGGACACGCTTCACGCTTGGCTCAGCGTATCCCCAGGGGTCGCCTAATCCCTTCACAGACACACGTTCCCATATCTGTCACTGCCTTTCCATACGGTCGAAGAGTTATGAGGTCGGAAGAGGAGTACCAGAAGGCACTGCGCCTTATTGATGAAGGGGTCAACGACTCCGCAATCGGGCGAGAACTGGGGATTCCTCGTTCCACCATCCGTGACTGGCGAGTCGGTATTCAGGCTGAACTTGGCGGACGCACCAAGTCCCGGTCGAGTGGGCGAACAAGCACATGCTTTCGATGCACCGGAGGCTCCGTCGATGAAGAGGCCTACTCGTACCTGCTCGGTGTCTACCTGGGAGACGGTTACCTCTCGCCGCATCCCAGAGGGGTATATCGCCTTCGCATCTCCTGTGACCTGAAGTACCCAGGCATCATCAATGAGATCGCAACCCACATCGTCATCGTCCGCGGCACCGATGCTGTCGGCTTCACATCCAGAACAGGCTGTGTCGAGGTCTACGCGTACTGGAAGCATTGGCCTTGCCTGTTCCCCCAGCACGGCCCGGGACGCAAGCATGAGCGACCGATCGAGCTGGTTTCGTGGCAGCGTTCAATCGTAGACAACCACCTCAAGGCACTGATTCGCGGCCTGATCCAATCCGACGGGAACCGGCACATCAATCAAGTGACGCGAAAGCTCGCATCCGGTCCCAAGCGCTACCGGTACCCCCGATACATGTTCACCAACGCCTCGACGGACATCCTCGAGATCTTCACGGATGCCTTGGACATGCTCGGAGTTCACTGGACCAGAACCACCGCGCGAGATGTCTCGGTGGCCAGGCGAGCCGATGTTGCCTTCCTCGATACCTTTGTGGGTCCAAAACGGTGAGCCGTAGAATGTTCTGACTCCGCCGGAGTGGAGAAATTGGCAAACTCAATGGATTCAAAATCCATCGCTCGTATGAGCTTGCGGGTTCGAGTCCCGCCTCCGGCACCGGTTGATCGACCATAGGCTGGCCCCATGACTCGCCAAGCTCTTCTTCCCGACCGTGTTTTCGACTCGATCAACGGGCAGATGCTCGACAACCACGTCGTGACCATCGCGGGCGACCGCGTCGAATCGATCACGCCCGCCCTGCCAGATCAAGAAGCGCAGCGGCTCGAGGGGATGACTCTGGTCCCGGGCCTGATCGACGTTCACACCCACCTCGCCATTCCCCTCGACAACGGACACGGGTTCGCGGCGATCGTGCAGCGGTCCGGCGCCCAGGAGGCGCTCCTCGGCGTCAAGCACGCAGGAGAGACGCTCCGTGCCGGATTCACCACGGTTAGAGACGCAGGCTGCTGGCGCGCCTTCACCGACGTCGCCCTCCGCGACTCCATCGACGCCGGATGGGTGGCCGGACCCCGCATGGCAGTCGCCGGCGCATTCGTGGGCGCACATGGCGGTGCCGGGGACATCACCGGTCTCGCCGTTGACGTAGACACCGTCCTCCCCCGAGAGCTCCGCTTCGGCATGTCCTCGGGAGCTGACGAATACCGAAGCAACACAAGAGAGATCCTCCGGTACGGGGCTGACTTCATCAAGGTGCTGGCCACCGGCGCCGTGCTCACGTCCGGGACCAACCCGGGCACTCCCGAGATGACCGAAGAGGAGTTGAGAGCGGTCGTCGAGACCGCGACCGAGGCCGACACCCATGTTGCGGCTCATGCCCACGGAACCGAAGGTATCAAGAGGGCAATCAGAGCCGGGGCGCGTTCAATAGAGCACGCCTCCCTCATCGACTACGAGGGGATCGAGCTTATGGCTTCCCATGGCACCTACATGGTGGCCGACCTGTACGACGGTGACTTCATCCTCGAGGTAGGACCGGCTATGGGTTACACGGACGAGGTCATGCGCGGCGTCCACATGACCACCGATGCCCAAAGAAAGGGATTCACCAAAGCCGTAGAGGCAGGGGTCAGAATCGCTTTCGGTACCGATGCCGGTGTCTATCCCCATGGCGACAACGCAAAGCAGCTCTCCCTGCACGTCCGATATGGCATGTCACCTGCCGCAGCCCTGCAGAGCGCCACCCGGTGGGCGGCCGAGCTCATGGGCTGGGAAGACCGGGTCGGGTCGCTGACTCCAGGTGCCTTCGCAGACCTGGTCGTCGTCGACGGGAATCCACTGGATGACATCAGCACCCTCGAGACTCCGGCAGGTGTGATGCAGGGTGGCGACTGGGTCGTTGCCCCGATCGGCGAAGCGCCGCATGTGGAGTCAGACGCCGTTTCTGAACGGCGGAGGTTCGGTATACCGAACCCACAACATTAGGAACGCGTTCCCGGGATTCTCACGGTGATGGTGGTGCCCTTGCCCACGGTCGACTCGGCTTCCACGATGCCACCCATCCGGTTGACCAGCCCCTCGACGATCGACAGGCCCAGTCCACTCCCCTCGTTGCGCACCTGCCGCCGACGCCCGACGAAGTGCCGGTCGAAGACCCGGAGAAGGTCCTCCTCGGCGATTCCGATGCCGGTGTCAGCGACTCTCAGAACGGCCCCACCGTCATCGTCGGAAGAGACGCTGACCGTCACGGTCCCTGTCTCGGGGGTGAAACGCAGAGCGTTCTCGATCAGGTTCTGGGTGATCTGCCCCAACCGATCCGGGTCGGTCTCCGACATCACGCCGGAAGCTGCATCGATCTCGAGCGTCACGCCAACCTCATCAGCCCGTCTCCCGAACGACGAGGCGATCTCGGTGACATGGGCTCCAACATCGACGGACTCTGCCCTCAGGCTGAACTCGGGCTGTTCGAGTCGGGCCAGCATCGAGAGGTCCTCGATCAACCGTGAGAGCTGACGGCTCTG
>JAYEGJ010000051.1:0-2560 GCA_034658975.1 Actinomycetota bacterium
CAAAGACACTTCGCGGCTACTCATCATGGCGTTGGTCGAGAACTTCGGGTTCCGTCAGTTGACAGTCATCTGGAGGATCCGGGCAATGCTCGGTGGCCGATCCGTTCAGGGATGGGGCAACATGGAGCGACGCGGCTTGGCCAACCTCGGCCCCCGCTCGGCGGAGACTTGATCATCCCTCTTCGAGGTCCTCGATCGTTTTGGGCCAATCCTCTTTGAGGAGCCTGGACAACGACCGATCCGCGAGGAGCTTGCCGCCCGTCTGGCACTTGGCGCAGTAATTGGTCTCGTTGGAGGCGTAGACAATCCGCTGGACGGGTGACCTGCAGCGCGGGCATTCCTCGCCGTACTTGCCGTGCACAGCCATGTCGGGTCGAAACGCGGTGACCTTCTTCGGCCAACCCTCGCCGACCTCCTCTCGGAGAGCCTGCGTCCATCGGACGAGCGCGTCGGTGACCGCCTCATGGAGTCGCTTCACTTCCTCCTCATCGAGTTGACCGGTCCGTTTCACCGGCGACAGCCTGGCCTCCCACAAGATCTCATCCGAGTAGGCATTCCCGATACCGGAGAAGATCCGCGGGTCGGTCAGCGCGCGCTTGAGGGTGCGATTCTCGGATTTCAAGGCAGCCTCAAACTCGCCAGCACTCACCTCTAACGGCTCGACTCCCCCGCGATCAAGCTCGGCGACGCCCTCCCAACTCTGGAACAGCCAGATCCCGGCACGCCTTCGGGTTCCCTGTTCGGTCAGGATCAGGGAACCCTCATCGAAGTCCAGGGCTGCGAGCCCCACCTTCTTCGGGATCGCCTTCTTCGGCGCCTCCCACCGGAGCCGTCCGGCAACCATCAAGTGAATCACCAGGTACAGGTCGTCCTCGAACTCGAAGACGATCCGCTTCCCAACCCGATGCAGGTCCTTCACGACCTTGCCCACCGGTGCGTCGTAAGGCGGATCGAAGGTCCTCAGCACCGAAGGAGAGGCAACCCGAACTCCGGCAAGAGGTTGATCGAGCACACGCCGTTTCAGCGCCTCGATATAGACAACGATGTCGGGGAGTTCAGGCATCGATCAGCAGGCTCCCAGTCAGTCGGCAGTGCGCAGGCTCCCGCTGAACAAGACGGAGACACCAACGACGATGCCGCCTGAGATAAACCCGTAGGCGGCGAAGTGAGAAGCGCTGACCTCTGTAGTGCTGATGAGGTACCCGAACACACCGACCACGCCCACCACGAGTAGCAGCGCCGCCAGACGGGCCCATTGCTTCCCAAGGGAAAGCACGAACGCAACGGCGACCATGAGAACGCCTCCGAACACGAAAGCTGCCCAATAATCGGTCCCACTGGATGTCGCGCTTTGGGCTCCGGAGAGAGATGCGGCGGGTGATGTTCGGAGTAGTGAGCCGCCGAGCAGGATCATGACACCACCGAGCGCAAACGCTATGGCCAGCACGTTGGTTCTCGTTCGGGTGTCGTTCGACTCCAGCTCGATCAACTCCCGCTCTTCGGGGTTGTATGCGGTCGCGACCTTTCTCGCCAGTCTTGGGGTGGCTCCGGCCAGGCCGATCTCAACGGCAAACCCGACCTCGTCGTCAAGCAGCAAGACGATCTCCTCACCCTCGGCCCTGATGGCGAAACCCTCGGTGCGATCACGAATGCCGATGTCGGAGACAGCCCAGTCTCCCAGGGTCTCATCGGCCGATGTGATCTTGATCCGGTCGTCGGCGACTTGGACCCGGACCGGGACGCCAGGCCCCGTCTCACCTCTGATCTGCAACGTACCTTCTGAGTCAACAGCCATTACACCGGGCTCTCGTCTAGATGCCTGATCTACCCAATTCTACGTCCAAATAGGAAAGGGGCGGCCTTTTTGACCGCCCCTTTTCCAATGTTTGTGAGGTTGTGGCTAGTGCCTAGTTGTCGCCCATTTTTTCGAAGGCCTCATCGAAGCTCTGTGCGGCACGACGCCGACCGCCCTGAGAGGCCTGAGAGCCCTGGCTTGCGCCTTCGCGGCTTCCACTGTCACGGCTTCCACTGTCACGGCCTCCACCATCACGGCCTCCACTATCACGGCCTCCCCGGTCACGGTTGCCACCACCACGGTTGCCACCACGATCACGAGCGCCACGATCGCGACTGCCACGATCGCGACTGCCACCGCGGTCACGGCCACCGCCGCCGCCCGAAGGGGCTTCGGCGTCGGGAAGGGTCGCTCCCTCGAGTGCTTCGACCAGTTCGAGGCTGACCTTGCCCCGGTCGATCTCGCGAACCCGAACCTTGAGTTCATCGCCTTCGGCGAGATAGTCCTCGACGCGCTCGACTCTCTTCGATCCGTCGAGACGCGAGATGTGAAGCAGACCGTCACGGCCCGGCAGGATGTTGACAAAGGCACCGAACTTGGTGATGTTCACAACCTTGCCGTCGTATTCGGCTCCGAGTTCGGCTTCCGGCGGGAAGGCGATCTGGTTGACGCGCTCCATGGCGGCAGCAAGTGCCTCGCTGTCGTTCGAGGCGACGCGGACAATTCCCATGCCGTCGGCCTCTTCGATTTCGATCTTGGCTCCGG
>JAYEGJ010000052.1:0-12660 GCA_034658975.1 Actinomycetota bacterium
CGAAGTGTTCACGGCGATGCACCGCTACCCGGCATTGATCGCCGCGAACGGTGAAGGTGACACCGAGATTGCGGTGGCCACCAATTCGGTGGCAAAGGGTGGGGCTGCGGGCTGTCTCGGGATTGCCCTCGACTCGGGTATCGGGATCGCGGTGAAGAGCTGGGACGGACGCGGGGACATAGCCAACACTGGCGGCGTTGCCGCTCTCGAATCGATCGGCGCCCTGTCGGCGACGGCCCTTACCGCACTGTCAGATGTGGGATCACCACCGGTGTTCGGTGGGGGAAGGGTGGTTGGAGTCATCGAGCCGAGGCTCGATCTGGAGTTCGCCTGAGGAGTCTGCTCGGTGAGCCTTGTTCGCGAAAAATCGGGTTAGAAACTTGTGAACACACCCGTGTGGACAAACCCTGTGGATAACTCCGATTCCTGTTGGTAACCACATGCTGTGATCAGATCGAAGCACTGTAACGTTGGTTGACGCTGGAAGACATCGCAGACAGGGTCATTGAACAGGGTTTGGTTTTCACGTACATTCGGCTCTGCAAACGCCCTAGAGGCAAGTCGGAGCACCGTCCGTTCGGGGAAGTGCGGAGGAGGCTCCGGAAGGTCACTGGGGCGTTTTGCTGTTCAGATGAGCCAGGCGGACAGACGCCGGTCGCCTGGGCTCGAAGCGAGCCAGATCTCAGTCGTGGCAGGTCCACCAGAAGCGGGTGGCGTCGAAGCATGACTCCCCTGGTGTGACCGGCTTGTCGGGTCCGACGATGAGCGTGGTGGTGGTCGTCGGCGCAATCGTGGTGGTCGTCGTGGTCGTGGCTTTGGAAGTCGTGGTGGTCTTGGCCTTGGAAGTCGTGGTGGTCTTGGCCGCCGTTGTCGTCGGGCTGGGGGCGGGTGCCTTGGTCGTCGTCGTGGCCGGTGGCTGGGTGGTAGTTGTGGGAGGCGTTGTCTCGCCCTTCTTCATGAAGACGACCGTCACGTAGAGGACGCCATCCTTGGTCCCGGTGCCGATGCCGACGTAGTTGTAGTCGCCGAGGACATTCGCCCGATGGCCGGAAGAGGCCATGAATGCGTCGTGGAGGGAGGAGACGTTCCCGCCGCGACCCACGTTCTCGCCGATCTTCGTCCAGCCGCTGCCACCGGCCGCGCTCAGTTCGGCCGATGTCGAGTGGAAGATCTCATCGGCATCCATCATGTCCGCAGTGTGGTTGCGGGCGTGGCTCCGGAGCCCGCTATCGACTGTGAGAGAGCCGAGACCGTTGGCAGCGCGGGAAGCGTTTATCTCCGCGAGAAAACCGGCCTCAGACGCAGAGTCTGCGCTGGCCGACAAGCCGAGCCCGACGATTGCCAATGAGGCAACCGCCAGAATCGATAGCCATTTCCTGTTCCCCAGCATGGGTGGTCTATCGGCGGTTTATCGAAGTTCCTTGAGTGCGCTCGGTAGGTTCGGGCGTTCATTGACATATCCGGGATGCGAGGTAGGTGCCGGGTTGTGAGCCGGTCTCAGGGGTCCCCATGACAAGCAGCGCACGAGAGGTATAGATTCCGGGTCGTCCTATGAATTGAGGGCTGAGAATGCGGAAGCTGGTCGTTTTGATTGTGCTTGGGCTCGTGCTCGCCTCCTGTGGCGGGGAGACCGATTCGGCAGAGAGCGGCAGTTCCGACCTTCCCGATCCATGTGCACTGGTGGACGATGCCACTCTCACCGCCTACTTCGGCGAGGTTTTCGAGGGTGAGGCAGGAGAGACCGGGCCGTTGCTCACCTGCAGATGGAGAGACGAGAACGCCAACAGCCTGCTCCTACAAGTCGCCAGCGACCACGGATTGAACCGTCCCGATTCCTGCGATCGTTGCATTGACCTCTCCTTCGCCGATGATGGTTATGCCTCGCCCAGCCCCTTCCAGTCCACGGCTGCCTTCATCGCCGGTTCGACCTTCTACTCGGTGACGACCACGGGCTTTGGTGACGATGCCGACTCGATTGCCGGCCTCGCCGAGACGATCTACGAGAACATCGACCCCTGATCCCGGGATGGGTGCCCTCAGATCCCGAACATGACCTCCCGGAGGCTGAGCATCTGCGATTCGTAGGTGTCGGTGTTGAGCCGCATGGAACCGAGACGGAGGCCGGTCATTCCTTCGCCGACGTTGGTGGTCACTCGCAGCGACTCTTCTTCGTAGCTGAGAACCCCGAGGCCCAGACAGCCGCCGCTGGAGTCCTGAACGCCGACCAAGACCCCATCGAGACGGCTCAGGTTCAGTCCCACCGGCAGCGTTGGAGCGAAAACCGTCGGGCGGACCTTCCAACGTTCCAGGGGTGGCCGTAGCGCGTCGCCGAAACCCTCGATTCTCTTCCGGGCGCGGCCGTCGGGAGACAGGGGAATGAGTGCCGGGTCGGTGGGGGCGGTGATGACTTCCACACCCAGGAAACGCCGAAGCATCCCTACCACCGGCTCCATCTCCTCCCCGCGTTGCAGGGCCACGACCTTCTCCGGACGACAGAGCTCGGTCTTGTGATACTTCAGAGTCTCCCCGGCCACCCCCGAAGCGACGGCGGTGGTGTCGATGATGACGACATCTCCGGCCCGTCTGGCCTTTTCGACCATTGCTGCGGTGGCGACCACCTGCTGAAGGACCAGTCGGGAAGGGGTGACAGTTCCGACGAAGTGGAGCGCGTCGGGCTCGTCGACCCGGTTGACGTCCTCGGGTCTGTTGAAGACCTTCATGCCCACGCAAGCTGGTGGCCCGACAGTGGAATTGCCCACGTCGGCATCGACCAGGACAGGGGTGTGACCCGAAGCCAGGGCCAGCCGGACTGCCTCGAGGGCGATCGTTGTCTTCCCCGTGTCCAGCCCGCCGATGAGCATCGTGACCCCGCTGGCGGCGATGTCTCTTGCCAAGGCGTCGAACGAGTGCTCTGTCATGTAGGCAATATAGGTTCGCTTCGGCGGTTCGGATTAGCGTCGCCCCGAGATGTCTCTACCTATCAGCTTTCTCTCCGACTTCGGTTACGAAGACGAGTTCGTCGGTGTCGTACACGGAGTTCTCTCCAAGCTCGCCCCCGAATCAAGGGTCATCGACGTCGGCCACCATGTCGAGCGTGGAAACGTGCGCTCCGGTGCTCTCGCATTGACGAGGGCGATCCAGTATCTCCCCGAGGGTGTGTGCCTTGCCGTGGTCGACCCCGGTGTCGGATCCGACCGGCGAGCCCTGGCAGCGGAGACCGACTGGGGCTTTTTCGTTGGTCCCGACAACGGTCTCCTGTCACCTGCCGTTGCCATGGTCGGCGGCGCCCACAAGATGGTGTCGATCGAGAACCCCGAAGCGATGATCCCCTCACCCGGCGAGACCTTCCACGGCCGCGACGTGTTTGCCCCGGCCGCGGCGTTGCTCGCCTCGGGGGAGGCCGCGATCGAAGACCTCGGCCCCGAACTGTCGGGGGAAGAGGTGACGCCGCTCCTTCTTCCGCTGGCCGAGATCGACAACGGAATGGTCATCGGTGAGGCGTGGTGGGTCGACGGCTTCGGCAATGTGCAGACGAACATCGGTCCCGAGGACCTTCAACTTCTCGGTCACGGGCCGGGGGATGTCATCACCATCAAGGTCGGTGCCTCGATTCACAATGTGCCTTGGGCTGTCTCCTACTCGGAGGTGGGAGATGGCGAGCCGTTGCTCCATGTCGACTCGGCCGGCCTCATCGCCATCGCGATCAGGGGTAGGAGTGCCTCCGACGACCTTGGGATCGGCGAGGGTGTCGCCGTCACGATGCTGGGGAGAAGAGCACCCACAACTGAATGATCCCGGCCACGGCGATGATGGCGAGCAGGATCAGGATGACGATGGCGGTTCCAGGTCGCACGGCACAGGCATCGTATGTCTTCCCCGACGCTTCCAGAAAAGGGGCTCAAAAATGTCGAGGCCCCCTGAAAGGGGGCCCCGACTACATGAAGGAGGTTTCCGTCACCGTGGGGCGGGCTGGGAGGCTATCCGTTCACACCTTGGACGAACGTGCCCTAGGTATGAGGGGACGGAATACCCTTCTTCCTGCATGCAACGCGCGTATCGACCACGGAGAGTGAATTCTTGAGGGGTTTCTCCATTTCTTTCCTGATGCGCGATGGTTGTCATCTCTGCGACGACGCCCGACCACTCGTGGAGTGGGCGGCAACCAGGTCAGGCGTCAGGTTGACTGAGGTGGATATCGATACCGATAACGCCCTCGTTGGCCTCTACGGAATGCGGATTCCAGTGGTGCTCGGTCCCAACGGCGAAGTCCTCGCCGAAGGAATCATCCAAGACAAGAAGGCTCTGCGCGAGGCGATCAGATCGTCGCTGAAGGTCTAGTGCCCCGACCGCCAACGTTTGCCGCGTTCAGGACGGTCAGTGGCGCCCCTGGCTGTGTCCTCGTCCTCGACGAACGGCCAGGTGCGCCTTCGTCCTGCGTCCTTGCCAGAGACACCCCTGCCTCGCCCTGAACATCGCCAACGTTACCGGCCAGAGCACTAGGAGCCGGCGAGGGCCTCGGCTTCTTCGCCACCCTCGGTTTCGGCAGTGTCCTCGGCGAGACCGCAATCTGCGAGCACCGTCTCTTCACCGCCGCCGCCGAAACGGACTCTCTCGAAGGCCGACACTGCGGCGATCTGGTCGGGAGTCAGGCTGGAGCTATGTCCGGGCATCCCTCCGGCGACCGCCTTGGCGGTGTCGCCGTAGGTGGTGATACCGGCGGCCTGAAATCCCGAGGATCCGAGGTCGACCCACTCGATGTGGTCCTCACAGGCCCCGAAGGTCGTCATGACACCGGTCAACGCCGGGAAGTTGCCGACACCCTGGCCACTTCCACCGTGACAGCCGGCGCAGTTGACTCCGGTCACGGCTGAGCCTGCGTAGACCTCTTCGCCGAGAGCGATGAAATCGATGCCGCCCCCACCGATCTGCTGGCCGGTGAACGCCGAACCGTCACAGTTTACGATCTCTCCCGAGATCACATCGGTCGACAATTCGGTTGCCTCGCCGCATTCGCCCGTCGTTGCCCCGCCCAGGGCGAAGAGAGCAAAGAGCGGGACAAACAAGAGTGCTCCCGTGAGCCACTTCGGGATGATGAAGTTGGTTCGCTCGCGGATCCCCACGGTTGGGACGGTGATGACGTCGGGGAGGTGGGCGGCCTCGCTCGGGGTGACCTCATCCGGGATTGGCGCCCGTGTGGTCGCCTGGGCAGCAGCGGCGGGAGCGGCAACGACGTCCGCCGGTTGGGCAACGGCCGGAGCCGCCTCGACCGGAGCCGCCTCGACCGGAGCCGCCTCGACAGGGGCAGCGGTGGCAGCAGGCGTCGCCTCGGTGCTCGCCTGTGCAGCAGGCGCCGGGGCTCCGCCGGCCCACGCGGCGATGATCTCGTCGACCGATGCTCCTGTTTCGGCCGCTCTTGCGGCGGCAGACCTTTGCACCAGGGACTCGGGGATCCCGAGTGCGGCAGCGGCGGCGGTCAACTGATCACTCATGTCAGCCCTCCGTGGTCCTTGATTCGGTCATGTAGGCGACGAGGGCGCTCATATCCCCGTCGGAAAGGTTGTGAGGTGAATGTTCGACGCTGTCGCCGGCGATAACGGCCTCGATCTCCCCGGCCTCAAGCCGGTTGCCGACGTTGGACAGATCCGGCCCGAATCGGCGGGTGCCTAACACCTGGTTGCTGTCATTGAGTGAGACGGCGCCAAGACCCACGTCGGCGACGACCGGCCTAACCATCTGGGTGTGACATGCAGCGCAACCGAGGCTGGTGTAGAGGGCCTGCCCGTTTTCTGCGGCGCCCGAGAGCTCGATTTCCGAAGTGCGGGCCCCAGAACTCTCGAACGAGATGGCCGGGCCGACGAGACCGACGAGGAGCACGATCAGGAAGAGGGCGATGGCACCGGTGACGATCGCGGCCGGGTTGTCCCTCGCCCCGATCAGCTTCGGAGGCTTGTAGGGCCCGACGGGGGCGGCGACGACGGCCGCAGGAGCCGAAGGGGTCTCGATGGCCGCCGCTGCCGGTGCCGCAGGCTCTGGAACAGGTGCGGCTGTCGGTGCACTGGTTGCCGCGGGGGACTCGGCAGGAGCCGCCGCGGTTGTGGGGGCTGCTCCGCCTCCGGCCCACGCGGCGATGATCTCGTCGGTCGAGCCACCGGTCTCGGCTGCCCGGGCTGCGGCGGATCGTTCAACGAGAGACTCGGGGATGCCGAGAGCGGCGGCGGCGGCGGCTACATCACTCATCGTCGACCGCCTTGACCACCAGGATCTCTTGCTCGGTTGCCTTGCCGCCGACGGCCGTGCCGAAGATGGCTGCTCCGTAGCTCAATTGCCCAATGAAGGTGACGATCCCGAAGAAGACGGCAATCAGCAGCAACGTGTCTGCTGCGTTGCCGAGGCCCGCGGCCCAACCCTCGCCGGCGTCGATGTAGGCGGCGGAGTTGGAGCCCCCGACCCACGAGTACCCGGACAGAGCGCCGGAAGCCGACATGAAGATGAGGACGCCGGCCGATCCGACGAGAGTGAGAGTGTTCGACCAGCGAGCCCGCGTCTTGATCAGCTCGCGGCCGAGGAGGCGGGGGAGAGCCGAGTAGCTGATCCCAGCGACGAGAAGAGCCCCCACTCCAGCGATGGCCGTGTATTCGATGGCCTCCCAGAACGCCGTCAGAGAGGTCACTGACGCGATCGTCCTGAATCCGGCAAGGGCGGCCAGCACAGCGACGCCGACGGCGAGGTACAGGCCCATCACACCCGCACGGAGGTCGGGTCGCTCACGAACCTGGTCCCAGGAGCCTTCCAGAGTGAGTGAGGCGTTGACCGCGTTGGCCAGGGCGCCGATGGGGAAGGCGAGACCCAAGGCTGCACTGACTCCGGAGATCCAGTCAGGTCCGGGTCCGAACAGCACCTGGGCCGTCCCCCACCAGACGGCGGCGAAACCGAGTGACCAGAACCCAACCAGGGCAAGCTGGCGGCTGGCCAGAGGAATGTCGAGTTCCTTGACCAGTGTGTAATAGAAGAGCCCGGTGCCGACTGTGAACACAAACATTGTGATGAAGCCGGTCGAGAAGAAGACGCTGATGTATTCGGTGGCAACCGCCGAGAAGTAGGGCATGTCGCCGGAGAAGTAGGCGAGGTAGAGAAGAGGCAGCCAGGTGAGGCCACCGAGGACGAACCATATCGTTACGTAGCTGTGCTCCTCACCGCGATTATTGATCGTGCCGAGTGCGACGAATAGCGGTAATGCGAGGAGGAAGACGGTCGGGATGTGGAACCACCAGGGGACTCCAAACGGAAGACGACCTTCTCCAAGGCCTGCTCCGACGGTGATGATGCCGACGAAAGTCATTATCGTCATGCCGACCAATCCCATCCAGGCCAGGTCGGTGCTCCAGAGTCGGGCCCCGGTCAGCCTGGGGAGGACGTAGTAGGCACCGCCCACCAGGGAGATGACCGCGAATCCGAGAAACAGCGAGATGTTCGCCATTGCCTCGAGTCGGCCGTAACTGATGGGGAACAGCTCGTCGAAGTACAGGGACATGAGCTGGAGAAGAAGAAGCTCACCGCCGAGAACGAGAAACGCGGCGCCAACCATGAAATGAGTCGCGGTGACACGACTTGCGTCGGCGCCTCCGTCCTGGAGGGCTCGGTTGTCGGCAGTTTGAGTATCGGTCAAACGTCTTCCTCGACGGAGTTCAGACGGGCGGCAGCATAACTACTTCGTTGAACGTCTTCGCCGTCAGACATAGATGTGTGTTGAACAAACCCTCTTGGGTTATCAGAGGGACGCCGCGTTGTGCTAGAAACCTTCCGACAGCTAGTTACTCGCGTCCGGACAGCCACTGAAAATGTATCGCCTTGGAGAATTGAGCGACGCCAGCCGCAAGAGCATCGGTGGCTCTTCGCTGCTGTTTGGCCTGCTCGGCCTGGTGCTTGGCGTCATCTGGATTCACTGGTCGAGCCTTTCCCAAACCGAGGTTGTCGACGGTGTCGAGGTGGAT
Organism: Actinomycetota bacterium; assembly: GCA_034658975.1. Classification (GTDB taxonomy): domain Bacteria; phylum Actinomycetota; class Acidimicrobiia; order Spongiisociales; family ZC4RG35; genus SZUA-217. The sequence continues at coordinate 7,992 of JAYEGJ010000052.1, forward strand.
GTGGTTGTCGACTTCCTCAACTGGTGGCCCCGGGGAATCATCTGGAAGGGTCTCGGGTATCTGATCGTCCTCGGCTCCACCACTCTTGTCCTTGCCGGTGCCTCATTCCTCTGGGTCCTCAATCAGAGGATGACCTGGACCAGGGCGGCGGTCGCCGCCATGATCGCCTGGCTGGCTCTTGTGTTCTTTTTCGGCATGGTGCCTTCCGAATGGCTCAACTTCGCACAGACCGACCTCGAATGGTCGTCGCAGAACATCGCTTTCACCGTTCCTCCGATCCTCGTGCTCGGTAATGAGGTGGACATCAGCTTTGCGGTAATCAAGGACGCCATCTCGGGCGGCTACATCGTTGCGATGCTCGGTGTTGCCGGGGTGTTCACCCTTCAGCTCCAAAAGATCAAGGATGGCCGGCCCGCGAGCGCTGCTCCCGTCGAGCCCAAGTCGCCCTACGGCCGCCCGTTGGTCAAGGGAGGGGATTGATGCCTCGTGGTGTCATTGATGAAAACCCGCCGATCAGGGATGACTATCAGCTCGCCGTTGTTGAAGGTGACTATTTCAAGGACAAGCTTCGCCCCAAGCAGTTCCTTCACATCGATCAGTCCGAGTGCATCCTCTGCGAGGGCTGCGTGGACATCTGCCCGTGGAAATGCATCCATTACCTGTCCCTCTCGGCCATCACCGAAGGGGTCAACGTCGACCACCCGGCAGAAGACGAACAGAACCATGGTTTCTTCCTGGTTGACGAGGACGAGTGCACGCGATGCCAACTGTGTATCGATCGGTGTCCCACCGGCGTCATCTCGCTCGGCAAGTTCGAAGGATCGCTCGCCGATCAGTCGGTCGAACTGGGTTTGGACCGCAGGCCCTGGGATTTCGACACGGGCCAACGTGACTTCAAGAACGGCTATTCGTACGGTGTGCGCTGGTAGGGAGGCGTAAAGGAACCATGACAGACACCAAGCCCCGGCTCTCGGAGAAGATCAAGGAGACCAACGACAAGCTGTGGAAGTCGCAGGTCGTCGAGTCGATCCTTCGTCCCGGCTCTCCTTTCAAGTCCGGATACTCGGACAGTCCGAGAAACCGCTCCTATGTGGTGATGAACAACGTTCTCTATCACCTCCATCCGGTGAAGATAAAGAGACACGGTGTGAGGCTGTCCTACACCCTCTGCCTCGGCGGGCTCAGCTTCTTCCTCTTCATCCTGCTGACGATCACCGGGATCTTCCTGATGTTCTATTACACGCCGACGGCCGAGCTCGCCTATGCCGACACGGCGGCGCTGTCGACCAATGTGGCCTTCGGGTCACTTGTACGCAACATGCATCGGTGGGGGGCTCACCTCATGGTGTTATCGGTCTTCCTTCATATGAGCCGTGTCTTCTATCACGGCGCTTACAAGCCGCCGCGCGAGTTCAACTGGGTGATCGGTGTCGTCCTCTTGCTGTTGACGCTTCTGCTGTCGTTCTCCGGGTACCTGCTGCCCTGGGACCAGCTAGCTCTTTGGGCTGTGACAGTCGGTTCCAACATGGCGGGTTTCGTCCCCGTAATCGGCGGCCAGGTCAAGTTTGGCCTGCTCGGCGGTGTCGAGGTGAGTGCTGCCACCCTGCTCAGGTTCTACGTTCTCCACGTCCTCGCCTTCCCGTTCATCATTGTGATTTTCATGGCCGTTCACTTCTGGCGTGTCCGGAAGGACGGCGGCATTTCGGGTCCGCTGTAAGGAGCATCAATTGGTTGATATCCCAGAGAGTCTCCTGAGGAGATCGGCAGAAGCGAAGGCAAAGGCGCTCGGTGTGCCGGTCGAACAGGTTCTTGCGGAGATGAAGGGCGAAGGTCCTCCCGTCGAAGTGCCCCAGACCGAGGCCCCCGCCGAAACGGTAGATGCGGCTCCGCCCGCGGCCGCTCCCGAAGAGTCACCCGCAGCCATGGTTGCCGAAGAACCCGAACCGGAGCCTGTAGCCGAGGTCCAGGAAACAGAAGTTCAGGAATCACCGGTGGCGACAATCGTCGAGGACAAGCCCGAAGCTGCTCCCGCCGACGACGACGGTGCCGGCAACGGCAAAGTGGCCGGCCTGGTCAGTGCCCGTCCCTCCGTCCCTCCGGCCGGAACTCCCGAAGGCGTGAGGACACAACGGCTCCTCACGGTCGTCAAGGCCAGGGCAATCCAGAACGTCAAGGCCGAGCCGCACGACAAGGTCAACACCTGGCCCCATCTGATGCTGATCGAGTTCGGGGCGCTGCTGGCGATCACAGGCCTGCTCGTGATCATGGCCGTCGTCATCCACTCGCCCCTGTTGGATCCCGCCAACTTCAATGCCACTCCGAACCCGTCGAAGGCACCCTGGTACTTCCTCGGCCTCCAGGAGCTACTGAGCTACTTCGATCCCCAGATCGCAGGCGTCATGGTCCCGACGGTTGTCGGAATGATCGGGTTCATGATGGTCCCCTACGTTGACAAGAACCCTTCGACCCGGCCGAGTGACAGAAAGTTCGCCATCCTTCTGTACTCGATGTTCATCGCCGGTTCGGCAACGCTGACCATCATCGGTGTTCTCTTCCGTGGCAAAGGCTTCAACTGGTCGTATCCGTGGAAAGACGGCATTTTCTTCGATGACTTAAAGGACTGGGTCGACTTCGAATGAGTTTTGCCAACATGATCCTTATCGGGGTCGCGCTGTTCGCGATCCTGGGAGCAGTTGGTGCTTTCACCATCGCCTTCCGGCGCTCCCAGGCGGACAAGCCGGACCCGACCGCGGGTGTGTCCACCGAAACACGGGACGCCGACAAGTCGATGGCCGGTGTTCGGGTCGAGCCGATTCCAGTCGCCGCCGAACCTGTTTCCGAAGACCTCGTCGAGGAGGAGGCACCGGTCGAGCAGCCGGTTGCTGTGAAGGTCGTTGAGACCCAGCGGATAGTCGAGGTTTCTCCGGAAGAGTCGGGCGTGACGCGGCGCCAATTCCTCAACAGGGCGATGAACGCGACCTTCTTCTCGTTTCTCGGCATCCTCGGCATAAATTCGCTTGCCTTCTTCTGGCCAAAGCTGAGCGGTGGATTCGGCACCGATGTCGACGCCGGGGCGGTCACCGACATCGCCGCAGCGGTCCGGGCCGCGGATGGCTCGACTATCCCTTTGTTCGTCCCCGAGGCACGCGCCTATGTCGTTCCAGCGCCGAGCACGTTGTCCGAGCAGTACGTCGGCAAGAGCGTCGAGACCGAAGGGTTCATGGCTCTCTTCCAGCGCTGCGTCCACCTCGGGTGCAGGGTGCCCTGGTGCGCTCCGTCACAGGGCTTCGAATGTCCCTGCCACGGCTCCAAGTACTCCGCCATCGGGGAGTATTTCGCCGGTCCGGCGCCGCGGAACCTCGATGTGTTCGTGGTCGAAATCGACAACGGCCGTTTCATCATCAAGACCGGGTCGATCATCGAGACCCCGAGAGCGCCCACGCTTTCGGTCAACTACCCGAAGGGGCCAAGCTGCATCGGCGCCGCCGGCGAGGGTGAGGCCTGAGTGGGAACGAGCCTCATCACCGTTCTGGCGGTCGTCGCCGGAGTCGTCTGGCTGGGTCTGATGATGGTGTCATCTCTGCGCAATCGCGGAGGCGAAGAGATCGCCCCCAACCTGCAGCCGGGCATCAACGACCAAGAGCTGGAGACCCGCCGACTGGAGAAGGGGCAGAAGGTCGCCATTGTCGGATCGGCGTTCCTTGCCATCTCTCTTCCTCTCTACTTCCTGGGTGAAACGAATCGCCAGGAGGGCTTCGTAGAGGCGTTCGTCGAAGAGTCGGTGGACCGCGGCGAGCACCTCGTGGAGGAGTTCGCCTGTTTTAGCTGCCACGGCCCGCTCGGCGTGGGGGGCGTGGCTCCATTCGTCGAACCTCGATCAGGCGTTTCCGTCGATTGGGTTGCGCCCGCACTGGACGACGTCCTCTACCGATTCGACGAGGACGAGCTGAACTTCTGGATCACCTTCGGTCGTGGCAACACGCCGATGCCGGCCTGGGGTCTCCCCGGCGGTGGACCGCTCAACGAGCACCAGGTCGTCGACGTGATCAGCTACCTGAAGACCATCCAGGTGAGTCAGCAAGAGGCAGTCGACAGGACTCCCGGCATGCTGACGGCTCAAGAGCTTCGACTCGAGGGCGCCGACGACGCAATGACAGCGTCCATCGTCGACCAGAAGCAGCTAATCGCCGAGATCGGCCAGGCTCCTGATGATTCCGCCTTCATCGGTCCCTTATCCGAGGAGGCCCAGGACATCCTCGAGGGCGCCGGCGAGGGAATCGACACCGACGACGACGGCCTTTCCGATGTCGCCGAGGTCGAGCTGTCGGCCCTCTCAGTCGAGGCGGTCGAGTTCTTCCGAGAGGTTGAGCCGATTGTGATGGATCCGAACACTCCGGATGCGGAGAAGGTGGACGAGGCCCTGGCCGTCTTGGAGGCCGCCTCGGAGAAGGATCCGATTCTTGCGACGTTTGCGATCGCCATCCAGGACTTGGTCGACAACCAGGAGGAGGGCGACGACACCGACGGCGACGGCCTCACCGACGCGACCGAGGCCGCCATCACCGGTCAGATGGCGTCTGCAAGCGCGGAGACCGTTCCCAGCACCATCAGTGCGATCTCACTCGACCCGACCAAGGCGGAGTCGGTCTCCGGTGTCACCGATCGCTCG
>JAYEGJ010000053.1:0-2539 GCA_034658975.1 Actinomycetota bacterium
GGGAAACCGACCAGTTGCTGCAACGCGGACTCCGCACGCTCGTCAAACAGGGCCAGCGCGGCGCGCTCGAGATCCTTGGCTTCACGACCGATGTTGCCGTCGTAGTCGACGACTTCTCGCTCACACCACCGGTGATCGCGCTCGGCGACACCCTCGAGATCAGGGCGAGTATCCGCTCGACTTCCGACCGAAGCCAGAAACTCGTCGTCGACTACACGATCCACCACGTGAAAGCGAACGGCTCGACCGCGCCCAAGGTCTTCAAGTGGACCACGATGGATCTGGCACCGGGCGCCGGCTCCCACCTCCGCAAGCGACATCCCATCCGCGAGATCACCACCAGGCGCTACCACCCCGGCCGCCACCGTATCGAACTGACGATCGCGGGACAGGCAGTCGCGGAGGCGGTATTCGATCTACACGCGGAGTAGTCGAGAGTCCAGAGTCCAGAGCAGAAACGAAGAGCGCGGCCGCCCGTCGTAGTACGTGATACGGGGGAACCCTCACCACATCGGTAACACTTTTCCCTCATCACATCGGTAACACATTGGAGAATCTTCCCAGCGATGTGGGAGGTTCGGTGTGGAGTTCGGTTCTGAGGTTGCGCGTCGTCGCGAAGCGGTTCGTCTTGTCGATGAACGCGTGTCTGTTGCTGAGGTCGCTCGTCGTGTAGAGCGGTCGCGTAGATGGGTGTACGAGTGGGTTGGCAGGTTCCGTGCCGAAGGCGATATCGGTCTTGAGGATCGTTCCCGGGCACCCAAGACCCAGCCGGCCAAGACCCGACCCGAGACTGCTGCGAAGATTCTCGAAACGCGATCCATTCTTTCCGGGAAGCCTGAGGCGTCGATTGGTGCGTTGTCGATCCTGGCTCAGATGGAACGAGAGGGATGGTCCGATATCCCGTCGGTGGCGACGATCGACCGGATCTTGTCTGACGCAGGAGTTACCCGTCAGCGCAGGAAACGGGACCGATCATCAGAGGTGAAACTGCCCCTACCCCAGGTAGCTGGCCCTGGCGTGTGGCAACAAGCGGACTGGATCCAGGACCGGTATCTCGAAGGAGGCATCCGTTTCCAGTCGATCCAGGTCGGTGACGTTGGATCCCACGGCATCGACTCGGGCCAGTTCCTCAACCGCACCATCCTGACCGCAGTGCAGTTCCTGATCGAACGGGCATGGCCGAAACTGTCGATACCCCAAGGGATGTCGGTCGACAACATGTTCGCCAAAACCACCCACCCCAACAATCCGTTCACCAACTGGGTACGGGTCTGTCTCTGGTTCGGAGCCGAGGTGATCGTCGGGCCCCCAGGACGCCACGGGTGGACCAACCACATCGAAGCAGTCAACAACGAATGGCAGAACCGCACCATCAGAGCCGAGCACTACAACAACCTCGACGAGCTGAGACAGGGATCGAACCGTGCGGTTGAATGGCTCAATACCTGCCGCCCGATCCTCAACCCAGACCTGGCAGGAACCCGCTACCCAGCCGAATACATCGCTGCAGCCAGCAACAGCCTTCGTTGGCCACCAGCCATCACCCTTGCCGACTACCTCGACTCGAAAGGCAGCCTCACCCTCCCCATCAGTGACGGACGAATCACGTTCATCCGACATGTCACCGACCGTCGAACCGTCAAAGTCGCTCTCATCGAATGGCCAGTTCCCGACACGATCCCAATCGGAGGACTCGTCACCGCCACCATCACCACCGGCAACCACCAACTCGAGATCCGTCACCAAGGTGAACCCGTCACCCGCTTCGACTACCCCATCAAACACACCATCAACGAGCCCTACTACCAGCCGGCAGACCAAAGCCTCCTCCACCACGTGTAACCAATGTCCTGAGGGCCATAGAACCTCTACGAAGTGTTACCGATGTGGTGAGGGTTCCCCCGTATCACGTATCACGTGCTACGAGCCAGCCCCCCACCGGGGTTTCGCGTATCGCGCGGATAGGGAAGCCCACATCGGTGGCTCAAGCGTGGAAGCCATACATGCCAAAGGCTTTGAGCATGCCGGAATGCCTCAACCACACCGATCCGCGCGACATCCAAGCATGGCGAGGCCAGTCAAAACGCGTCGTCGTGGTACGTAGTACGTGATACGTAGTACTTCCTCGTGAGCCGGCCGGAGGCCGGTTCACGAGGAAGTCAGGTCTTCGCTGATCTTCTTGGCCCAGTGGCGTACCTGGTCGCGGTCTCGCCAGTCTCCGGCGTTGTCTTTCGCCATGGCGCCCGCCGGGAAGCCTTTCGCGTCTGGGGGCATTCGTCCGCCGAACGTGATGTGACCACGGGCGTCGACGGAGGCCAGGGTCTTCTTGACGAAACGTACCGGCGGGATCTCGCCGGTCAGGGCCGAATCGTCGAGGGGTCCGCTGCTGAACAGCCAAACGTCCTTCTGCCGGAGTGCATCTGCGTGGCGCTTCACGAACCGGCGTGCGTCCTTGTGCCAGCGGGTGGCGTAGAGCGCGCCCCCGACGATCACGGCGTCATATCCGTCGATACCGCCCACAGCACCGGCGGGGTGCACC
>JAYEGJ010000054.1:0-2451 GCA_034658975.1 Actinomycetota bacterium
AAGTCCATCGCCATCGACCTCGTCTCCTAGCACCGGTGCAACCCGAGAAGTGCTGTCGACCGTCAGAGGTCTCTGCAGCGACGGGGGAGAGTTCGCGAGCGATGTACTCGGTTGCCGTGACGGTTGATGGGATGAAGGAGCGGGGCCTCCGCTCCTGACGGCTCGAGAGCACAATCGGGTTGTCTGTATCGGTTGCGCTTCGTGTTGGAGCGCCAGAGAAGGGAGGCCCCTTGTGGCTGGAGAGTATGTCGGGATTGATCTGCATCGGAAACGGATGGTGATCGTGCGCAAGGACAGCGACGGCGAGTTGGTGGACTCGCCGGTGAGGATCGATAACGATCCGATGGCGTTGGCGGTCGAGGTGGCCAAGGCCGGTGAGGCCCCAGAGGTGGTGATCGAGGCCACCTACGGCTGGTATTGGGTGGTCGATTTCCTCCAACAGGAATGCGGCGCCACGGTGCATTTGGCGCATCCCCTCGGATTGAACTGGGGGCATCGGCGACGCAAGGACGACGTTGCCGATGCGGTGGATCTGGTGGACATGTTGCGTCTGGGTCGGCTCCCCGAAGCCTGGATCGCGCCCCCCGAGCTGCGTCAGGTCCGCGAACTGGTGCGGTATCGGGCCAAGCTGGTGGCGTTGCGGTCAGGTCTCAAGGCCCAGATCCATGCGGTGTTGGCCAAAGAAGGGGTCCCGGTGCCGATGACCGATCTGTTCGGTGTGGCCGGGAACCGGCTCTTGGACGACACCCCGTTGGGGAAGGCGTACACGACCCGGGTTGGATCGCTGCGGCGGCTGATTGAGGGCTACGACACCGAGGTCGGCGTGATCGAAGCCGAGCTCGCTCCCTTGTTCCGGGACGATCCTCACTATCAGGCGATCCAGGCCATCCCGGGGGTCGGTCCGATCCTGGCTCAAGTGTTCATCGCCGAGATCGGCGACGTCACCCGGTTCCCGTCGGGCCGGCATCTCGCGTCGTGGACCGGGCTCACTCCCCGCCACCACGAGTCCGACGACAAGGTTCACCGGGGCAGGATCACCAAACAAGGATCCCGCCTGGTGCGGTGGGCCGCGGTCGAAGCCGCCCAGAAGCTCCGTTCCGGGTCGTTCCTCAAAACCGACTACCAGCGGATCGCCGAACGGAGAGGCAAATCGGTCGCCAAGGTAGCGGTCGCCCGCAAGATCATCGTCCTGGTGTTCTACGGACTCCGCGACGGTCATATCCGCTGCCTCGACCGTGAGGCGGCCGCGTGAGGTTCGGCGACGGCCGGGTGGCGTGCTCGTTCTGCGTCATGGCCCCCACCACACCCGGTGGCGGTAGCCGCCCAATTGATTGAGCCCACCCGCGCCGTGGCCGAACCACTCCAAGCCCACCCCCGATCCCTCGGCGGGCTGGGCGTAGAGATGACCGGCACCCGAACCTCGGGCTGCCCACCCCGCATCCGCTGCGGGATTGGAGAAGGACCACACCCGAACCCCACCTCCCCAGGAGCATCCGCACACAACTGACCTCGACATCATCGAAACCGACCCGGCCGGCCCCCCGGCTGCTTCGACGCGGCCGAACCCCACGAAAACCCGAAAGACCCGCTACACACCGTCCTTGACAAGAACCACTCCTTCAGAGATGACGCAGAGTTGACCGAGAGTTGCCGCAGAGTTGCCGGAACCCTTGCCAGCGAGTCGCAGCGGCCGGGTCAACTCGGTTTCCGCGCATCGGGCCACGGATGTTGCGCCCTTTTCGATACGCCCGTGACGATCGAGAGCGGCGGCTACGACGACAGCAACGTAGCGTCCGGGGTCCCCGGGATCGATGACGGTGAACGGCCGCAAGATCACGATTCATTCCGGCGGATCCGTGTGTGGCAACGGGATTCGGACCCACGGCGGGTCTTTCCGAGCTGGATGTCGGGGCTGGCCGGGCCGCCGGTCGACCGAGAAGCCTCGCTTTCACCGAGACGTCAGGAAACCGCGAGTGAGGTTTCTGGACCCGGATTGCGCGACCGGAATGCCGAACCGGAGGCTCTGGTCAACTTTGCGTCAATGGTCCTCCTCCACGATCAGGGACATGAACCAGATCCAAGGAGGGAACCTCATGTCCCCCCGCCACCGCGAGGACTACACCACGGTCAGCCGCCCCGGTAACGATGTCACGTGTTCCGGATCCAACCCCCCTCAACACCACATGCATCCGCAGCAAGCGGTGCACCCACGTCCGGATCGCGTGAGGTGTTCGTTCGAGGAGGACAGACGGGTGCACATCTGCGACTATTCGTGGTGAGGCGATGGGCGGGTTGTTGCTGTGGTTCGGTGTGACGCCGGGGCGAAGTCCATCGCCATCGACCTCGTCTCCTAGCACCGGTGCAACCCGAGAAGTGCTGTCGACCGTCAGAGGTCTCTGCAGCGACGGGGGAGAGTTCGCGAGCGATGTACTCGGTTGCCGTGACGGTTGA
>JAYEGJ010000055.1:0-2451 GCA_034658975.1 Actinomycetota bacterium
GGCCCCTTGGGGGCCGACGAAGAAAGGTCAACAGACTGTCGAGGGCGACTCACTCCGATTCCGTCACACGGTCTCGGTACGGTGGAGGCCATGGGGTCATTCGACGAACGCTCGCTCTCTTTGCTGCGTCAGTTGACTGGTGCCCCCGGCGCTGAGTTCAGAGATGGTCAGCTCGAGGCGATCAAGGCGGTAGCCGGCGATCGCGCCAGGGCGCTGGTCGTTCAACGAACCGGGTGGGGCAAGTCGGCGGTCTACCTGATCTCCACCCGCCTCCTCCGCGATGAGGGGGCAGGCCCGACCGTGATCGTCTCACCACTCCTCGTCCTCATGCGCAATCAGCTCGAGATGACCGACCGCCTGGGACTGAAGGCGAAGACGGTCAACTCGACCAACGTCGACGACTGGGCCGAGACCTTCGACGAGATTGGAGAAGGCCGCCTCGACCTGCTTCTGATCTCGCCCGAGCGTTTGAACAACCTCGAGTTCCGGCGTGACGTGTTGGCGCATTTGTTCAACGACGTCGGGCTTCTGGTGATCGACGAGGTCCACTGCATCAGCGACTGGGGCCACGACTTCAGGCCCGACTACCGACGGCTCCGCCAGGTCGTCGACGCCCTGCCTCCCAACATCCCCGTGCTCGGCACCACCGCAACCGCCAACGACAGGGTCATCGCCGACGTCGAGGAGCAACTCGGGAGAGACCTCCAGGTGTTCAGAGGCACCCTCGAACGTGAATCCCTTGCCCTCCAGGTCCTCAACATCGAGAACAAGGCCGAGCGGATGGCTTGGCTGGCCAAGACCATTCCCGATCTGGCTGGATCGGGGATCGTCTACTGCCTGACGGTCCACGATGCAGAACGTGTCGGGGACTGGCTGCGGTCACAGGGAATTCGAGCAGCCTCATATACCGGGCCCATGGACCACGAGGCCAGGCTGGAGATCGAACAGCGGCTGACATCAGGGGACCTCAAGGTGGTCGCCGCGACGTCGGCGCTGGCCATGGGCTACGACAACCCCAGGATCGAGTTCGTGATCCACTACCAGACACCCGGCTCGGCGATTGCCTACTACCAGCAGGTGGGCCGTGCGGGACGTGCCGTTGATGAGTCCCACGGGATAGCCCTGTCGGGTTGGGAGGACACCGACATCCAGGACTGGTTCATCAAGATGGCCTTCCCCGCCGAGGAGGACTGCCTGCTGGTGCTCGATCACCTCCGAACCTCTGCCGACGGGCTGACCATCTCCCGGATCCAGGAGCTGGTCAACCTCCGACGTAGCCGGATAGACGCCATGCTCAAGATCCTCGAGGTCGAGGGAGCCGTCTACAAGGAAGGGCCCAGATGGCGCCGCTCGGCCCAACCCTGGACCTACCCCACCGAGCGGATCGCCGCTGTCACCGCTGATCGACGGGCAGAACAGGCCGCAATGCAGGAGTACGTGTCGACCGACGCCTGTCTCATGGAGTTCCTCCGTAACCAGCTCGACGACCCTGGAGCCGAACGCTGCGGACGCTGCGCCAACTGCGTCGGCACCGCCTTCTCCGCAGAGGTGGATGACCACCTCGTCCAAGAAGCTCTGGCTCAGCTGAGAAAAACGCTTCTGGAGATCAAGCCTCGCAAGATCGTGCCTTGTGATCTGGGCATCGACATCAACCTCAGAGCGAACCCGACCGAGGTCGGGCGTTGTCTCACCCGCTGGAGCGACCCCGGACTCGCCCAACTGGTGGAGCATGGCAAGTACCGGGATGGGCGCTTCGACGACCAACTCGTGGACGCCATGACCGGTCTCGTGGGCGAGTGGTCTCCGCTTCCGTCACCAACCTGGCTCACCTGGATCCCTTCCAGTTCGGGACAGGGGATGGTCGAGGACCTCGCCCGACGGCTGGCGGACAAGCTTGACATCGAAGCCGTGGACTCCCTGAGACGGGTGCGTGTCGCTCCACCTCAGACCACGATGCAGAACAGCTGCCAGCAGGCACGCAACGTGGCAGGTGCCTTCGAGCTCACCGACACCCGGCCGGGCCCCGTCCTGGTGGTAGACGACGTTGTCGATTCGAGGTGGACGTTCTCCATCGTCGGTCACCAGCTGCGGTCGGCGACCGGGCACCCCGTCTACCCTCTGGCACTCGCCGACACTTCAGGAGGTGGGGCATGACCCTCACCAACGACGCCAAGGCGGTGGTGGCTCTCACCACGCGGCTTGGAGAGCGAACACGACCTTCCCTGACCGCCAAGCAGTGGCATCAATTAGCCAATGCGCTGAAGGATTGGGGACGCAGCCCGGCGGATGTGTTCAGCCACGCTTTCGACCCGGGTGGCGTTCCCGGAGTCGATCTCGAGCTTGCGGCCCGAATCGAGACCCTGTTGAAGGATGGAGCTGCTGCAACCCTCGAGGTCGAAGATCTGAGCCGCAAGGGGATCTGGACCCTCACCATCGTCGACGACACCTACC
>JAYEGJ010000056.1:0-2450 GCA_034658975.1 Actinomycetota bacterium
CCCCGGTCCTCTCGTACTAGGGGCAAATCTCTTCAACTTTCCTACGCCCACGGAAGATAGGGACCGAACTGTCTCACGACGTTCTGAACCCAGCTCGCGTACCGCTTTAAATGGCGAACAGCCATATGGTGTCTCGGCTCATCTCGTAGTCGATCTGGGATCCAACGACTCCTTCCGGCTTGACGCCGTAGAAGTCCTCAACGATGACCCGGACGAACTCTGCCCCTCCTCCGGTAACGATGTAGAAATCGAACCCGCGGGCCTCAAGCTCAGCTTGGAGTTCGAGCATCGGCTGATATCGCGCCTCGCGAAGATGCACTCCACGCTCAGGATGCCGGAATTTGGCGAAGAAATCCGCCACCTTGGCATTGAAGACTTCCGGCGTGATACCGGCAAAGAGGTCTAGGAACGCGCCCCCAAGACGTTCGATACCCATCTCGTGGATCGCCGCCGCATCTCCATCTAGGACAACCCGGAACTCGGGCTTGTCTGCCAGCGAATTGTCCTTGGCGACCGCTGCCTCGAGCTCGAGCAGCCAGAACTCAATCTGGGTGTAGTTGGGCTTCTCGCCCCACATCGTTCCGTCGTTGTCGAAGACGGCGACACGATCCGCAGGAGGTATCTCATCAATCTGGTCGAAGAACGAGAGGATGGCGGTTCTGGTTGCTCCTTCTCGCCACGAGGGCAAGATCGTTTGATCAGACATTGCAGCTCCTTGTATGTAAATAGGGGGATGGCAGGGCTTCGAGCCCTGCCATCCCCTGCGGTTCGCCTGTCCGCCGCCCTAGCTGCTGCCTACCCCCTCCTGGAGCTTGGCAACCACTCGGTCGATGCTGAAGCTGGGTGGCTCCTGCCTGCGCGGGAATTCCTTCAGTGACTCGGCCAGGCCAGCGATGAAGAACTGGGCCGGCCCCATCATGTAGGCGTGGTCGATTAACCAGTCCTCATACGTGTTCGACGTGAGATTGGCTCGCTCGAATGGGTCGGTTCGCAGGTTGAAGATCAACGGTACCCGCAGCTCTGTGTACGGTTCCCGCCAAACCTGGAGTGTGCCCGCTGCCCGCTGCTCGAGCCATACGATCTTCCAGTTGAAGACTCGCGCCGCACACAGGTCTCCGGTATCGGAGAAGTAGATGAACTGCTTGCGAGGGCTCTCGTCGACTTCGCCCGTCCAGTACGGCAACATGTTTTCGCCATCGAGATGGACCTTGTATTCCTTCCCGTTGAGCTCGGTTCCCGCTTTCAACTGGTCGGCGATGTCGTCGACACCGGCGGCGGCCAAGAGCGTGGTGAACCAGTCAAGGTGGGCAGCCATGCCGTTGAGCACCGTTCCTGCCGGAATGTGTTCAGGCCACCGCGCCAGGCAGGGCACCCGGTAGGCGCCTTCCCACATCGAGTTCTTCTCGTTGCGGAACGGGGTCATGCCGGCATCGGGCCACGAGTTCATGTGCACCCCGTTGTCCGTGCTGTACATGACGATCGTGTCCTCGGCGATGCCGAGCTCGTCGACCAGATCGAGCATCTCCCCGATGCGCTTGTCGTGTTCGACCATGGCGTCGTGGTACTCGGACTGCCAACGTCCCGCCTGGCCCCGGATCTCATCCTTGATGTGGGTCCGGAAGTGCATACCGGTCGTGTTGAACCACATGAAGAACGGCTTGTCATCGGCCACGGCGTCGCGGATAAAGCGCTGTGCTCCAGGGATGAGCTCTTCGTCGATGGTCTCCATCCGCTTCTTGGTGAGCGGACCCGTGTCCTCGATGCGCTGGGTGCCGTCGTCGTTGCGCCAGCAGTGGAGCACGCCGCGAGGTCCGAACCTCTCGGTCCAGCCCGGGATCTCCTCGTCGGTCGGATAATCGACGTTTTCGGGCTCTTCCTCGGCGTTCAGGTGGTAAAGGTTACCGAAGAACTCGTCGAAGCCGCGATTGGTTGGCAGGGACTCATCGAGATCGCCGAAATGATTCTTGCCGAACTGGCCCGTTGTGTAGCCCTGTTCCTTGAGCGCGGTGGCAATTGTCGGATCATCCTCGTGGAGACCGAACTGCATGCCGGGAAGCCCCACCTTGGACATACCGGTTCGGTAAACGCTCTGGCCGGTGATGAACGCAGCTCGACCAGCCGTGCAGGACTGCTCGCCGTAGTAGTCGGTAAACCGCACACCCTCGTCGGCAATCCGGTCGATGTTGGGGGTGCGGTATCCCATGATTCCATCGCTGTAACAACTCAGGTTGGTAATCCCGATGTCATCCCCCCACAGGATGAGAATATTCGGCTTTCCGTCTGGCATAGTCCTCTCCTTCTCTTACGGGCTTCCGTCTGGGTGCCCTCTACTCGACTGGATGTGGTGCCGGGCTGTATCACGCAACAAGCGTGACACGGCCGGGACGACTTGTGATATCGACTCGATTCCGGGACCTTGCCAGTCCTCTCCCTCTTCCTCCCAGACCGTA
>JAYEGJ010000057.1:0-2436 GCA_034658975.1 Actinomycetota bacterium
CTTGATACTCTCCACCAAAGGGCTGTCCCCAGCAACCAGCCGATGGTTGTGACGGTCCGTACGGACCAGATTTGCCAGCATTTTGGCGTCCCCCGCATCAGATTTTGCTCCCGATACCGAGTGCTGTCAACACCGCCTGAAAATTGACCCCCTGGCACCGGGTGAAAATTGACCCCCCGGGCCGGGTTTTGGTCACTGTGTGTTGTCGGTTGGGATGCTCCTTAGGTTGCGGTCTTTGAGTCGGTAGGAGTCTCCTTTGAGGGAGACGACTTCTGCATGGTGGACGAGGCGATCGATCATGGCTGCTGCCACTATGGGGTCTCCGAAGACTTCGCCCCACCGTCCGAACGGCTTGTTGGAGGTGACAATGACCGAGGCTCGTTCGTAGCGGGCTGAGACCAGCTGAAAGAACAGGTTGGCGGCTTCGGCTTCGAAGGGGATGTATCCGACTTCATCGACGATGAGTAGCGGGATTCTTCCGAGTCGGGTGAGTTCTTGTTGGAGACGACCAGCGGTGTGGGCTTCGGCGAGACGCGCCACCCAGTGGGTGGCGGTGGCGAAAGCGACCCGATGCCCGGCTTGGCAGGCTCTGATCCCTAATCCGATAGCCAGATGGGTTTTGCCGGTGCCGGGTGGGCCCAAGAACACCACGTTTTCTCGGCCGGCGACAAAGTCGAGAGTTCCCAGATGCAACAGGGTGTCTCGTTGCAGCGACCGTTGGAAGGAGAAGTCAAAGTCCTCGATGGTTTTCCTCGCGGGGAACCGTGCCGCTTTGATGCGGAGTTCACCACCGTTGGTCTGGCGGGCAGCCACCTCTCGCTCGAGACAGGCCGCCAGGAACTCTTGGTGGCTCCATTCCTCTTGACGGGCCCGCTCGGCGAGGCGTTCGATTGCCCGGGCCATCGATGGTGCTTTCAGTGCTCGACACAGGTAGGCAATGTCAGCTGTGGGTCTTTGTTGGGTCATGACGCCACCTCGACGAGGATCTGGTCGTAGACGTTGAGGTCGCGCTCCTCGACCCCGGTGTCCACCGCTGCTGGTTCGACTGCAGCAGCTTCGGTTCTCATTTGGCGGAGGATCCGGGCATGCTCCGCTGCTAACAGCGTTTGATGTTTGGCCAAACAACGGCGATGGCGGGCTATCTCGGTTCCGTCACAGGTGACGACGACTTCGTGGAGGGTCACCACAACGTCGACACGTCGGCCAACGAAACGGGGGTTCACTGAATAGTCGTTGGTGTTCACCCGAACGTAATGATCGCGAGGCAGCCGAACAGTGAACTTCCATGCCGGGTCGGGTAACACCGGCGGGAATCCCATCATCGCTCCCCGGTCTTCGAAGATCGCCTCCGATGGCCGAACTCTGGTGGTGCCATGGATCCGTTGGTTAGCCCGTTTCAGCCAGCCAGCGAGTTGACGGTTGAAATCGTCGATATCTTCAAAGGAGCGGCCGGGCAGGAAACTGGTCTCGAGATAGCCGTTGGCCCGCTCCACCATCCCTTTCGCCTCCGGATCTGCTGGGCCGACCAGGATCGCTCCCATCCCAAGGACCCCACAGAAGGCTCCGAACTCTGCGGTCAGCACCTGTTTGTGGTGACGGATCCGACCGATGCAACCCTCCTGATCCCACACCACCTGCCGTGGCACCGCCCCGAACCCGCCGATCACACCCAACATCCCACCCAACACGTCACCAGCGGCCCGCGACGGCACCATCACCGCGCCGATCAGTCTCGAGAAGCCGCATACCCCCACCACAACCCACAGCTTCGCCGTCTGCCCGAACCCGATCGGAATTGCCACATCGGGCTGCCACAAATCGAACTGGGCCAACTCGCCAGGCCGATACCAAGTGCGTTGCGACGGATCCGGAGGCACAAACAACGGCCGCAACTCCCCAACCCTGTCCCGCAGCACCGTCATTCCCCGCTCCCACCCAATCCGCTCGGCGATCACCGTCGCCGGCATCTTCGGGAACTCCCCCAACAGTCTCCGGATCTCCGGTTCCACCGCGTCAACGATCGAACCCTGCGGTGTTCGCTCATATCGAGGCGGCCCATCCGAAGCCAGCGCAGCCCGCACCGTGTTCCGAGCCACCCCCAACCTCTTAGCGATCGTCTTGATCCCCAACCCCTCAGCTCGATGCAGTCGCCGAATCTCGGCCCAATCTTCCACGTCGATCAATCTCCAATCCTCCCAGCTGGCATCCAGCCAGGATCGAACATCCAGCACTATCTGTGGTGGACCCGACCAGGGAGGGGGACAAAATTCGGGCGGTGATAAGGGGTCAGTATTCACCCGGTGGCGACAAGTGCCTATCCCGATACCGAGACGCCGCTTTAGGGTTAATTACATAGATCTGATAGCCAGCCGCAACCAAACCATGAGCCCATAGCCCCCTGTCGGTTTCGATCCCGATCACGACCTCGGAAGGATC
>JAYEGJ010000058.1:0-12017 GCA_034658975.1 Actinomycetota bacterium
CTCACCCTGACCCGGAGGGCGGCCGACAACGAGATCCGCAACGCACATGACCTGTTGGAACGGTATCCAATGGTGTGGGAGGCGTTGGAGTCGGCCGCCCTCCGGGTCAGGGTGAGCGCGGCCCGAACCTCCATGTTGGCGTACTCGTACCATTCCTGAGATCGTTCAGGCGGACCATCGTCACCGGTAGGTACCGCGGTCGCCACCTCGCCGATCGACCGGTAGTAGCCGGCCTGGTCATGGGCCACCTGACGGGAATGAGCCCTCATCAACGTCACGATGTCGTGGCCGTTGACCCTGGCCGGGTCGATAGAGGAAAGCACCGCAGCCAGCCAAGGACCCGGCTCCCAGCTGTCCAGGTCGGCCGGGACCAGGTGACGATCCGGTTCGACACCATCCCAGGCGGCGAACTCTGAGACAGTGAGCTGCTCCAACTCCTGGTCGGAAAACCGCGGTGCCAACTCCAAATCGAACATGTGTTCTACCGTACCGACACCCCCTGACAGATTCCAGGGGGATGTCCCGGATCAGGAAGGTTTTCTCGCGCTGATCACATGCCAGTGCCAGTGCTTTGGTCCGATTCCCGATGGTCCATCGAATTCATGGGTGTCGATGTCCAGATTCTCGAAATCTGTGAACAGCCTGGCGATGTCCGATCGATCGACTGTCGCCACCTGGTCGGCCCATGTGTCATGTGGTCCCAGAAGAACACCGATGAACCACCCACCGGGCCTGACCGCGGCCAAGGCGGAGGCGATCGATTCCTCGAAGTCGTCGACCGCGAACGGGAGTGACAGCGAGGCGTAGACCAGATCGGCTTGCGGCAGGGTCACGTCGGTGAATCTTCCGACGGCCGTTTCCAGTCGGTCCAGATGCTCGCGGTTGGTTCGTTCGAGCAGAACCTCCACCGCCCTCGGCTCGGCATCGACGGCGAACACCCTCCATCCTCGTTCCAGGAACGCCCGCGCCTCGACACCACCTCCTGAGCCCAGATCAACCACCAGACGACCGTCGCCGTGGTCGCCGTTGGCCTTGGCGACGGCCACATCGAAGAAGGGAAGTGGTGGCCGACCGGCCGTGACTTCGGCGTACTGCTCCCAACCGGAGTCGAAATCTGGCATCGGGTCGAGATTAGGGGAAAAGTCACCGCCCCGTCCTACCCTCGCGGTCGTGAAAATTCACGTCGTCACCATGTTCCCCGAGTTTTTCGATGGGCCGCTCGAGACGTCGATCGTTGCCCGAGGAATCGAGGACGGGATCCTGGAGGTCGGGCTCCACGACCTGCGCGAGCACGGGCTCGGCAAGCACCGCCAGCTCGACGATGCACCGTTCGGCGGTGGGCCGGGGATGGTGATGATGGTCGAGCCTCTGGTCAACGCCCTGAAATCCCTGGACACCACACATAGGGTCCTATTCACGCCTAGCGGCACCCCGATGACACAGGCGACGCTCGATCGATGGTCTGGTCTCGAAGAGGTCACATTCGTGTGTGGCCGCTACGAGGGCGTCGACCAACGCTTCATCGACAGCCACATCGACGAGGAGGTGAGCCTCGGCGACTACGTTCTGGCCGGGGGAGAGGTAGCCGCGGCTGCGGCAATCGAAGGGGTCGCCCGCCTGCTTCCCGGCGTAGTAGGCAACCCCGAATCGACCGAGAAGGAGTCTTTCAGGGACGGTCTGCTCGAAGAGCCCGTCTACACGAGGCCGGCCGTCTTCGAAGGCCTGGCCGTTCCCGAGATACTGCTCAGCGGCGACCACGGGAAAATCGAAGCGTGGCGGGCCGCCCAGAGGCTGGAGAGAACCATGCGAGTTCGCCCCGATCTCCTGGAGAATGGCAAGGATTCGCAGACCTGATACAATTTCGCTCCCGGATCAGACCATCACGTTTCCGGATGCATCTAGGAGTCTTCCATGAACGATCTTCAAGCAGTTGAGAGCGCGCACGTCCGCGACGACATTCCCGATTTCCGCGCCGGCGACAACGTGAAGGTTCATGTTCGCGTGGTCGAGGGTGGTCGTGAACGAGTGCAGGTTTTCGAGGGAGTGGTCATCGCACGAAACGGATACGGTCCCCGTGCTTCGTTCACCGTTCGCAAACTGAGCTTTGGGGTCGGTGTCGAGCGGGTTTTCCCGGTCAACGCGCCGATCATTCAGAAGGTCGAAGTCACCAGGCGAGGCGACGTTCGTCGCTCCAAGCTCTACTACCTGCGTGATCGGGTGGGCAAGTCCGCCCGTATCAAGGAGTTGCGCGACTGAGTTCGCCTCCTCCCATCGAGAACCTCTCCCAGGAAGCAACCGAGCCGTCGGAGCAGCCGCGGCGACGATCCTTCTGGGCAGAACTGCCCGGCCTTCTCCTCACAGCGCTCGTTATCGCTGTTCTCATAAAGACGTTCCTGATCCAGCCGTTCTGGATTCCCTCCGAATCGATGTTGGACGCGATCCAGGTCAACGACCGGGTAATGGTCAACAAGCTCGAGTTTCGCTGGGGCGAGCCGCAGCGGGGCGACATCGTGGTCTTCCGCGATCCCGCCGAGCCCGAAATCGACGAGTCCTTTCCGGAGGCCGTGATTCGCTCGGTTCTGGAAGCCGTAGGCATCCGAACTCGCGGTCGGGACGACCTGATTAAACGTGTGATCGGACTGCCCGGCGAGACATTGGAGATCGTCGACAATCAGATGCTCGTCGATGGGGAGCCGATTGCCGAGCCCTATCTCCGCGACGGAACGACGATGGCAGACGAGGGCCCCTTTGTCATTGGTCAAGAAGAGGTCTTCGTCATGGGTGACAACCGGCAGTTCAGTTTCGATAGTCGCCGATTCGGCACCATCCCGTATGAGGACCTGATCGGACGCGCCTTTGTAACCATTTGGCCCCTCTCCAACTTCGGAGGCCTGTAGGAGCCCCTCTAGAAACTGTCCCACCTTTCGCGTAGGTGTTAGATCCAGGGCGGGCGTATGATCGAAGCGGTCGATCCATGTGGTGAGGAGAAATGGAAGAAGACCTGGAGCGCTACGAATCCGAGGTTGAGCTCAAGCTCTACAAGGAGTATCACGACGTCCTCCCGATGTTCAAGTATGTCGTGGAGACCGAGCGCCGTTTCTACCTGGCCAACAACGTCGACATCCAGGTCCGTGAGGCCAATGGATCAGTGTTCTTTGAGGTCGACATGAAGGACGCCTGGGTCTGGGACATGTTCCGTCCCGCCCGTTTCCTGGAGCACGTTCAGGTGCTCACCTTCCGCGATGTCAACGTGGAAGAGCTGGAGAAGTCGGAGATCTCCCTCTGACCCACCCCAGGCTCTCCCTCGGTCAAGCGGGAGAACGTCTGGCGGCCTGGTATCTGTCCGGCGCGGGAATGGAACTCGTCGCGCGAAACGTCCAAGTCGACGGTGGCGAGATCGATCTGCTGATGATCGATGGGCGAGACAAGGTCGCTGTCGAGGTGAGGTCGACCATGAGCGCCCACGATCCGGTTGACGCCGCCCCCGAGTCGAAGAGACGTCACGTCGCCCGGCTCGGCAGGAGACTCGGCGCCACCCGGATCGACGTGGTCGGGGTACGGATGGATCGGTCGGGAGTCACCATCCACTGGGTACCGGCGGCAAGTTGAGTTGCTTCGCGTGAACTCCTATTTTCTTCGAACATGACAGCGGCCACGGCCATAAGAGTTCGAGGACTCAGCAAGACCTACAAGAAGACCGAGGCGCTCAGAGGTCTCGACTTCGACATTCCTGCTGGCCAGATAACTGGATTCCTCGGTCCGAATGGAGCAGGGAAGACGACGACCTTCCGGGCCCTGATGGGCCTGACCCGGCCCGAAGGTGGCGATATCGAGGTGATGGGCCTTCGAGTTCCGGGCGAGCTGAACTCGATCACCAAGAGGGTCGGCTGCATCATCGAGGAACCCGGTCTGATCAAGGCCCACTCGGGGCGGGTGAATCTGAGGATTGCGGCCGACACCCTCGGATTCGGCCATGACCGTATCGACGAATTGCTCGAGTTCGTCGGCCTGACTCAGGACGCCGGCCGCCGCGCCGACGAGTACTCCAAGGGGATGCGCCAACGCCTGGCGTTGGCCGCAGCGATGCTCGGAGACCCCGATCTTCTCCTCCTCGACGAGCCCCTCGACGGCCTGGACCCCGCCGGTCAGCACGCCTTCCGCGCCCGGCTCCGAGCCCTCGCCGACGAGGGCAAGACTGTGGTTGTCTCGAGTCACGATCTCACCGATATCGAAGCACTTGCCGACTACGTGGTGGTCATAGATCTGGGCCGGCTGGTCTCCCAAGGCCCGCTCGAGGAACTGCTTGGCAGTGGAGGGACACATGTTGTGGTCGATGAAGGGCAGCGCTCACGAGATGCGCTGTCGAAAGCGGGGTTCGAATCCCGATTCGAGGCCGGCGGCGTGGTGGTGGACAGCGTCGACGGCTCGGCCATCGTCAAGGCGCTGGCCGCTCATGGGATCTATCCGAGCGAGGTCAGGCCGAGTAGGAACTCTCTCGAGTCGGTCTTCTTGGGTATCACAGGGGAGGGCGACGTATGAGCCTTCTGCATGCCGAGTATCTCAAGGTCACCCGACGCAAGCTGTTCCCCACGATGCTTGCGCTGCTCGGATTCCTGATGGCGTTTGTCGGTGTGCTTTTCTATGTCATCTTGCCGGCGTTGCCCGAGTCACAGGGCGGTGGAGGTCTCGTTCCGCAGCGACCGGGAGCATTCATCTTCGGGGCTCAGCAGGTCGCCGGGCAGGCATGGTGGTTCGCCGTGATCCTGGCCACCGCGGTGTTGGGCGGCGAGATGGCATCGACTGTGTGGGCCACATCGCTCACCCGTGATTCGCGCAAAGTAGGGCATATCGGCTCGCGCTTCCTTGTGTTCACCGTTGCCTCCTGGCTGGCGTTCCTGGCAGGGACGGCGGTTTGGGCGGCGATCACCTGGGTCTTTGCCGAGGGATCCGGTTCACCCGAGCTCTCCGAATGGCTGGGCCTGTTGTGGAAGTTCATCCTGATTTCCGGGGCATGGACGTCGGTCGGTCTCGGGGCGGTGGCAATGACGAGATCGATAGCCCTGGCGATGGGGATTGCCCTCGGGGTCTCCTTTGTCGACAGCATCGTCGCTCCTTTCGTCGATCTCTACGAGCAGATATCGCTGACGGCCGCCAGCAACGGGATCTTCGATGTCGGCGGCGATGGGCCGTTTAGCTCCCTGATCCCCGGAGGGGATATGTCGACCACCCAGGCGATATCTGTTCTGGCGGGTTGGGCCGCCGTCGGACTGGTGTTGACTTGGTGGGGTCTTCAGCGTCGCGACGCCTGAGCGCCAAAACGCCGACGCAGCTCTTTGTGCCAGCACCCGTGGTGCCAATGGCGTCGCATGTCGACAGCTTCGTCAGGAATCACCACCACGTGGAAGGTGCCCGGGGGAATCGTCAGTTCGCAGCCCGGGCAGAGGTATTCCTTCTTAGCCTGATAAGGCTGGATCGGATTGACGGTTACGTCGAGAACAGAGCCCATGCGATCACGGCAAGGGTCAGGACCACGGCGCCGATCACCATGGCAAAGTCCAAGGCTGTCTTCTCGTTTTCTCGAAACGGATTGAATCCCACCCTGAAACGGTAACCGGAGGGTGCGATTGTCTACCGTCATCGCCGTGAACTGGCTTCAGGTCGATGACCGCGACGAGGTGCGCCGGCTGACGATCGACAACCCCGATCGCAAGAATGCAGTGCCGTTCGACGGGTGGTCCGATCTGCTGGACGCGTTCACGGACTTTGAGAGTTCGGCGGCTCGTGTGCTCGTGGTTACCGGAGCGAATGGCGAATTCTGCGCAGGAGCCGATCTGGATCTGACGGGAAGCGCTTCCATGCTTTCCGTCGTCGACAGGCACGCCCGTATGAAGCTGATCGAGCGGACCGCTACCGCCCTTCACCGAACGACAAAGCCAACGATCGCCGCCGTCGACGGCGTCGCCGTCGGGGCGGGGATGAACCTGGCACTGGGCTGCGACATCGTGATCGCAACCGACCGGGCGAGGTTCTCGGAGATATTCGTCAGGAGAGGTCTGAGCATCGACTTCGGAGGAAGTTGGCTCCTGCCCCGGATAGTCGGGCTCCAGCGGGCCAAGGAGCTAGCCCTCTCGGGACGGATTATCGGAGCCGAAGAAGCGCTGAGCATCGGCCTTGTTCTCGAGGTGGTTCCTCCCGAAGATCTTCCGGCTCGGGCTCAGGAGCTCGCCGACAGCCTGCTCAAGGGGGCTCCGATCGCACAGGCGATGATCAAGCAGGGCCTGAATGCGTCGTTCGAATCGAGTTTTGCCGAATCCGTCAGTTGGGAAGGGCAGTCGCAGGCGATCGCCTTCGGCACCGAGGACGTGGCTGAGGGGATCGGGGCATTCCTACAGAAGCGCGATCCGGAGTGGAAGGGGCGCTGACTACAGCTCCCCGATGTCCTCGTTCCACACATCGGGGCTGGTCTCGATGAACCGCGTCATCAGGTCAACACACCGCTGATCGTCGACCACTTCGACTTCGACGCCGCGACTTCGCAATAAGTCCTCAGCACCGATGAATGTCGTATTCTCGCCCACGACCACCCTGGGAATGCCGAATAGCAGGATCGCTCCCGAGCACATGTCACATGGTGAGAGCGTGGTGTAGATCGTGGAGCGCCGATAGGCCGATGCGGGCAATCGTCCTGCGTTCTCGAGGGCATCCATCTCGCCGTGGAGGATCGCTGAGCCACCCTGCACCCGGCGGTTGTGTCCGCGTCCGACGATGTTCCCGTCGATCACCAAGACCGATCCGATCGGGATGCCTCCCTCGGCGAGACCCGTCAGCGCCTCTTTCAAGGCTGCCTCTAGTCCAGGATCGTTCATCGATGAAAGCTTAAGGGTTCTAGCCTTGTGCGATGCCGCGTATGGCAATAGCCGGCCCATCAGGGCTCGTGACCGACGCAGCCGCCCGGATTGCCGAGGTCGGCGGATCGGTGGTGGACGCCGCCATCGTTGCTGCACTCACGGCGATGTGCACCGAACCCGGCGTTTGTGCCCCCGGCGGCGGAGGATTCTTGACGATCGACATCCTGGGGAATCGTCCGGTCGTCATCGACGGGTACATCGCCCAGCCCGGAAAGGGATTTGAGGGTGAGCCGGTTGGTCGCGAGATCTGGATGGAGTACGGCGGCGGCATGACCAGCATCGTGGGCTCGGGGTCGGTCGCCGTGCCCGGTGTGTTTGCAGGGCTGGCGATGGCCTCGGACATGTTCGGGGTGGCGCCGTGGCGTGAGCTGATGGAAATGGTCGCGATGACCATCGAGGATGGTTTCCCGCTCGGTCGGGCGGCGCACCATTACCTGACCTATGCAGGAGAGCCCATCTTCTCGCATGACGAGACGGTCCGAACGGCGCTCTTTAACGGGGATCGGCTGCTGGAGGTCGGGGAGCCGGTATTGATCCAGGGACTGGCGTCGACCCTGCGCTACATCGGCGAGGAGGGCGCGAGCGTCTTCTACAAGGGTGATCTCGGTCACGCCATTGCAGACGATCTCGCGTCGAGCGGCGGCCAACTCACGCGGAAGGATCTGGAGACATACGAGGCCATCCCGCGTACCCCACTCACCATTAATTTGAGGGACTGGCGTCTGGACGTCAACCCTCCTCCGGCAGTCGGTGGCGTCACGGTCGCCATTGCCCTGAAAGCAGCGGCCGAGAGCAATCTGAGTGGTCCTCCAGCATGGGCCGAGGCGCTGGTGTCAGCATTCCAGATCAGATCGGACGAACTCGAACCGCATCATGATCTCAGCAAGGCGGCCGAGCATGTCCTCCTTCGGGCCGGGCTCCAATCTCCGTCCACCATCAGCATCGCCGCCGCAGACGATGAAGGCGGGGCGGTGGCCGGTACCTTCTCGGCGGGCTATGGCTCCGGCGTCGCACCGGCAGGGTCCGGCCTGATGATGAACAACGGGATGGGTGAGATCGAGCTCTGTCTGGGCGGTCTGAAGGCCGAGCATCCGGGCCGACGGATGATGTCCAACATGGCGCCGACAGTGGCCCGAAGAGGTCCGGATGTGGTTGCGATCGGATCACCGGGAGCCGACCGAATCACCAGTGCCCTCATGGTGACCCTGGAGTGGCTGGTGGCCGGAATGAATCTGGAGGAGGCCATCGAGCATCCTCGGGTCCACCCGGAGTTCGGTGACTGGGGAGTCAGGATCGCAACCGAACCCGGCCTGGACCTGGACGGTATCCACTACCCAGTCCGCAGCTTCGCGGATCTCGACATGTTCTTCGGTGGTGTGAACGGCACGGCGCTCGAAGGCGGTGAGCTTCACGGCCATGCCGATAGCCGGCGTCAAGGCTCGGTAGTGCTGGTTGGCTGAGGTCACGCTGCGGAACGCCGGGCCCACTTCCGAAGAGTCCCTTTGGCTGATGCTCTACTACGCGTCGCATTCAAACGACCAGAAGTGTGTGACGCCGGAGGGTGTGAGGCGTGACCCCTATCTGGCTCGGTATGTCGCCGGTTGGGGTCGGCCAGGCGATTCTGGCGTCATCGCCGAGTTGGAAGGAAATGTCGTCGGCGCGGCCTGGGTTCGGCTTCTCGTTGGCGACGAGCAGAGCGACATCTCGTTTGTCGATGCAGAAACCCCGGAGCTAGCGGTGGCCGTGCTGCCCGGGCTGGAAGGTCAGCGCATCGGAACCGCCATGATGGAGCGACTCTTTGAGGTGGGGCGGGGGAGATACCCGGCGATCGTTCTGACCGTTCGGAAGGAGAACCCGGCCATGCACCTCTACGAGCGTCTCGGGTTTGAAACGGTGGACAGCGTCACCAATCGGGTTGGTACCGAATCGGTGAAGATGGTGCTGACCTTGGACTAGATGGAGGAGGCGGGGAGCGTCCTGTTGGGCGCTCCCCGCTCTCTGTTGACCGGCTCCCTTAACGAGGGCCGCTCGTGGGCTCTGTGTACGGGTACTCCAGAGCAATGGTGTTGAGCTCAATGAACCCGGGATCGACCTCATGGGCCTGCTCCCAGCCTTCGATGAGGGCTCCGTAGGAGCCGATGTTGACAGCGATGAACGGTGCAAGCCTGTTTGCCAGGTCCATGTCGTATGGGCCGTAGACGCCCAGGTTGGTGTTCACCGCCTCGAAGGCGGGTTCGACAGCGTGCCTCTCTGCGACGATCTGGTTTAGCCAACCGTAGGAGTCGATGTTGGCCTCGATGAACCGGTCAACCCTGGGTTGGGGTTCGATGCGGGGTACGGCGGGGACTGCTGGCTTCATCCACTCCAGGTCGGTGATGTTGAGCCGGAGGAATTCGGCATGTGATAGCCCTGTGGCAACTGCCGCCGTGTCGGTTTCGGCTGTCGTATCGATGTTGCTGACAACGAAGCCGAGGCCCATTCCGACGGCGAGCACCAGGACCATCGTCCCGATTCCTCTGGGTGAGACACCTCTGAGCCCGGGTGCCTCTGGGTGGGTGATTGTGCTGAACAGTGACATCAGGCACCTCCTCTTGCTCGTATGCCGGTCACTTTTCGAACGTATGGCGAAGGAGTGGCCCGGTCATCGGTATCGACTACCCAACCGACCCCAGGCACTACCCAATTCGATCCAACCACTACCCAGGTGGTGACGTTTGGCCCTTGCTCTACCACGAGGGTTCCGATCCACTGGGAATGTCGGTGTTGGGAGTTGGATGCCGATGGAAACTGCCCGGATGCTCCTGGAGCGGGAGCCGGAGCTTTATCTGCTTGCGGGTTTGCTGGACGACGTCGGTTCCGCCGGCGGGAAGGTGGTCCTGGTTCGTGGCGAGGCCGGGATTGGCAAGACCGCCCTGGTCAGGGAGTTCTTGGGTCGTGTCGCGGATCGGGCGCACATCCTGTTCGGTTCGTGTGACGATCTGTTGACAGCCCGGCCCTTGGGTCCGTTCTGGGACATGGCACGTCAGGAACCCTCCTTGCGGGATCCCCTCGAGCGCGGCGACCGGTCGGGGGTGCTCGAGGCCACTCTCGATCTGTTGGAGCGCTCATTGCGGCCCACCGTTTTCTTGATCGAGGACACCCAGTGGGCGGATGAGGCGACCCTGGACGTCGTCCGATATCTCGGGCGCCGGATCGCCTCGACGCATGGCTTGTTACTGCTGACCTACCGCGACAGCGATGTCGATCTTGACCACCCGTTAAGGGGAGTGATTGGTGATCTCCCGCCCGACAGTGTGCGGAGGATCCGACTCCGTGGCCTCTCCCTGGCAGCAGTGTCTTCGCTCATTGCCAACTCGAGTCTGGTTGCGGAGGAGGTCTTTGCGGCCACCGACGGCAACCCTTTCCTGGTTACGGAGATGGCCTCCGTTGAACGTGAGGTAGTCCCACCGTCGGTTCAGGACTCGGTGATGGCCCGAGTCCTGAAGCTATCTCCCGGTGCCCAGGAGACCTTGAGGATCCTTTCGGTTGTCCCGGAGCGGGTCTCCAAAGATGAGATGGTCCGATTCGCCGGAGGACCTGACGGTGAGCTGGATGAGTGCCAGCGGCGGGGTCTGCTCGACGTGGGCGACGAGTCAATCGCTTTTCATCATGAACTGATCCGACGAGCGGTTGAGGCCTCCTTGACGACAAGCGAGCGCGTGGCCATGAATCGCCTGGTCCTCGAAACCCTCTCTCCTGACACCGACCCGGCCCGTCTCGTCCATCATGCCCGCCAGGCCAACGACGTCGACAGGCTGGTTGAGTTTGCCCCCAAGGCTGCTCGAGCTGCTCTGGCCGTGGGGAGCCATCGCGAGTCCGTTGGCCACTTCCGCCGGCTGACTCCATACGTCGATCGGCTCGACACCGATGTCAGAGGTCCCATCCTCGAGGGCTGGGCTTTGGAGGAGCAGGTTGCCGACAACTACGACCGAGCGATGGATGTAAGCGGGCTCGCCCTCGCCCACTACCGCGAGTTGGGTGATCAGGGAGGGATGTCGCGTGCTCTCGTCGCAATCGCGTATTGCCATGAGGTGGCGGGACGGCGTAGCAAGGCGGAAGAGTTCGCCCAGCGGGCCGTCGAAATCCTCGGATCCGACCCGGTAAACGTGGATCTTGCCCGGGCCTTGGATGTCAACGCCTATCTGGCGGCGATGGCATTCGACGTCGATGGAGCGCGCGAGTTGGTTGAGCGGACGCTGGCTGTAGCCGGACCCGATATCGATGAGAAGACTCTCATCCGTTGTCTCATGGACAGGGGATGTGCCGACAACATCGCCGGTTACCCCGACGGTTGGCCCAGTCTCGACGAGGCGAGGAGACGTGCTGCGGCCGCGGGGTATTGGTGGGAGGAGGTTCGGGCCCTGCACAACCACGCCGACATGGCGCTCGAAGTCCGCGATCTAGGTACGGCGGCGGAATTCGCCGAGCAGGCGATGGCGTCCATTGTCCGACATGAGGTTTCCTGGCGCTACGCCGAGGCGGTGTATGCGCGTGTTCTCGAGCTCCAGGGCAGATGGGACGAGGCTCAAGACCTGGCACTGGGCGTACTCGATGATACTGAGGTGGTTCGAAGGGTCGCTGTGCCTGTTCTGGGTGTGATCGATGCGAGAAGGGGCCGGACTGTCTCGCGAGAAACGCTGACACAAGCGTGGGAGGCGGCAGTCGTCTCCAGCGAGTTCCAGAGTCAGGGCCCTACTGCCGCAGCAGTCGCCGAACACGCCTGGATCTCGGGGGACACCGACATTCCGGTTTCCGAAATCAGAGGAGTCATGGAGATCGGACTCGACATTGGCTTTCTATGGACTTCGGGGTCGATCGCCTTTTGGCTTTGGAAGCTGGGTGAGTTGGCTGAGGTCCCTAAGGGAATCGCTGAACCGTATCGACTCCCCATCGAAGGCCGGCCTCTGGCCGCCGCCGAGGTCTGGGCGGAGCGAGGAATCCCTAATGAGCGGGCGATCGCTCTGTCACACGGTGATAACACCGCACGGCTGGAAGCTCTCGACATCCTGGACGACCTAGGGGCGACCGCGGTGACCGACAAGCTGAGACAGGAGTTGAGGGACCAGGGTG
>JAYEGJ010000059.1:0-2394 GCA_034658975.1 Actinomycetota bacterium
ACTGGACGACAACGCCTGACGGGATGTGCGTGATCCGGACGGCGCTGTCGGTGGTGTTTACGTGCTGCCCACCGGCACCCTGAGACCGATAGGTGTCGATCCGAAGCTCTTCCTCGTTGATCTCAACATCGGCCTGGTCTCCAAGATCGGGAACCACGTCGACCCCGGCAAAGCTGGTGTGCCTGCGGGCGGCAGCGTCGAACGGGCTGATCCGCACCAGACGATGGACACCGCGCTCCGATTCGAGACGACCGTAGGCACGATCCCCCTTGACCGTGAAAGTCGCCGACTTGATGCCTGCCTCGTCGCCCTCGGTCACCTCCTCCACCGTCACCGAGAAGCCGGAATCGCCCAGGAACCGCTGATACATACGGGCCATCATCTCGGCCCAATCCTGGGCGTCGACTCCCCCGGCCCCGGCGTGAACACTGAGGATGGCGTCGGCCTCGTCGTACTCGTCGAAAAAGAGAGATTCGAGTTCCAGCTCGTCAAGGGCATCCGAGACGTCGACGAGCAGATCCAGCGCCTCCTGACGCGATTCATCGTCATCGGCCTCTGCCGCCAACTCGAGCAGTACCTCGGAGTCTTCGATCTGAATATCCAGGCCACCAACCATCTCGAAGAGACCCTCGTAGCGAGCCAGCTTCCGGCTCACCGCCCGGGCCTTATCCGGGTCATCCCACAGGTCGGGTGAGGATACTTCTGTTCGTAGTTCGGCCAGCTCTGCTTCTTTGGTCTCGAGATCGAGGAAGCCACGTGCCTCGCTGAGGCGCTTCTTCAACTCGGCGACGGTCGTCTGGGGGTCGGTGATCTCCACGTCAGACAGTCAAGCGGCGCCGTGGCAGCGTTTGTACTTCTTGCCGCTACCGCATGGACAGGGGTCATTTCGGCCGATCTTCTCAGACGCAACTACCGGCTTCTTCGATGAGGCGGACCCGGTGGGCGCGGCCTGGATTCGCTTGGGCTGAGTCTTCGGTTGCGCCAGTTCGACGTGATACAGATATCGAACGGCGTCGTGTTTCACGGAGTCGACCATGTCGTTGAACATCTCGAACCCTTCCCGCTGGTACTCCGTCAACGGGTCACGCTGGCCCATTGCTCGAAGGCCAATGCCGGCGCGGAGGTAGTCCATCTCAGAAAGGTGCTCCCGCCACTTGTTGTCAATGACAGACAGCATCACCGACTTCTCGACACGGCCCAGGACATCGGTGCCCAGCTCCTCTTCCCGATCGGCATACACGGCGAGTGCCTCATCGACCGCGTAGTCGATCACATCTTCGATGTCGTAGGTGTCTTCGAATTTCGAGCTGTCGATCTTCGTGGGGTAGTACATCTCGAGCTCGCGCTTGAGCGCATCCCAATCCCAGTCCGACTTCGAGACCTCAGTTGAGAACTCCGACTCAACCGTGGCGGTGACCGTGTCGTCGATCCACCCACCGATGAGGTCTTCGCCGGCGGTGCCTTCGAGAATGGCTTGCCGCCATTCGTAGATGACCTCGCGCTGGCGGTTCATCACCTCGTCGTACTTCAGGACGTTCTTGCGAATCTCGAAGTTCTGGGATTCGACCTGGCGCTGGGCCCGCTCGATCGACTTGGAGACCATCTTCGCTTCGATCGGCTGGTCGTCGGGAAGCCGGAGCCTCTCCATCATGTTCGAGACCCACTCGCCCTGGAATCGACGCATCAGATCGTCTTCGAGAGAAAGGTAGAAACGACTCTCACCCGGGTCGCCTTGACGGCCGGAACGACCGCGGAGCTGGTTGTCGATGCGGCGAGACTCGTGCCTCTCGGTACCGACCACGTAGAGACCGCCCGCGGCCAACACCTTCTGCTTGGCGGGGTCGATTTGAGATGAGAACTCCTCGGTCAACTCCTTCTCGAGGTCGCCGTAGGAAGGATCATCAATCGCTACCCCTCTTTTCTTCAACTCGGTTCGGGCCATCCCCTCGGGATTCCCACCGAGCATGATGTCGACCCCTCGACCGGCCATGTTTGTGGCGACTGTCACGGCAGCCGGACGCCCGGCCTGGGCAATGATGTCGGCCTCACGCGTGTGGTGCTTGGCGTTGAGAACCTCGTGCTTCACGCCCACCTTGCTCAAGGCCCGGGACAGCAACTCGGATCGCTCGATCGAGATCGTTCCCAAGAGAACCGGCTGACCATTCTCATGGCGCTCCTTGACGTCGGCCACCAGGGCGGAGAATTTGCCGCCCTCGGTCTTGTAGACCAGGTCGCCCTGGTCCATTCGAACGATCTCCCGATTGGGCGGAATGACGAGCACCTCGAGGGCGTAGATCGACGCAAGCTCGGCCGCCTCGGTCTCGGCCGTTCCTGTCATCCCGGCGAGCTTCTCGTAGAGACGGAAGTAGTTCTGGAGGGTGATCGTCGCAAGGG
>JAYEGJ010000060.1:0-11896 GCA_034658975.1 Actinomycetota bacterium
GTCCCATGCGTGAGATGAGTCGTTCCGAGGCATTCGAATTCCTGGCCGAAGGCACCCGCACCGGCAAGTTCGCCACGGTCAGGACAGACGGCCGTCCTCACGTGACGCCGATCTGGTTTGTCGTGGACGGCGAGGACCTGGTCTTCAACACCTGGTACACCGGCGTCAAGGCCCGCAACCTGGCAGTCGACTCGAGGGCGTCGCTCGTGGTCGACCATCCGGAGCCGCCGTACGCCTACGTCATGGTCGAGGGCCACGTCGATATCTCTGATGATCTCGAAGAGGTTCGTCGCTTCGCCACGATGATCGGTGGCCGTTACATGGGAGAGGACAAGGCCGAGGAGTTCGGGGAGCGCAATGGTGTGGAGGGCGAGTTGCTGGTCAGGTTTCATGCCGACCGGATCGTCGCCCATGACGACGTTGCCGGCTGAGAATCGACACCGAGAAGACCCCGGGACCTAAGGACCCGGGGTCTTGAGCGATGCTGTGGCCTGGCTACCTGGGCCCGCCGCCCCGTCCGGGCTGGTGGACCTCGAAGACCATTTGGTTGAGTCGCTCTTCGGCGTTCTCGAGAATCTCGGCGGCGCGCTCCTCGCTGATCTTGCCGTCGGCGGCGGCCGCTTCGACCTTCTCCTCGACGAAGGCGTAGAGGGCATCGACCAACTCATCACCTGAGGATCCGTTCTCGTCGGCCAATTCGGTCAGAGTGCCGCCAGTCCGAACATGTGACACGATCTGGCCCTGATTGAGACCGAGTTCGTCTTCGATGACGTCGATCATCTCTTGACGGACCTCCCCCCCGATGCCGGGACCTCCGGGACGGTGATGGGCGTCGAAGACGAGAGACGTCAGACGCTCCTCGGCACTCGCCCGAAGCTCCTCTGCTCTGGCATCGTCGATCTTCCCGTCGGCCAGTGCCTGGTCGATCCGGTCGTCGACCATCTCCATCAGGGAGGCGAGCAATGCCTCGCCCGAGGAACCGTTGTCTTCGGCCAGGTCTGCGAGCGTGTTTCCGGTGGCCCAGTTGGAGATGACATCGCCCTGGGAAACGCCCAGGAAGTCGGTGATGGCATCCATGATCTGCCCCTGGAACCGGCCCTGGGTTTGGGTTTGCGCCGGGGCGCTCTCGGGAGACGCCTCTTGCGCGAGGACCGGGGCGGCGAAACTGGCTCCGGCGATGGCAAAGGCGGCTGCCCCTACTTTGACTGCGGTGAGCATTGCGAACTCCTGTCGGTTGCTTGCACCCTCAATCTCGATGGAGCTTGTTTGGAAAGAGTGAAGCTGAGGTGAGAACTCAGGCCCTCCCTCAGCCGGCGATCATCCCCGCGTGGATGTAGAGGATCGGCTTGCCTTCACGGATCTCCATTGCCGTCCATCCCAGCAGGTAGGCAGGATCGTCGAAGTAGGTGAGATGGGCGTCGCCCGGTCCGCGAAATCCGATCGGGAGTTGCTCCATCGACAACTCATTGGGGAGACCGAACGGGAAGCTCGGATCGGCGGCCAGTTCCCTCATCTCATCCCAGGAGACGGCAGTGTCCGGGTTTCGTATCCATGTCTCGATCGCGAGATCGACATCATCCATCAACTCCCGGAGGACGATTCCGTTGCCCACGATCGGCATATCGGAGGCGATGGGCAGGATCACCACCGTGAGGTCCCGCTCGAATGTGATCATCCGCTCCAACGGCTCGGCGTCGAAGTCGGTGGTGACGTTCTCGTCGGTCCACCACTCCGGACACATGTCGGGGTGGTCGGCGCAGCTCAACCACTTGTGCATGGTTATGTCGATGTTGGACCTGCTTCGCCCCTCTACGTACACGTTGTAGAAGCCGTCCGCGGGCCAGCCGTCGGCAGGCCACGGATCGTCGGGGGACGCGGGGGCGACCTCCCCGGCGTCACAGCAGCCCGGGATGAGGCCAGGCCACGCAGTTGCGCTCATTGCCCAGTTGACAGGAACCGGATGCTCGAGCAGCTCCGTGGCAGCACCGTTGTTGACGAATACCCAAACAGGCGGAGTTCCGGGAAGGCCAGGTGCGTTGTCGAAGGGCGCCTGCTCGCCGTCCCACTCGCTGTACGGGACAGGGTTGCCGGTCAGGGTGTACAGGGGAGCATCGGCTGACACGGGTACAGTTCGGAGCTTGGCTGCATCATTGCTCGCCGCCGCCTCCTCTCGTCCCGGCCAAAGACAGGCGAGGTCGAACTCGATGGAGTCGGCATTCCAGTTCGAGACCCAGCCAAACCACAACCCGTCGGGCAGGGCGTCGGTTCCCGGGGCGCATCCCGATCCAAGAGCGCCGCTGCTGGTCAGCACCGCGGTGATGTCGTGGCCGTATCGGTCCACGGTGAACAGCGGCTCGCCAGGCGGCAGCGTCGTGCTGGTTGTCGTGGCCGGGGTCGGCTGCGCGGTGGTGGAGGGTGCCTGCGTGTCGCTCGTGGTGGCGGAATCGACCGCGGCCTCGGTCGTCGAGGTGGTCAATGGGCCTGCGGTGGTCGTCGTATCGGCCGCATCGGTCCCGCAAGCGGCGAGCAACGCCACGACGCTCACGATCGCAAGAGTCCTTCTCATCTCAACGCCTCCTTCGGGTCAGGGGAGGTACACGACCCCGAGGTGGAGCGTCGATCGACCAGGTAGATGTGGGTAGAGGCTTAATCCCCTTTCTGGGGACCCTGAAACGCTCGTAGTGTTCGACTCATGAAGAAGAGAGAACTCGGACCATCCGACCTCGAGGTGAGTGTGTTCGGCCTGGGCACGATGACGTTCGGCAACGAGTCGGACGAGATCACATCACACGACATCCTCGACCGCTACGTCGAGGCCGGAGGCGGTTTCATCGACACCGCCGACGTTTATACCCGCGGATTATCCGAGGAGATCATCGGCAGATGGCTGGCGAAGCGGGGCGGAGCCGACGGGTTGGTCATTGCGACCAAGGCCCGGTTTTCCATGAGCGACAACCCGGCGGATCAGGGTGCAGGGAGCGCTCACTTGGAGCGGGCTCTCGAGGCCAGTCTTCGTCGTTTGGGGGTCGACGCAATCGATCTCTATCAGATCCACGCCTGGGACCCGACCGTTCCGGTTGAGGAAACCATGGAAACGCTCAACGGGTTCGTCGACCAGGGCAAGGTCAGGGTTATTGGAGTCTCCAATTTCCTGGGGTGGCAACTGGAGCGGGCGATCATGACCTCCGAGAGGGAAGGCTGGGCGCCCATCGTCTCTCTTCAGCCGCAGTACAACCTGTTGGCCCGTGACATCGAGCATGAACTGATCCCGCTTTGCCTCGACCGGGGAATCGGGACACTTCCCTGGTCCCCGCTCGGTGGCGGGTGGTTGACCGGCAAATACAAACGATCCACGCTGCCGACGGGCGCGACGCGTCTGGGTGAGAATCCGAATCGAGGCCTCGAGGGCTACAACGTTCGTGACATGGTTCGAACCTACGACATCCTCGACCAGGTCGAGGCAGTTTCCCTGGGCAGAGACGTTTCGATGGGCCAGGTCGCACTCAACTGGCTCCGCCTTCGTCCCACCGTGAGTTCTGTGCTGCTCGGCTGCCGGACGGTCGCCCAACTCGAGGACAACCTCGCTGCCCTCGAATGGGACTTATCGCCCGAGGAGATGCGCAAGCTCAACGAGGCAAGTGCCCCGGGCATACCCACCTATCCCCACGGGTTCCTCGAAAACGAGGCGGGCATGGACATCTGGGAGAGGTTGGAGACGCGGGTCACTAAGCCGTACTGATCCGCTACACCCGATCTGTTGTGCAAGGCCATTAGGAGTCTGCTGCCTGCTTCAGGGGCTCTCGAATGTCGACCGTCTGAGTCTGGGCGGCGGGAAGGCTCGGCCTCATCTCGAAGCTGAGGTGCCCACAGTCTTCGCAGACGGTTCGCTGAACCCCTACCGAATGGACGACCAACACCTGCTTGTGCTCACATCGATTCTCGAGCCACCCGGGCAAAGGGTTTCTAATCGCTATAGCTCCCTGGACGATCAGTCCAGTCTTGTTGACCACTCTCCGTGTTCGTTGGCAATCACTCGTCGACGGGTCTGACCAGACGCGGCTAGCGTTCCGCCCACTCCATGCCGCAATCGAGACTGTGACGCCAAGTATTGATGCTTCAGTGATCTGATGGCTGCGCAACTGAAGCGTCGTCTCGGTCTGTACGCGGTGTTCACCGTGTCGATTGGCGCGATGATCGGTTCAGGGATCTTCGTGCTTCCCGGTCTTGCATTTGAGGTGGGTGGACCCGCCATGATCATCGCCTACTTCGTTGCGGGCCTGATCGTTTTCCCGGCCGCCCTGGCTCAGGCGGAGATGGCTACCGCGATGCCCCGTGCTGGTGGTGCATATCTCTACATCGATATGGCGATGGGCCCGATGATGGGAACAATCGCCGGGTTGGGGGTGTGGTTGTCACTGGTCTTCAAATCCGCCTTCGCTCTCGATGGACTCGGCCTCTATGTGAGTCTGTTCACCGACATCGATGTGTTGGTGCTCGGCCTGTCGATCGGGCTGGGGTTGCTGGTGATCAATCTGGTGGGGATAAAGGAGTCCGGGAGAGTCCAGGCGGTCCTGGTCACGGCAGTTCTCTTCCTACTTTTCATCTTCATTGGCGGCGGAGCGACATATGTTGAAAGCAGCTTCTATCACCCGTTCCTCGTCAGTGGTATGGATGGACTGTTCGCCACCGCCGCACTCGTGTTTGTCTCCTATGCCGGTGTCACGAAGGTCGCCAGCCTTGCCGAGGAGGTCGCCCATCCCGCAAGGACCCTGCCTGTGGCCATCCTCACCTCACTTCTGATCATGATGTTTGTCTATCCGGCAGTCACCTACGTGATGATCGGAGTCACCCCGCCCGATGTGCTCGCCGGTGATCTGACTCCTTTGGCGACGGCCAGCGAATACATATTTCCGGGTTGGATGGTGACCGTTGTTGCCATCTTCGGGGTGTTGGCTCTGGCGTCGATGGCCAACGCTGGGCTGCTCGCGTCCTCCCGTTACCCATTCGCCATGGCAAGACGCCGTTTGGCGCCGTCTGGGTTCGCTCATGTCGGGAAGAGGTCAGGAACCCCCACTCTCTCCATCATCATCACCGGAGCGCTCTTGCTCGCACTTGTTGCCTTCCTGCCGGTCTTCGAACTTGCCAAGCTGGCCTCTGCTTTTCAGGCCCTGGTCCTTGCGATGATCTGTTTGGCCCAGATCGCCTTCCGCAGTTCGAAACTCTGGTGGTACCGGCCCAAGTTTCACGCGCCGGGTTATCCGATCGTTCCCGTTGTTGGCGTTTTGGCCTGTCTGCTCCTCATCACCCAGCTCGGCATCGACGCCATGCTCGGGGCATTCGGAATCATCGTCTTTGGCTTGTTCTGGTACTTCATCTACGGCCGGTCGCGGGCGATCAAGGAGAACGCATTTCGGGAAAGCGTTCGTCAGCAGGGAATGGCCCGACTCCTCCAGCTCATTGCAGAAGCGTTGGAGGCCGATCGCCGCAAGGTCGCCGTGGTGTCTAGTCGGGAAGGCCATGACGCTTCGGTGCTCGAGATCGCACGCCCGATGGCCGGCACGGCGGGTCCCGACATGGTTCGCCTCCTCGACCCCGACGAAGAGCTCGAGCAGAAGATCGACGAGTACGACCCCGATCTCCTGATCAGCTCGGTAACCGACCGTGAGTTGCATCAAGGTGAGCACCTTCCCGCGGATCGTGATGTAGCACTGCTCACAGGCGCCTATCCGGAGGAGGTCAAGACCATTGCCGTCCTCGGGTCGGGTGGCCCGTTTGACGTTCTGAAGATCTGTCTCGCCGCAAAGATCGCCGAGACCGAGGGGGCCTCCATTCGTTTCGTCCATGTCCTCGATCCGAGTGTTTCGAGGATGCAGGTACGAGGATTGGAGAAGTTCCATCAGGAACTCGACGAGCTGGTCCTCGCTCCAACCGAGTCGATGGTCATCGAATCGGAGGATCTCCTGTCGGCGCTGACCGGGGCGGTGGAGGACACCGACCTGGTGATCATCGGGGCGACCAGGGGACGTCACTTCTTTACCGACCTCATCGACCGGATCGTTGCCAGGGTCGATAGCCCTGTCCTTCTGGTGAGGGTCGGGGACAGCGACGACTCCACCACGGTTCGCGGTCTCTTCGACCGCTACATCAGCAGTCGACTCGAGCGAAGCGACGCCCAGCACAACGGCTGAGGTTCCCCCCCCAACGCCAAAAAGGTGACCGCTCCCACAACTTCGACTGAATGCCGACCTGTGCCGCCGGGTGTCATCGCCCGTGGCTCAGAGCCCGGCTGATATTCGTAACACAGTCGTAACAGGCGGGTCGTCTATCCGAAACCCGCGCCTTCTTGGGTACCTCCAACTCACCGTACAACCGCCGAACAGGGAGGAACACATGAAGCGGAAACTGATAGTCGGGTCGGTTCTCAGCGCCGTGCTGGTGCTGGTGCTGGCCAGTCCCGCCATGGCGCAGGAGGATCCCTCATACGCGACCCAGTTCGTGTTGGACAACCTGTGGATCTTCATGGCGGGGATCCTGGTGTTCTTCATGCAGGCGGGCTTCGCTCTTGTCGAGGCGGGTCTGACCCGTTCAAAGAACGTGTCCAACATCATGATGAAGAACCTGATGGACATGTCCGCGGGCGTTCTGGCGTTCGCGATCATCGGCTTTGGCATCGGGTTCGGTGGCGATCAGTTGCTGGGCGGATGGTTCGGATTCGACCTCGGAATCGCGGGTGTGGAGGACACGGTCGCCGACGGGCTTCTTCCCTCGACGTTCTTCTTCTTCCAGGCCGCTTTCGCCGCCACCGCCGCCACCATCGTGTCCGGCGCCATGGCCGAACGGACCAAGTTCAAGTCGTACTTCGTATACAGCTTCTTCATCACGGCGCTGATCTATCCGGTGGTCCTTCGTTGGACCTGGGGTGGCGGGTGGCTCGCCCAACTCGAGTTCCCGTTCTCAGACTTCGCCGGCTCGACGATCGTTCACGGCACCGGCGGCTGGGCGGCATTGATGGGAGCGCTGATTCTCGGGCCGAGGATTGGTCGCTACACGAAGAGCGGAAAGCCTCGTGCCATCCCCGGCCACTCCATTCCGTTCGTGGTGTTGGGTGCGCTGATCCTCTTCATCGGCTGGTTCGGGTTCAATCCGGGCTCAGAACTGGCGGCTGACGAATTCGTCATGCCTATCGCCTTGAAGACATTGCTGGCAGCGGCAGCCGGAGCGATCACCGCCATGGCCATCAACTGGACCAAGGACGGCAAGCCCGATGTCTCGATCGCAGCCAACGGCCTTCTCGCCGGCTTGGTGGCCGTCACTGCTCCCGTCGGAGCAGTGGAAACCTGGGCCGCTGTCCTGATCGGCGCTATTGGTGGTGCGATCGTCGTCTTCTCGGTCGGCTTCTTCGATCGTCTCAAGATCGACGACCCGGTAGGCGCCATTTCCGTCCACGGCGTTGTCGGCACATGGGGAACACTGTCCATCGCTCTGTTCGCAAGGTATGACGATGCCTTCCTCGGCAGGGAGAACGCTGGGCTCTTCTACGGCGGAGGTCTCGACCAGTTCTGGACGCAGCTGATCTTTGTGGTGGTCCACTTCGTCTTCGTGACAGCGGCAGCCGGCGCGCTGTTCCTGGCCCTCAAGAAGACGATCGGTCTTCGGGTCAGTGAAGAAGAGGAGATCGCCGGCCTCGACGTTCTCGAGCACGGCTCTCCGGGGTACGGTCACGATCCGGGTATTCCTGGTGCCGGCCCAATTGGAGGAGCTCGCACACCCGTCCCCGATCGGTCCTGAGGAAGGAACAACGATGCTGCAACTAGTAACAGCAGTCATCCAGCCGCACCGGCTGGAAACCGTAAAAGAAGCACTCACCGAAGCGGGTGTTGCCGGGATGACCGTCACCGAAGCGAGTGGATTCGGCCGCCAAGGCTCGCATACCGAGACCTATCGAGGCGCCGAGTATGAGGTCGACTTCATCCCCAAGGTGAAGATCGAAGTCCTCTGCACCGATGACGATGCCGCTCGCATCACCGACACCATCGCTGCGGCGGCAGGCTCTGGAGGAATTGGTGACGGGAAGATCTGGTCGACGCCGGTATCGAGTGCGGTCCGCATCCGAACAGGAGAAAGAGGCCTCGAGGCCGTCTAGGAGTCTCTGTGACGCGTCGAGGGGGTGCTCGCTTCGCCCCCTCTTCGTGCGTCATCGGACCCTGCGCCTATGACCGCGCTGAAAGAGTTTATCGAACTGCGAGCGGGCCTTCGAGAGGCGCCCATCGGCAATGGCGGTATGGATACCTGCATCGCGCTCACCGAAACTCTCGACGCCGCGCTCGTCGAGTTGGCGGGCGACCTATCAGAAGAACCCGTATCGGTTCTCGCCACCGGGGGCTACGGACGTGGGGAACAGTGCATCTACTCAGACGTGGATGTGACCATCCTCCATGGGGGTGCCGATCTTGATGCACTGGCCAGGAGAGTCCTGTATCCGCTGTGGGACGCCGGACTCAAGGTCGGGCACGCGTTTCGCACTGTCGGTGAATCCAACGCCGCCGGGAAGGAACGCCTCGACAATCTCACCTCCCAGCTCTCGGCGCGGCTAATCGTCGGAAGCCAGGATCTGTTTGCCGAGTATGTCGAGGGTATGACCAGGACCCTGTCCGGTACACCGCTTGTTCCAGAATTGGCGAGTCTCGAAGCCGAGCGGCGCCGAATCGACCCCTATCAGGTGATGGCAGCCGACCTGAAGAAGGGTCGGGGGGCGCTACGCACTTTCCAGGGTTTCTGGTGGGATCGACGCCGCAGCGGAATGCTCGGTCTCGAGGTGGAAGCGCCACTTGATGAGGAACGCGAGGCTTTCGACACGCTTTTGGCGATTCGGAATGGGCTTCACGCCGTGGCGGGCCGGGCGCTCGATCGCTACGCATTCGACGCTCGTGGACCTGTGGCCGAATGGATGTCGAGTGATGTCACATCGATCAGTGGTCGTCTCTGCGAAGCCTTGGCGCTGGGCGACCGACTGGCCGAACAGAGATGGCCAGGGGTGCTCGCACCTGCAGAGGAGCAGACATCGGGTCGCCGCTTCTTCGCGAAGCTGCGCCCGAAACCAGAACCGATTGTCACCGGGACTCTGGAGACGGCGGTGACGCTCATCGATCGCCCGGACCAGGCACGGATGGCAATCCACACCGACCCGGCCACCGGGCCCGGGTGGCCCGAATCCGAGAGAAACGCCTTTGTCAGCCTCATCGGCTCCGGGCAGTCGGGACGAATGGCATTCGTCAAACTCCAGGAGGCGGGGTGGGTACAGCGGGAGTTCCCCGAATGGCAACCGGTGATCGCCTTGCCTCAACTGGCTCCGTTCCATGAGCACCCCGCCGACGCCCATCTCTGGCGGACTGCCGACGAGATGGGTGTCCTGTTGGAGGATTCCGATCCATTCAAGGCAGAGCTGATAGCTGGACTCGGAGCCGACGATGAGTTGATCCTGGCGGCCTTCCTCCACGACATCGGCAAAGGCCGCGGCGGCGATCACTCGGTTCTGGGTGCCGAGGCTGCAGAGCAGTTTCTGACCCGGGTGGGCTTCGGTCCGATCGTCACCAGGACGGTTGCCGAATCGATACGGCACCACCTGTTGCTGATCAGAACCGCCACGCGGAAAGACATTGCCGCACCGGAGGTCATCGACGATGTCGCAGACAAGGTGGGCGATGTTCGACT
Organism: Actinomycetota bacterium; assembly: GCA_034658975.1. Classification (GTDB taxonomy): domain Bacteria; phylum Actinomycetota; class Acidimicrobiia; order Spongiisociales; family ZC4RG35; genus SZUA-217. The sequence continues at coordinate 9,712 of JAYEGJ010000060.1, forward strand.
TCTGCAGATGCTCTATCTGCTGACCATCGCCGACAACAAGGCGACCGGACAGCACATGTGGTCGGATTGGAAGGAAACGCTGCTCACCCAGCTCTACATGCGGACGGCGGAGAGACTGACCGGGGCATCAGCCGGCTCTCGTGCCCCCGCCGGTGAGATTGCCGGTTTGTCCGTAGGTCAATTCAGCGAAGAGGTCGTCGAGGCTCATCTGGAGAAACTCCCCGAGGACTACGTCGAGATCATGAGTTCATCAGATATCGCCTGGCACCTCGACAACGTGGAGAAATTGTCGGAGGACCACACGTCTCTGTCGATTGACCAATCAGGCCATCGTGTACTTGCCATGGGGCGCGACCGGAGAGGTTTCCTGCTGGCGGTCTGTCGGGCATTTGCAGCTCATGGTGTTGGGATACGGGACGCCCGCATCTACACGCGGAGTGACGGCATAGCCATCGACACGTTTGATGTCCTCGATGACAGAAACGGCGAGGCAGTGACCCCTCAGGTTTGGCCGAAGGTGGCACACACTCTCGAGGAGATCGAGGCGTCCGGCCTCGACGTGACGACCACCGTGCGCCAGCGTGCTCAGGCTTACGAAACCAAGGCAACGTCGGCCGTGGCGGTGACGATCCGCCACGACCTGTCGGTCAAACACCTGGCTGTCGAAGTTCGTTCACCCGACCGAATCGGACTGCTTGCAGACCTCATTGCCGCCCTCTACTCGGAAGGTCTCGACCTCAAGTTGGCGAGGATCGACACCAGAGGCAGCGAAGCCATTGACGTTCTCTACCTGGACCGAGCCTCTGTGCCGAAGACAGCCGGGGAATTGGATGCGCTCTGTCGCCGGCTCGAAGACAGCATCACCAGCGTCGACTCCTAGCCACTGGTCGCCTGGTCTCGCCGGTGGTCCGACTTCGGCAACCTACCGAAGAGCGCAACCAACAGAAGCAAGGCGGCAATCGAAGAGCCGGCGACCAAAGCACCTCCGGTTCCCATGAATGCAAGGGCAAGCCCGGCCAGCAATGGACCGATGGTCTGGCCGAGACGGGCCGACGCCACCCAGAGCGCCATGATCGAACCGCGGTCCGAATCCGATGACACCTCCATGGCGAGATCCTGCAACGCGGGGATGAGGAGCCCTTCTGCTGCGCCATAGGTGATCACGGCGATGCCGGCCATGAAGACGGCGGTAGCCAATCCGAGCGTCACGAATGCGACGCCGAAGCCGACGGCGCCCATCACCGCCACGGTCCGAGTGCTGAAGACCCGTCGCATCCGGCCCAGGTTGAACGCCACGACGGTCGACCCAACCGCAGGGAGCCCGATCATCAGCCCGCGTGCCGCTGCGTCCATTCCGAACTCCTCGGCGAGGTGCAGTGGGAAGACGGTGAGGAAGGCGCCGAAGATCAGAACGAAGATGAGGAACCCCATGGTGACGGCCGCTCTGACGCCGGGATCACGGGCAATCCGGGAAACCGCGCGAAGCTGGTCTCGAACCCGGCCCGGTGCCTCCGGCCGTCGTCCATCGAGGATGGTCCACGCCACGACAGCCATCACCACAGCGATCGTGTAGAGACCGAGGGTCACACGCCATCCAGCCAGTTTGGTGACCGATCCTGAGATCAATGGGAAGACAGCAAGGCCGGCGGTGAGGACTGCTGCGTTGCGACCGACGATCTCTGTTCGCTCTGCCCCTGTCCAATTATCACCGATGAGAACGACGGCGAGGTTCACAAGGCCCGCCGAGCCAAAGCCCATCAGGAATCGGGCGCCGATGAGGAATCCGAACGAGGGAGCAAATGCTGCAAGGGTTCCGGCGACGCCGAAGACAGCAAGGCAACTGGTGAGGACGATTCTCCTGCCGTAACGGTCGGCGAGGACTCCAACCACGAGCGCCATCACGATTCCGGCCACTGATCCCGCGGCCACGAGAATGCCGGCACCGCTCGCTTCAATATCGAAGTCTTCGAGAATGTCGGGTATCGCCGGAGAGATCAGGGTGTTGTTGAGGATCCCGGTGAGGGTGACGGCGAAGATGAAGAGGAGTGGCGGCCGTCGGAGCATCGGCGGAGGCTAAAGCATCGGGCGACGTGGTTTGTCTCGAAGATCAGCAGAATCGAGGACCGGCCGCCGCTCCTCACCCAGCAACCGCTGTTTGGCTATTCGATCGGCACCTCGGTCAACG
>JAYEGJ010000061.1:0-11716 GCA_034658975.1 Actinomycetota bacterium
CCTGCGTGGCCTCGACCGACGGTGCATCGGTTGCGGCGATGGAGAACCGGGAGCGTGGCCTGTACGGCGTGCAGTTCCATCCTGAGGTGGCACATACGCCTCGGGGCTCCGAGATCCTCAAGCACTTCCTCTACGAGGTGTGTGACGCCAACCCGTCCTGGACGTCGCATTCGATCATCGAAACCCAGCTCGACACCATTCGTCGCCAGGTCGGCGACTCTCGCGTCATCTGTGGCCTGTCGGGCGGCGTTGACTCTTCGGTCGCCGCCGCAATCGTTCATGAGGCCGTCGGCGACCAGCTCACCTGCATTTTTGTCGACCATGGCCTGCTCCGGGCCGGTGAGGCATCCCAGGTCGAGGAGACCTTCCGGGCCCACTTCGAGGTCGATCTGATCCATGTCAAGGCTGCCGATCGATTCCTGGAGGTTCTCAAAGGCGTCACCGACCCCGAGACGAAACGAAAGCTCATCGGCGAAACCTTCATTCGCGTTTTCGAAGAGGCGGCCGAGTCCGTGGGCGACGCAAAGTTCCTCGTCCAGGGAACGCTTTATCCCGACGTGATCGAATCGGGATCAGGCACTGCGGCGACCATCAAAACTCATCACAACGTGGGCGGTCTTCCCGACGACATGACACTCAGCCTTGTCGAGCCTCTACGTGATTTGTTCAAGGATGAGGTCAGAGCCGTCGGGGAGGAACTCGGACTTCCCGAGGAAATCGTCTGGCGTCAGCCCTTCCCGGGGCCGGGTCTGGCGGTGCGGATCATCGGTGAGGTGACCTTGGAGCGAATCGAGATCCTGAGGGACGCCGATCGCATCCTTCTCGAGGAGATCCGCCGCGCCGGGTTGTACCGGGAGATCTGGCAGGCCTTTGCCGTCCTACCGGCTGTCAAGACGGTTGGGGTGCAGGGAGATGGCCGTACCTATGCCTATCCGGTGATTATCCGAGCGGTCACGTCGGAAGACGCCATGACCGCCGATTGGGCCAGAATTCCATACGAAGTCCTGGAGCGGATCTCATCCAGAATCATGAACGAAGTACCGGGGATCAACCGTGTCGCATATGACATTTCATCAAAACCCCCGGCGACCATCGAATGGGAGTGACAGAGAGTCACTAGTGGTGTGTAGCTATTTGGGCGACGGTCCATTCAGACCGTTCGCTGTGTTGCCGATAGGACGTGCATCGGCCAGGAAACCGCCAGTTGGATCTGAACACGCCTGAACTAACGCGTATATTCCGCGAAGAGCTCGAAGAGCGCTCGCGGCGTCTGGTTGACGCTGCGCGCCACTATTCGGAGCGAGACCTCTCGGCCGACGCCATTTCGGATCTGGTCCGCGATGCGCACACCATCAAAGGATCGGCGGGACTCCTGGGATACGAGGCAATTCGCGACGCCGGCATCCGCCTCGAAACGCTGTGGCGCATGATCGGCGAAGGCTTCCAGCCGGGTCCGGACGTCATGGTTGCAATGGAGGCGACGGCCGGCCGGCTCGTGGGGATAGTCGACGACCCCGACGACCACGAGTTGGCCGCCCTCATCGAAAGACTCGACTCGGGAGTCGAGCACACCGAATCATCCACGGAGGTGGTGCCCCTCAGACATCCCGATGCGTCCAGTCTCGGTGGCCTCCTGTCATCGGTCTCACAATCTCTGCTCGGAGATGCAACCCGTGTCGACACCGGAGATCTCTACCGCCTCATCAACCGAATCGTCGAAGTTGCCCTCGATGCCGACGCCCTTGCCGACCTTTCCCTGGTCACCATCGAGGGAGCAGACCAGAATCTGTTCAGGAAAGCGTGGCGTACGCAGCTCGAACGACTCAGCGGTTCGGTTCAGGACATCCAGGATCAGGCCGTCTCCCTCGCCAACGTATCCTTCTTCGAGACTGCGGCGACCTTCCCTCAGTTCGTCCGGTACCTGGCCCGTCGCATGGGAAAAGACATTCGCTTGGAATTGGTCGGAGACGATGTTCAGCTAGACCGTCAGATTCTCGACCTCATCCGTGAGCCCATTCGTCAGCTGCTCGTCAACGCCGTCGACCACGGCATCGAGCTTCCGGACGTTCGTGTTGCCGCAGGCAAGGCCGCCACCGGGATGATTGAGGTTGGGGCTGCGGTTGTCGACGGTCGGGTCGAGATCCATGTCTCCGACGACGGTGCCGGTGTCGACTGGGACCGGGTGGCCGAGGTGGGTCACGAACGGGGGTTGCCGATGATTCCGCCGGACCTCACGCCGCTTCTCTTTTACGAGGGATTCTCGACGGCCGAAGACGTGAGCGATTTCTCAGGAGCAGGCGACGGGCTGTCCTCTTCCCTTAAAGCAGTGGAGTCGGTCAGCGGGGGGATTCACATCGAGACGACTCCCGGCATGGGGACGGTGGTGACTCTTACGCTGCCGTTGTCCATGGTGCTCCAGAACGTCGTAGTGGTGGCGGTCGGAGACCGTTTCTGGGGCTTGCCGGAGGCTGTGGTCGAGGCTGCGATGCCCATCTCGACCGCGGAGATGACGACCACCGCGAGCGGCCGCGAGGTCCGTTTCAAGTCTGCGGCCATTCCTTGCGTTTCTCTGTCGCTGGCAGTCGGGTCTCCCGAGCCGGAAGACGAGTCCGAGCTTCTCATCGTGAACACTCGGTCGGGCCTCGTCGCCGTCACGGTCAGCGAATTGGTCGACCGTCGCCGGGTGGCGGTCAAGAACCTCGGGCCTATCCTCGAAGGCGCGGGCCACATCACCGGAGCCGCCCTGCTCGGTGGAGGCCAGGTTCTCGTGGTTCTCGATCCCAACTTCCTCGGAGTCCTCGCCCGGCAACGTCCGCATCTCGTTGGCGACAAGCCCCGGGTCCTGGTGGTGGACGACTCCGCAGGGGTGCGCCAGCTTCTCTCGGCGACGCTCACTGGCGCCGGATTCGAAGTCGAGGTGGCCAGTGGGGCGCGTGAGGCGATTCTCGCAATGGCCAACAACGGTTTCTCCGCCATGGTCGTGGACTACTCGATGCCCCGGTCCAACGGAGTCGAGCTCGTTCGTGCCATGCGGGCCTCCGAGGTGACCATCCCGATTGTCATGGTTTCCGGCGTTGCCACGCCGGAGGAGAAGACTGCCGCCTGGGAGGTTGGTGTCGATGCCTATCTCGACAAGTTCGATCTGCGTCAGGGGGTCCTGACCAAGACCCTTCGTCAATTGATCGGCATCGAAGAGGCCGATAGCGCCTGATCGGAAGCGTTTCAGGCACCGCCCGTCGCGGCCGATAACACGTGTGAATGCCGGACATTTCGCAGGTTCCCGAGTTCGTCTTCTACCTGCTTCCAGCCGTAGGGCTGGCGGCTCTCATTGCCGCGTGGCGAGTAACTGCGCACGGCCGCCAGCGCGAACGAGAGATCATGCGCCTCTCGGAAGAGGCTTACACCATCAAGAACGACTTCGTCGCAATGGTGAGCCACGAGTTGAGAACGCCGCTCACCTCGATTGCAGGATTCAGCGACACGCTCGTGACTGGATGGGCCGATCTGCCCCCCGAGGAAGTCGACGAGTTCCTCAACATCATCAATCGCCAGGCCATCTACCTGGGGGATCTCGTCGAAGATGTGCTTGTCATCCCGCGTCTTGATGCCGACCGGCTCCGACTCGACCAAGAGCTGTTCGACCTGGGAGACCTGGTCGAGGACGTTGCCGAGATGGTCTTCCCGAACGGTGGGCGCAAGACTTCGCTCGTTTCGCTCCCCGACGGTGTGCGTGTCTTCGCCGATCGTCGTCGCGTGCAGCAAATCGTTCGAAACCTCATGGAGAATGCCCGGAAGTATGGGGGCGATCAGATCATGATCGAGGGTTTCGTAATGGGTGATCAATACATGGTGATCATCTCCGACAACGGTCCTGGTGTCCCCGACGAGGAGACCCAGAAGGTGTTCGAGAAGTTCGAGCAGCTCTCCAAGGGCGACGCTCGGGAATCCTCGGGGATCGGGCTTGGACTACCGATCGCTCGCCGGTTGGCCCGGGCCATGGGCGGCGATGTCTGGTACGAGCGTCGCTTCCCGACCGGGGCGCGCTTCTGCTACTCGCTGCCGCTGCGACGGCGCAGCGTGCTCGGTGACGGGGATCGTCTCAATGCTCCGGACAGCGAAAACCTCGCCATCGTAGAGCTTCCCGAGACGATCGACATCACCTGACTCGGCGACAATCTCATCACCGACTTGGCGGTGGGTGATTCAGTCGGTGGCCGCCGGTACCATCGCCGTCGATGCAGGCCGAGTGGTTTACCGATGATGTTCCGGCCGAGTCGCCTCTCTTCGCCGATCTGAACCCGACGCAACGAGAGGCCGTGGCTGCTACCGAGGGCCCGGTGCTGGTGGTAGCCGGCGCCGGCTCGGGTAAGACGCGTGTGCTCACCTACCGGATCGCCCATCTCATCACCGACCACCGGGTGCCTCCTGAGGCCATCCTCGCCATCACGTTCACCAACAAGGCTGCCAACGAGATGAAGGAAAGGGTCGGCGCCCTGGTTGGCGGAATGGTCCGCTCCATGTGGGTCAGCACTTTCCACTCCGCATGCGTCCGCATCCTGCGTCGGGAGGCGACACGACTCGGCTACCGCTCGGGCTTTTCGATATACGACGATGCCGACTCGCTTCGTCTGCTTCGGATGGTCATCAAGGATCTCGATCTCGACACCAAACGCTTCCCCGAGAAGGCGATGAAGAGCGTCATCTCCAAGGCCAAGAACGAGCTGGTCGACTACGAATCTTTCAAGGATCAGGACTCGGGTTTCTTTCACGATCAGGTCGCCGACATATACCGGCTCTACCAGCAGCGGCTCGTCGAGGCCTCGGCCATGGATTTCGACGACCTGCTCATGGTCACAGTGGAGCTCTTCTCGGCCTTCCCCGAAGTTCTCGCCCACTATCAGCAGCGCTTCCGGTATGTGCTGGTCGACGAGTACCAGGACACCAACAGGGCGCAATACATGCTGGTCAAACAGCTCACGGCCGCTCATCGAAACCTCTGTGTCGTCGGAGACTCCGACCAGTCGATCTATAAATTCCGTGGTGCCGACATTCGCAACATCCGGGACTTCGAGAAGGACTACCCGGATGCCCGAGTGATCATCCTCGACCAGAACTACCGGTCGACTGAGACGATTCTCCAAGCAGCGAATTCGGTCATCTCCAACAACACCAAAAGAACTCACAAGAATCTCTGGTCTGATCGAGGCGACGGTGTTCCGATTACCCGATACGAGGCAGAGGACGAGCACGACGAAGCCGGATTCGTGGTCGACGAGATCGAACGTCTCCAGAAGGAGGGCTTCAATCTCTCCGACATGGCTGTCTTCTATCGGACCAACGCGATGTCAAGGGTGATCGAGGACGTGTTTGTCCGTCGTGGCATGCCGTACTCGGTCGTCGGCTCCGTGAAGTTCTACGACCGCAAGGAGATCAAGGACGCCGTTGCCTACTTGAGGGCAATCGTCAACCCCGCCGACGAGGTTTCCGTGAAGCGGATCATCAACGAACCACGCAGAGGGATCGGCAACACGACCGTTGCCCACGTCGACCGGTTCTCTCAGGGCAATCGCGTCTCCTACTTCGAGGGGCTGGAGCGGGTTTCGGAGATTCCGCAGCTCAATGCGCGTGCCCAAAGGGCGGTCCTCGAGTTCGTCGGGCTGATGGGAGGCCTTCGGGAGAAGGCCGAATCGGACGGCGTCGAGGCGGCGATCCAGGCAGTCCTCGACGACACCGGGATGCTGGCCAACTACGAATCGGAGCGGACTATCGAAGCCATGGGCCGCGCCGAGAACCTGCGTGAACTGGTGGGTGTTGCCGGTGAATTCGAGAGCTCCAACGAGGGCGCCGTCATCGGTGATGAGGATTTCGACGCCATGGACAACATCCGCCGCCTGGAGGTCTTTCTCGAATCCACGGCCCTCGTCGCCGACATCGACGAGTGGGATGAGGGTGCCGGGGCGGTCACCCTGATGACGTTGCACACTGCCAAGGGTCTCGAGTTCCCGGCCGTTTTCGTCGCCGGCATGGAGGACGGAGTCTTCCCGCACATGCGGTCGTTGGGCGACCCGGCCGAGCTCGAGGAGGAGCGTCGTCTTGCCTACGTCGGGATCACCAGAGCCCAGGATCGCCTCTACCTGACGTCGGCGTGGAGCCGGATGCTGTTCGGCGGGTCCAGTTACAACCCACCATCTCGATTTCTCAAGGAGATTCCCGACGGTCTATTGACCAAGGCAGGGAAACGAATGCGGAGAAGTCCCGTGGACCGAGCCGCAGCCTCAGGACCGGCGGCGACCGTGTCAGCGGACGAGATAGGCCCCGGTGACCGGGTGCGACACCAGAAGTGGGGGTTGGGGACCGTGCGCGAGATCGTGGGTGAGGGCGACCGTGCCGAGGCCGAGGTCATGTTCGACACCCAGGGCAAGAAGCGCCTTCTTCTCGCTTGGGCTCCCCTGGAGCGCGCTTAGAACGGCAATATCCTCGGCAGACTGAACAACGTCCAGGTCGCGCCAACGAATATCACGAAGGCTACAACCACGCTGAGATAGCGGTTTCCCCTGCTCGCCAGCTTCGAACTCACGCCACTGAAGAACAGCACCAAGGCGAATGCGACAACGGTCAAGACGTAGTCATCGGAGTTCTGGTTTGCCTGTCCGGCGGCTGCGGCGAGGTCGTCTGCCACATTTTGGAGACGGTCCGCTTCGATTGCGTCGGCCACCACATATTCATCCATCGCGAACGGGGATGGAGGGGCGTTATCCCGATCCTCGAAGAAGGCGTCTACCCAGGCTTCGAAGGCCGGCCGAAACTCGGTTCTGACTCTCTCATACCAGAAGCCGGACAATGTCCCTTCGACGACCTCGAAGGGGGTGCCTGGCCCGATCTCGATTAGACCGTCTCCAGCATCTGAGTTGACAGCGTCGGCGAACGCCGTGAACACGTTCACGTCGATCGCCGTCAGCTGACCTGCCCGCGTATCGAAGCGGGTGGACTCGGTGCGCGTTGCCCCGGCCTTGCTGAAGTTCGTCGCCTGCTCACCACTCCACTTGGCGCTTTGGAAAGCGGCCCATGCTGTGAAGATTGCGGCCAAGGACATCACGATTGTCGAGATCAACTCGACGCGATCCGACGCGCCGAATATCAGCTTCTCGTCTTGCCCGACCGCTTCTGTCGATGGCGTGTTCGTTTCAGACATTGTCTACTCCCGCCAGGAGCTCGTTCCAGCTTGCGATGAACTTGGAGACGCCTTCCATCTCGAGGGTCTTGGTCACGTCTCCGTAGTCGACGCCGGCCTGTTCCAGGTGGTGCAGAGTTGTACGAGCATGGGCGACGTCGATTGCATCGAAGGATCGGGGATTGGAGAGACCGTGATCCTGATAGGCCGCAATCGTGTCCAAGGGCATCGTGTTGATCGTGTTGGAGGCCACGAGACCGTCTACGTAGAGAAGGTCGTCATAGGCCGGATTCTTGGTTGAGGTAGATGCCCAGAGTGGTTTCTGCGGACGGGCTCCCTTGCCGGCGAGGAGCCCGTAGCGAATCGATCCGAACTCGTTGGTGAAGACCCCATATGCGACGCGAGCGTTGGCAACGGCGGTCGTTCCTTGGAGCGCCTCGGCCTCCGGGGTGCCCAACTGCTCGAGCCTCTTGTCCACCTCGGTGTCGAACCGTGATACAAAGAACGATGCGACCGAGGCAACCGTCGACATGTCGCCTCCTATCTCATGAAAGTGATCCAGGCCGTCGAGGTAGGCGTCGATCACTTCGGCATATCGCTCGAGCGAGAAGATGAGTGTGACATTGACCGAGATCCCTTCACCGATCAGACGTCTGATTGCGGGGATTCCCTTGGCTGTGGCCGGCACCTTGATCAAGAGGTTCGGTCGGTCTATCCGCTTGGCCCAATCTCGAGCCTCGGCGACGGTGGCGTCGGTATCCGAGGCCAGGGTGGGGGAAACCTCGACCGAGACGAACCCGTCGCGCCCGTCCGTCGACTTGTAAACGTCGGCAAGTACGTCACAGGCGCGGGTGATGTCATCTGCCATCAGACTCTTGACGATCTGCTCCGTTGAGGATCCCGCCGACTTGAGATCCTGAAGCTGGGGCGTGTAGTCATCGGAGCCGACGATGGCGCTGGCAAAGATGGTCGGGTTCGAGGTGACCCCAGTGATCGCATCTTCCTCGATACGGCGAGTCAGTTCGCCCGTGTCGAGCATCGAGCGGGAGATGGAGTCGGACCACACGCTGACGCCAGCGTGGTGCAGGCCATGGAGATTGGAGTTCGGCATGAGGGCAAGGGTAGAACCCGCGTCGAGAACGTGTGCCATTCTCGGCAGAGCGCTTTACTCCATGTCAAAGGGGAGGAGCTTGAAGTGTCGGCCGTCGAGGCCGCGGATCGCCCGGAAATGACGCTGGTCGAGGGTGAGGATCTCGTTGGTGTTGTACCGCTTGGCGAGTACCACGAGAGAGGCGTCGGTGAGGCCGATATTGATGTCGGCGTAGGTCTCCATAACGTCGAGTGCTGTCAGCAGGTCACCCGACTCGAAGGTAGCGATCTCGTATTCAGGCTCCGCGAGGCGAGCGAGGACGCGACCGGCCACCTTGCCCCCGTGTCGTTGGGTGACCAAGTAGTCGAGCTCGCACAATACGAGCGGTGACACGATCAGTTGGTCTGCGGAATTGATCGCGGCCAAAGAGTCTTCTTCGTGAGGCTGATGGGCGATCAGACCGCTGATGAGACCGCCGGTATCACAGATCAATGTCCACCCATCGAGTCTTCGCCCAGCCCTTCGAGGAGTTCATCGACGCGTCCAGCAAGGTCCTCACCGACTCCCTCCGGAATGGCCGGTGTCTGGATCCTCCGCTTCGGTCGAGACTCGAGGGCTGCTTGAACCGCACCCCGGATCACCTCAGCCTCGGTCACGCCGCGCCTGGCCGCCTCGTGCTCGATGGCGGCCTTCATCTCATCGGGGAGGTAGATGGTGGTGCGTTTCACGCCATACATATTGCCATACCTTGTCGACACCGACCGACTTTGGCCCCTTGCCTCCTGGACGGAAGGACTTGTCCCGGGTGGGGGATCAAATCGAGGCGTTAGTTGCGGAGCTTGGGGTGTGGGCCAAACAGGCGCTGGTCGGTCGGGGCTTCCGCCTCGCCGCAACATCACATAAACAACTACCCTTGCCCGCCGGAATGCCACGAAGAATTCTCATTGCCAAACCAGGGCTCGACGGGCACGATCGTGGCGCCAAGGTGATCGCCAGGGCACTGCGCGACGCTGGTTATGAGGTCATCTACTCGGGTCTTCATCAGACACCCGCTCAGATTGCCGAGATCGCCGTCCAGGAAGACGTCGACGCCATCGGACTGTCTTCCCTCTCGGGTGCCCACCGGACCCTCTTCCCCCAGGTCGTCGCCGAACTCGAGGTGCGGGATTCGGCCGACATTGTCGTGTTTGGCGGAGGTGTGATCCCCGAAGCCGATATCCGGGGGCTCCTCGAATCCGGAATCGCCGTCATATTCACCCCGGGCGCCCCACTCGATGAGATCACCTCTTGGGTGGCGGAGAACGTCCCGCCAAAGGTTTGAGGAAAGGAAACAATTGAAGATCCACGAGTACCAGGCCAAGCAGCTCATGGCATCGCGGGGGATCCCTGTGCCCAAGGGACGCGTGGCAGGTTCCGTCGACGAGGCGGCCGCTGCCGTCAGGCCCCTCATCGAGGAGTCGGGCAACCCGGTCGTCGTCGTGAAGTCGCAGATCCATGCTGGAGGACGGGGCAAGGGAACCTTCAAGGAACACCCCGAAACGAGGGGTGTCAACGTGATCACGGCCGGTATCGACGGTGGCCCCGGAGCGGCGGAAGAGGCTGTTCGGGAGTTGTCCAAGAAAATGCTCGGATCGACCCTCGTCACCATCCAGACCGGCGAGGAAGGAAAGGTCGTCAACCGGCTATACGTCGAGCAAGGGATCGACATCGCCCGCGAGCTCTATCTGGCGGTTCTCCTCGACCGGTCCTCGTCACGAAACATCGTCATGGCTTCCACGGAAGGCGGCATGGAGATCGAAACGGTGGCCGCCGAGACACCGGAGAAGATCCTCAAGGCGGAGATCGATCCGGCCATCGGCCTCGCTCCGTTCCAGGCCAATGAACTGGCGACAGGTCTCCAACTGGAAGGCGACGCCGCCAAGAACTTCGGCAAGTTCGTCCGGGCTCTTGCCGATGCCGCAGCGGAATGGGACACCGATCTGGTCGAAATCAACCCGTTGGTTGTCACCACCGACGGCGAGGTGATCGCCCTGGACGGGAAGATGGCCATCGACGACAACGCCCTCTACCGGCATCCCGACATTGCCGACATGCGCGACGAGACCGAGGAAGATGCTTCCGAGATCGCCGCCAAGAACGCCGGGCTCAACTACATCAAGCTCGACGGGACCATCGGCTGTCTGGTGAACGGTGCCGGGCTCGCTATGGCAACCATGGACACCATCAAGCATGTGGGTGGCGAGCCGGCCAATTTCTTGGATGTCGGTGGAGGCGCAACAGCCGATCAGGTGGCCACCGCATTCCAGATCATCACCAGGGATCCCAACGTCGAGGGCATATTCGTCAACATCTTCGGCGGCATCATGCTCTGCGACATCATCGCCGAGGGCATTGTTGAGGCGGTCAACCGGGTGGGTCTGGAGGTTCCTCTGGTGGTGCGGCTCGAGGGAACAAACGTGGAGAGAGGCAAGCAAATCATCGACGAGTCGGATCTCGAGGTGGTCAGCGCTGACAGCCTTAGAGACGGTGCCGAGAAGATCCTGGAGTTGACCAAGTGAGCATCCTCGTCGACATGGACACCAGGGTTCTGGTTCAAGGCCTGGGCAGAACGGGCCAGTTCCACACCGACAAGGCCATTGCCTATGGGACACAGATGGTGGCAGGCGTGCACCCGACCCGGGCGGGCACGACATTCACCTTCGAGGGCGAGACCGACCACTCGGGAGTTCAGGGCCGGGACGACACCTACTCGGTTGACATTCCGGTGTTCGCCACCGTGAAGCAAGCGGTCGAAGCCACCGGCGCAAACGCCTCCGTCGTCTACGTGCCACCTCCGTTCGCCGCCGACGCGATCATGGAATCCACCGCCGCCGGGCTCGACCTTGTTGTCGCCATCACCGAAGGCATCCCTGTCGCCGACATGGTCAAGGCCAAGCGCTACATGGAAGGAAAGGGCACCCGCCTGGTTGGCCCGAACTGCCCCGGCGTCATCACCCCTGGGGAATGCAAGATCGGGATCATGCCTGGCTACATCCACGAACGCGGGCGTATCGGAGTGGTCTCGCGCTCGGGAACCCTCACCTACGAGGCCGTCCACCAGGTCACCCAGCTGGGACTCGGCCAGACCACTGCCGTGGGGATCGGCGGTGATCCTGTCAACGGCACAGACTTCGTCGATGTCCTCGCCATGTTCGAGGCCGACGACGAGACCGAAGGCGTCGTCATGATCGGAGAGATCGGTGGCACGGCAGAAGAAGAGGCTGCCGGGTTCATCAAATCCAAGATGACCAAGCCAGTGGCAGGTTTTATTGCCGGAACGACCGCCCCTCCGGGCAAGCGTATGGGACATGCCGGGGCCATCGTGTCCGGAGGCAAAGGCACAGCCGCGGCCAAGATCGAGGCGATGGAGGCAGCAGGGATAGTCGTCGCCGAGACCCCGTCCGACTTGGGCGCGG
>JAYEGJ010000062.1:0-11691 GCA_034658975.1 Actinomycetota bacterium
CGGAAAAGGCCCCTCGACAGAAGCGGGAGAAGACATCGCGAAGAAAGGGTGTCGAACCCGGGGAGACAGACGTATCCGCCAGAACCGAGCCCCGCACGGCCGGAAGTCAGATGGAAGTCAGAGAGGCCACCGAGAGCGAGGCTTCCAAGTCGGCTGCCGCCCGATTCGTCGACTCCATCGATGGACGTCTCGAAGCCGCTGAGAAGAAGTGGGGTGCCCTGCTCCCACAGTGGATATTCACGAGGATCATGGTCGGCGTCGTATTTGTCGCCCTGATACTGGCCCTGATCTTCCCCGGTGTGATATCGATCTTTCTTCTCGCGGCGGGACTATTGATGGTCATGTTGGGAGCGGTGCTCTACACCGATCCCATGCTTGGTACCCGCTGGCTTCCCGGAAGAATGGGGCCAATGCACGTGCTCCTCTTCGGAGTCACGATCCTGTTGCTCGGAGTCCTTCTCGGAATAATCGCCAACTAGAAACACCCGCCAAAGGCGGGCGTTTCTGTCGTTCTTCGCGGCGTAGAGTCGGTATACCGAACCCACAGCATTAGGAAACGGTCACACCAATTCGATGATCGCCTCTTCGGCACCGTCTCCACGACGGGGACCGAGCTTGGTGATTCGGGTATAGCCACCGGGGCGATCCGCGTAACGCGGACCCACCTCCTCAAACAGCCGATGGACGGCGTCTTTGTTGTTGATCCTCTTCAGAACCGTCCGACGAGCATGGAGATCGCCCCTGCGGGCCTTCGTGATCATCTTCTCGGCGAAGGGGCGGACTGCCTTGGCCTTGGCCACAGTGGTCGCCACCTTCTCGTACATGAACAAATCGGACGCCAGATTGGCCAGGATCAGCCTTTCATGCGACGGCGAACCGCCGAGACGGGGTCCCTTACTGGGGCGTGGCATTAGATGCCGCCTCCGCTGGGTGAGTCGGCGAGGCTGAGGCCGAGCTCGTCGAGCTTGGCAATCACCTCGTCGAGGCTCTTCTGGCCGAAGTTGGTGATGTTGAGCAGGTCATCGGATGTCCGCTCCACCAACTCGCCGACCGTCTTCACCTGAGCACGACGCAGGCAGTTGCGGGGACGCTCGGAAAGGTCGAGGGCTTCGATCGGAAGGTCGAGATCCGGAGAACTCGACACTTCGGGCTCGACGTCGCCGAGCTCGAGTCCTTGACCCTCGCCGATGTCGGCGAAAAGTCCCATGAGCTCACCGAGAGTCTTACCGGCCGAAGACACTGCCTCGGTCGGGTCAATCGCACCATTGGTCTCGATATCGAGCACCAGACGATCGAAGTTGGTCATCTGACCGACCTGAGTGCTCTCGACGCGGTAGGCAACCTTGCGCACCGGGGAGAAGATCGAATCGACGGGAATGACCCCGATGACCGAGCTTCCGCCCTTGTTGCCATCCGCGGTTCGGTAGCCAACACCGGGAGCCACAGTCAACTCCATCTCGAGCCGCCCTGAAGCGCTCAGAGTGGCGATGGGGGCTTTGGGGTTGACGACCTCGACACCGGCGGGAAGCTTGAGGTCTGCAGCCGTCACGTTGCCGACACCCTTGGCCGACAGGTAGAGAGTCTGCTCGTCGATGCCGTCCATGCGGATGACGATCCGCTTGATGTTGAGAATGATGTCGACGACATCCTCCACGACACCGCTGATGGTGGAGAACTCATGCTCAACACCTTCGATCTGGATCGAGGTGATGGCGGCTCCAGGGATACGGGACAGGAGCGTACGACGAAGAGTGTTACCAAGCGTGTAGCCGAATCCCGGCTCCAACGGTTCCACGACGATGCGGGAACGGTTGTCTCCAAGGACTTCCTCTTCGATTTGTGGGCGCTGAACAATCAACAACTCGGATACCTCACTTCGAGTAGAGCTCGACGATCAACTGTTCGTTGATGTCGGTGTCTATCTGGTCACGACGGGGCTGGGACAAAACGACGATCTTGCGCTCGTCGGGATTCACTTCGAGCCACTCAGGAACCAAACGATCCTGGGTGTCTACGGAATGCTGGATGACGATCAGGTCTGTGCTGCGCTCCTTGATAGTGATGGCGTCACCGACCTTCACCTGATAGGAAGGGATGTCCACCTTCTTGCCATTGACTTGAAAATGGCCGTGGTTGACGAGCTGACGAGCCTGGGGGCGAGTAGCCGCCAAACCTGAACGCCAGACGACGTTGTCGAGGCGCTGCTCGAGCAACAGGAGAAGGTTGTCGCCGGTGATTCCCTGACGACGGTCGCTTTCGGCGTAGTAACGACGGAATTGCTTCTCCAGCACGCCATACATCGTGCGGAGCTTCTGCTTCTCACGAAGCTGGATCAGGTAGTCGCTCTCACGAATGCGACCTCGGCCGTGCTCACCCGGTGGGTAAGGACGACGCTCGACGGGGCAACGCTTCGACTGGCAGAGCGGGGTGCGTGCACGACGGCACGCCTTGTGACGGGGTCCTGTGTAACGAGCCATCAGCCGCGCCTCCTCTTCTTGGGGCGGCAGCCGTTGTGTGGGATCGGGGTCACGTCCTTGACCCAAGTGATCTCCATGCCCATGTTCTGAAGGGTTCTCACGGCGGTATCACGGCCGGAGCCGGTACCCGCGACGATCACATCCAGCTTGCGGATGCCGTGCTCGCCTGCGCGACGGGCGGCTTCCTCGGCTGCAACCTGAGCGGCGTATGGCGTCGACTTTCGTGATCCCTTGAAACCAACCGAACCACCCGATGTCCACGCAACCGTGGCACCGTTCTGGTCGGTGATGTTGATGATCGTGTTGTTGAAGCTGGCCTTGATGTGGGCCTGGCCGTGAGCGATGTTCTTGCGCTCGCGACGACGGACCCTCTTGGCACCTTGCTGAGCCATATTTACTTCGTCACCTTCTTCTTGCCTGCGATGGCAACGCGGCGGCCCTTACGGCCACGGGCGTTGGTGTGTGTGCGCTGGCCGCGCACCGGCAGGCCGCGACGATGGCGGATGCCCTGGTAGCTGCCGATTTCGATCTTTCGCTTGATGTTCTGCTGAACCTCGCGACGAAGATCACCCTCGACCTGGAAATTCGCCTCGATGAAACGCCGAACCTTGGAGACCTCATCGTCGGTCATTGACCTGACTCTTGTATCCGGATCGACGCCGGTCTCGGCGCAGATCAGCTGCGAGCGAACGAGCCCGATGCCGTAGATATAGGTCAGGGAGATTTCGATCCGCTTGTCGCGCGGAATGTCAACACCTGCAATACGTGCCAATTAATTCACCCTTGTCGTTGCTTGTGACGGGGATTGCTACAGATCACCCAGACGCGGCCACGGCGCCGGATAATCCGACACTTCTCACACATTTTCTTTGTGGAAGGTCTTACTTTCATTACAAAACTCCATGTTCCGGCTCACATCCATGGACGCGAGCATTGCCAGGCCATCGCCATTGGCAATCGGAGCGTGTCGGTGATTGCGGGCGACGATGCCCTGGACGAACCGCCGTTCGGCCAATGAAAGGCGGCAAAGACCCATGAATACTAACTACGGGTTGGGGATTGCTCAAATTCCCGGTCGAACCGGTTCAGACGGCCGGATTCAAGGGGGTTGGCGGCCAGAGTTTTAGTGGCGAATCAACGTGCTGGGACCTTGATGATCTCCGTAACCCATGGCCATGCCCACCAGCAGCCCGATGAAAGCGATAGGCATGCCAACGAAACCGATCTGGGAAGCATCCGACGAGATCCACCCGAGTTCATAAAGACCCATCGGAATCAACATCACCACAACGCCGGGGAGCATCCCAAGAAAACCGTATCCAAGCGTCCGCAGAGTGCGCATGGCGTTCCCTCCACATTCGGGGTCCAGGCCCATATTCGCCCGTTCCATCCAGAGGGCGGTAGAGGAAAAGGCCCCTTTGAGATTTCGCGGGCGGCTTTCCGCGTCGACCGAGAATGACCGATACCCTGCTCCGACCAGCACCTGGATGGGACCGCGTGGGTCCCACAAGGAGATGTATGAGCACCGGTCCTGAGCCACCAGCAGCCTTCGGAACTGCCTTCGCCAACACGATGGTGTCCGTCGACTTCGAGAACGGTCAGTGGGGCACCCCCGATCTCACGCCTGTCGAGTCGCTCTCGCTTCACCCGGGTAGCCATGCGCTCCACTATGGCTCGGCATGTTTCGAGGGGCTCAAGGCCCACCAAGGCGTCGACGGCAAGGTGCGCGTGTTTCGGATGGACCGGAACGTCGAGCGTATGCAAAGATCAGCCCAGGTGCTGCATCTCCCCGTGCCCGAATCCGGGCTGCTGACAGGAATGATCCGCGGAGTGGTCGCCGCCAATCTCGAAGAGGTGCCGAAGGCCCCGGGCTCTCTCTACATCCGTCCGACGCTGATCGGAACCGAGGTGAACATCGGGGCCGCAGCCGCACCGACCCAGTCGGCCCTGCTCTACGTCATCTGCTGTCCCGTCGGGGGCTACTTCGCCGGGGGCGTCCGGCCGCTGCGAATCGCGGTCGAAGTCGACCAGCCTCGCACCACACCGCAGTTCGGAATGGTCAAATCGGGCGCCAACTACGCCATGGCCCTCGGCGTCATCATGGGAGCGAGGGAAGAACTCGGAGTCGATCAGGTCCTCTTCGTCCCGGGAGGGGTCGTGCAAGAAACGGGTGCCACCAATTTCCTTCTCATCGACTCTCATCGGATCATCACGCCGGCGCTGACAGAGTCTTTTCTCCACGGTGTGACCCGTGACTCGTTGCTCAGGATCGGGATGGATCTCGGATACGAGATCGAGGAGCGGGAGTTGACTCTCGATGAGATCCTCGATTGGGCGAGCCGACCGGACGCAGAGTGTGCCCTATCGGGAACAGCGGCGGTGCTGGCGCCCGTTGGAACTCTGGTACACAAGGGCGAAGACCTGCCCGTCGGATCAGGTCAACCCGGCCCCAACACACTTCGCCTGCGAACGGCTCTCACCGACCTGCAGACAGCGGAGGCCCCGGATCCCTACGGCTGGCTGACCGAGATCGTCTAGGAGTGGCCACCCTCTTGTCGTCTCGCGTGCAATGCGTCGGGCTCAGACCGACGGATTGCACTCCGGTGCGTCTAGCCGCTTACCGAGGCCTCTTCGGTCTCGACCGCCACCGGCTCATCACCTGCGGTGAAGACCTGCGGGCCATCCGGAGTGATGGCCACTGTGTGCTCCCAGTGGGCAGAAAGGCTGCCGTCGTCGGTGCGGACGGTCCATCCATCGGCGTCGACCTTGGTGTGACGGCGACCGATGTTGAACATCGGCTCGATGCACACCGCCATTCCGGTCTTCAGCTTCAAGCCCTTGCCCGGCGTCCCGTAGTTGGGGACCTGCGGCTCCTCGTGCATCTCGCGGCCGATGCCATGACCCACATACTCCTCGACGACCCCGTAACCGTGGGCCTCGCCCACGGCAGCAACCGCCGCGCCGATGTCACCAAGACGACTGCCCTTGCGGACCTGATGAATCCCGGCCCACAGTGCCTCCTCGGTGGTATCGATCAGATGCCGGGCTTCGGGACTGATGTTGCCGATTCCCATCGTGAATGCGGCGTCGCCGTGGAAACCCTCGTAGATGGCCCCGGCATCCACCGAGAGGATGTCCCCCTCTCTCAGCTGATAAGAGCTGGGGATCCCGTGGACGATCACATCGTTGGGCGACAGGCAAAGAGTTGCGGGATAGGTGCCCAGATAGTTGAGGAAAGACGAAGTGCAGCCGTGGTCCGCAAGTACCGCCGCGCCGATTTCCTCGAGTCTGAGAAGAGTTGTGCCGGGAGTCGCAGCTTCACTAACTGCCCGGTGCACCGCGGCGACGGCCGCTCCCGCCTTCGCCATCTTGGCGAACTCGCGACGACTTTTGATACTGATCATTGGCCCAGAACGGCCAAGACCCGGTCGGTGACCTCGTCGATCTCGCCCAAGCCGTCCACCGAAACGGTCAACTCCCGCTCGTTGTAGATGTCCAGGAGCGGCTGGGTCTGCTCGAGATACACCTTGAAGCGATTGCGGATGGTCTCGGCAGTGTCGTCTGCCCGCCCCCTCGAGAGCATGCGGTCTATCAACTCACCCTCATCGACCTCGAAGACGACGACCTGATCGAGACCATCGGGACCGATGAGGCTGTCGAGCGACTCCACCTGAGCATCGGTCCGTGGAAAGCCGTCGAGAATATATCCGTCAGCAGCATCGGCCTCGGCCAGCCGATTGGCGAGCATGGCAACAGTGATCTCATCGGGAACGTAATCGCCGACAGCCATAATGACTTCGACCTTCCTACCCAACTCCGTTCCTTTGGTGACGTTGTCGCGGAACATCTCACCGGTCGAGATGTGAGGGATACCAAGTCGTTCGGCAACACGGGCTGCCTGGGTCCCCTTGCCGGCGCCGGGTGGGCCGATGAAGAGCAGCTTCATGTTTGTCGGCCGACTTTGCTCGGAGTCTCCGACGAAACAACTCGGTTCGAGGGACAGGGGATGACCGCAATCTGACCAAACCTCGCCGCGCCCTTTGCCGAGCAAACAGACGCCGGTCGGCCGATGCTTCCGCCTCGCTGTGAGCTAGTAGCCACGCTCAAGTCAGGATGCCTTCGTAATTCCTCATCGTGAGCTGGGACTCGATCTGCTTCATCGTCTCCAGCGCGACGCCGACCACGATCAGGATTGACACACCGGAGAAGGCGATCTGGATGTTCCAGACAGCTCCGGCAATGGCGGGCAGAACCGCAATGGTTGCCAGGAACATCGATCCGGGAAGCGTGATCCTGTTGAGGATGAACGAAAGGTGCTTGGCGGTTTGACGTCCCGGACGCACACCGGGGATGAAGCCGCCCTGGCGCTGAATCATCTCGGCCTGCTGTTCGGGATCGAACTGAATCGCCGTGTAGAAGTAGGTGAAGAACACGATCAACCCGAAGAGAATCGCCACATACCACCAGCTGACGCCGTGAGCGCCGGCGCCGAGGTTCTCGTCGACAAAACGGAAGATGGACTGGAGCCAAGCCGCATCCGACGGGATGGCAGTGATGATCAGAGTCGGGATCAGGAGCACAGAGGTGGCGAAGATCACCGGGATCACACCGGCAGTGTTCACCTTCAATGGGATGTAGGTGGACTGGCCGCCGAGAACCCGGCGCCCGCGAACACGCTTGGCGAACTGGATCGGGATCCGTCGCTGGCCCTGGTCGACGTAGATGATCGCCACGATCATGAACACGAACACTCCAACGATCACGACGAAGCGCCCGTAGAGGCCTGCGAATCCGGTCTGGCTCCAGATCTGTCCGAAGATGAACGGGAACTGGCTCAAGATCGAGACGAAGATGATCAGCGACATTCCGTTGCCGACCCCGCGCTGTGTGATGAGCTCGCCGAGCCACATGACCATCGCCGTGCCGGCCGTCATCGTGAGCACGATGAGGGTCACCCGACCGGGGGTGTAGTTGGGGATCAGGTCGATCCCGTTGGTGAACCGTCCCGAGTGGAAGAGGAACGTGAAGCCGGTCGACTGGATCAGTGCCAGGATGACCGTCATGTAACGAGTCCACTGGGTGATCACCTTTCGGCCCGATTCACCTTCCTCCTGGAGAGCCTGAAGACGGGGGATCACCACGGTCAGCAATTGCATGATGATCGACGCGGTGATGTAGGGAATGATGCCGAGTGCGAACACCGAGAATTGCTCGAGTGCACCACCTGAGAAGAGGTTGAGGAGACCGTAGATGCCTCCCGCCTGCTGCTGGGTCTGGAACAACTGGACGGCATCGAGGTCGATCCCGGGCACCGGAATCGTCGCGCCGAGGCGATAAACGCCGAACATCGCGAGCGTGAAGATGATCTTCGCCCGGAGGTCCGGGATCTTGAACATGTTGCGGTATATGGAAAGCATGTTTGGTACTTGATATCAGGTGCTGGGCACTAGTTACGCGGTTTGGGGCACTCGGTAGAAGTCAAAGGACTTCGACCGAGCCCCCTGCCGCTTCGATCTTCTCTTTGGCCGATGCGCTGAACGCATGAGCCTTGACGGTGAGGGCCCTGTCGAGATCTCCCTCGGCGAGAACCTTCACACGACCCTTGTGCCGAATGAGGCCCGCCTCACGAAGAGACTCAGGGCTCACTTCGCTGCCGGCGGCGAAAGCCTCCAACGAGGAGAGGTTCACGATGGCGAACTCTTCCTTGTTGGGGTTGTTGAAGCCCCGAAGCTTGGGGAGACGCATCGCCAATGGTGTCTGACCGCCCTCGAAGCCGGGACGCAATGTGTTGCGTGCCTTGAGACCTTTGGTGCCGCGACCAGCGGTCTTGCCACGTCGTCCACCTTCACCGCGACCCACCCTGATCTTCTTCTTCTTCGATCCGGGGGCGGGTGACAGGTGATGCAGTTTCAGCTGTTCTTTTTTGTCACTCATTAGTTCTCCTCGACCTCAACGAGGTGCTGGACCCTGGCCAGCATTCCTCGCAGGCTGGGGGAGTCAACCTGGGAAACCGTCTGGTTGATCTTGCGAAGGCCGAGCCCCTCAACGGTGGCGCGTGTCTTCGGCTTCTCGCCAATAACCGACCTCTTGAGGGTGACCTTCACTGTCTTTGTTTTTGCCTTTGCCATCTCAGTTCGACCCCCCGTTCTGAGCCCGCATGTTCTCAGTCGAGTTGTAAGCGGCGAGGAGACCCGGAGGAACGATGTCTTCCGGCTTCTTGCCGCGGCGCCTGGCCACCTCGTCGGGACGGCGCTGCTGAAGCAGTCCGTCCATGGCTGCACGGGCGACATTGAGGTGGGTTGGCGACCCGAGAGACTTGGCCAGAGCATCCTTGATGCCGGCTGCCTCGAGAATCTGGCGGGTGGCTCCACCGGCGATGACACCGGTACCGGGAGCGGCCGGCTTGATCATGACCCTGGAGGCTCCGTGGACTCCGACCACTTCGTGGACGATCGTCTGCCCTGCCATCGGGATCAGCACCATGCCGCGACGGCCCTGCTCGATTCCCTTCTGGATGGCGGCGGGAACTTCCTTGGCCTTGCCATACCCCACACCGACCTTGCCTTTGCCGTCACCAACCACAACGAGGGCCGTGAAGCTGAAGCGGCGGCCACCCTTGACGACCTTTGCAACTCGGTTGATCTGGATGACGCGCTCGTCGTACTGGCTCTGCTCAGAGCCGGGACGCCCGTGGCGCTGTTGACGTGCCATCAGAGCTCCAGTCCTTCTTGACGTGTCATTAAAACTCCAGTCCTTCCTCGCGAGCTGCGTCGGCGAGGGCTTTGATTTTTCCGTGGAACTTGAACCCGCCCCGGTCGAAGACAACGGACGAGACACCGGCGTCCTTGGCACGGCTCGCCAGAAGCGTACCGACCTTGGTCGCAGTGTCGATGTTGAGGTTGTCCGAACGGAGGTCCGACTCCTGTGAGGAGGCGGCGGCCAAAGTCCGGCCCTCGATGTCGTCGATTACCTGGGCGTAGATGTAACGATTGCTCCGGAACACGGCCAAACGGGGACGCTGCGACGTGCCCCGCACACGTTTTCGCACCCTGGAATGGCGGCGAGCCCGGGCATCCTTGCGGGAACCCTTCATTACTTACCTGCCTTTCCGGCCTTACGGCGAACGTATTCACCGACGTACCGAATGCCCTTGCCCTTGTAGGGCTCGGGCGGACGAACCTTGCGAATGTTGGCGGCCACCTGGCCCACCTTCTCCTTGTCGATGCCGGACACGCTGATCTTTGTGGGCTCGGGAACCTCGAATGTGATCCCCTCGGGAGCCTCGACGAACACAGAGTGGCTGTAACCAACCTGAAGTTCGATGTCCTTCCCTTTGAGCGCAGCGCGATAGCCGACACCCTGGATCTCCAGATCCTTGCTGTAGCCCTCCGACACCCCCACAACCATGTTGTTGAGGAGCGACCGGCTCAGACCGTGAAGAGCCTTGGACTCGCGGGCGTCGTCGGGACGGGTAACGGTGAGCTGACCGTCCTCCATCTCGAAGCTTATCCGCTCGTTGAACGAACGGCTCAGCTCGCCTTTGGAGCCTTTGACCGTCACGTTGCTGCCGTCGATCTCGATATCGACGCCAGAAGGCACGGCGACAGGCATCTTTCCTACACGACTCATGTCACCAGACCTCACAGACGATCTCGCCGCCGAGACGACGCTTGCGGGCTTCACGGTCGGGCATCAGGCCCTGGCTCGTCGAAACGACGGCAACGCCAAGTCCACCCTGGACACGGGGAATCTCACGGGACCCGCGGTAAACGCGGTGACCCGGACGCGAGATCCTCTTGATACCTTCGATTACGGGACTACGACGCTCGCCGTAGCGCAGAACCAACTCGAGCTGAGACCGGTGACCTTCGTCACTCACCTGATAGCGGTCGATGAATCCCTCATCGACGAGGATCTGGGCAATACCGACCTTCATCTTCGAGGTCGGCATGGCGACGCGCTCGTGACCAACGGCATTCGCATTGCGAATACGGGTCAGCATGTCCGCGACGGGATCAGTGGTAACTGTCACCAGGACGCCTTTCTGACACCGGGGAGCTCCCCCTTCGAGGCCAACTCGCGCATGCAGATTCGGCACATGCCGAAGTCACGCATATAGGCACGGGATCGACCACAACGCTTGCAGCGGTTGTATCCCCGCACCTTGAATTTCGGTTCTCTGTTGGCCTTTACTACCAATGATTTTCTAGCCATTAAATCCTCCTCAAACCTGTGCTTCGACTTTGCGGAACGGGAATCCGAAGGCATCGAGCAGGGCCTTGCCCTGCTCGTCGCTGTCCGCAGTAGTGACGATCGTGATATTGAGACCACGGGTTGTGGTCACCTGGTCGAAGTCGATCTCGGGGAAGATCAACTGTTCTGACGCTCCGACGCTGTAGTTGCCATGCCCGTCGAATGCCTTCGGGTTGAGCCCTCGGAAGTCTCGGACTCTCGGGATGGCGACCGACACCAGCCGGTCGAAAAACTCCCACATGCGGGGGCCGCGCATTGTCACCGAGACGCCGATCGGCATGCCCTCACGCAGCTTGAAGTTGGCGATGGACTTGCGGGCCCGGTTGATACGCGGCTTCTGGCCGGTGATCAGACTCATCTCGTCAAGAGCCTCGTCGACCGCCTTCTTGTCGCTGACGGCCTCACCGAGGCCCATGTTGACGACGATCTTCTCGAACGTCGGCACTTGCATGACGTTGTCGAGGCCAAGCTCTTCCTTGAGCTTGGCGGCGATCTCGTCGTCGTACTTCACCTTGAGACGTGGTGAGTCGCTCATAGGTCACCTCCACACTTCACGCAGGTGCGGTGCTTCGACCCGTCGTCATCGAGACGATGCCCGATGCGGGTCGGGCCGCAGTCATCACAGACGATCATCACGTTGGAAACGTCGATCGGCATGTCCTTATCGATGATTCCACCCTGCATCGTCGCACCCGTTGGCTTGGTGTGACGCTTGACGGTGTTGACACCCTCGACCTGGATCTTCCCTTTGGAGCGATAGACCCTGCTGATCTTCGACTCCTTACCGGCGTCCTTGCCGCTGATGACCATCACCGTGTCACCCGTCCTCAGTTTCATCAGAGGACCTCCGGAGCCAGTGAGACGATGCGCATAAAGCGATGGTCTCGAAGCTCCCGCGCCACGGGCCCGAAGATGCGGGTTCCGCGCGGTTGTCTGTTGGTGTCGATGATCACGCAGGCGT
>JAYEGJ010000063.1:0-2324 GCA_034658975.1 Actinomycetota bacterium
TCGCTTCGCTCCTGGGGGGAGAGACCCGCCTCGAATCCGGTGTCGGGGCCGGCAGGTGTCTCCGATGCGGGATGGACATCGGCAGGCACGACAACGGGAGCGGGTTCGGGTTCCGGCTCGGGCTCCGGAGTCGGTTCCGCAACGCGCTCTGGTGCTGCCGGAGCCGCTGCCGCCGGTTGCTCGCCCGCCTCGCCGATGATGACGAGGTCGACTCCTACCTCGACGGTGTCGCCCTCCTGGACCAGGATCTCGAGAATCGTTCCAGACACCGGCGAAGGGACTTCCGTGTCGACCTTGTCTGTCGAGATCTCGAGCAACACCTCGTCTTCGGCGATGGTTTCGCCGACCTGTTTCGACCACAGAAGGATCGTTCCTTCAGTGACCGTCTCCCCGAGTTGGGGCATCGATACCGTCGTGGCCAAGTTACGTCTCTCCTCTCAGTGCAGGCCTCGGCCTGCCGCTGCCATCAGTGTCTCACCAACCGCCTCGGAAAGCGTGGGATGCGCATGAATGAACGCCGCCGCCTCCGAAGGCAGCGCTTCCCAGCCAACCGAATACATGAGCTCGTGAATCAGTTCGCCCGCGTGAGGACCGATCACACTGGCACCGACGATCGGACCGTCCTTGGCGGTGATGACCTTCACATGTCCCTGGTTCTGGCCCTGGATGATCGCCCGGCCGATGCCGTTGAAGGCATGCTTCGTCGTTTCGACCTCGATCCCGCGTTCGGCCGCCTGGGCTTCGGTGATCCCTACCTCGGCAACCTCGGGGTGGGTGTAGGTGACCCGGGGTATGGAGTCGTAGTCCACCGGTGCGGTCTCGCCCGTGGCGAAGTGAGTGACGGCCGCAATTCCTTCCGCAAATCCGACATGAGCCAGTTGGGCGGTGCCGGCGACGATGTCACCGACAGCGTAGAGGCCGGGCTGTGCCGTTTGCATGGTGTCGGCATCGACGACCACAAAACCACCGTCCAACTCGGCCTGAGTCGTCTCCAGACCCACGCCTTCGGTGTTCGGTCCGCGACCAACCGCCACGAGGACGACGTCGACCTCGATTCGCTCGTCTCCCACCGGGATGGTCACACCCCCGGTGCCCACCTCGGCCGAGCCCACTCCGACGCCGATGTGGAACTTGGCGCCACGCCGCTGGATCTGCCGCTGAAGGACCTTGGCGGTCTCCTTGTCCGAGCCGGGAATGATCTGATCGAGCATCTCGAAGACGTGAACCTCGCTACCCACATCGGTGAGGAAGGAAGCGAACTCGCATCCGATGACCCCGCCTCCCACGATGCCGACTCTCTTCGGCTGGGCCGGCCAATCGAGGGCATGATCCGAGGTGACGATTCGGGTACCGTCGATCTCATATCCGGGAATCGTCTGGGGGTAGGAACCGGTGGCGAGGATGACGCTCTTGCCTTCGATGGTCATCGAGCCGTCGTCGGAGGTGACTTCGACCTTGCCCGGGCCGGCCAACTTGCCGAAACCGGAAATCACTTCGACTCCACGCTTCTTGAGAAGCCCGCCGAGCCCCCGAACCAGTCCCTCGACCGTCTGGTTCTTGCGGGCCAGAGCGGCGTCCCAGTCGATGCTGGGCTGCGATGCGATGACACCGAACTCCGCGGCGTGGCTGACCGTGGTGTACACCTCGGCAATGTGGAGCCACTGCTTGGCCGGGATGCATCCCCTGATCAGGCAGGTGCCACCCGGACGTTCCTTATCGACAAGCGCAACGGAGAGCCCGAAGTTGTGGGCATAGAGCGCCGCCGCGTATCCGCCGGGTCCGCCGCCGACGATCACGATGTCGTGCAATTCTGACCTTTCAGTTTCTGAGCGGCTGAGCCTAGTGAGGCCTGCCGTTACCCTCCCAGGCCCATGCAGACCCGCTGGCTTCTCATCGCATCGGCAGCCCTGGCAATCGTTATCCTGCTGGCCGCCGGTCTCTGGCTTCTTCGCGTCCTGACATGACCGATCGCTTCACGATCACCACCACAGACGGCATAACGCTGGAATGCCGGATCGATTCCCCCGAAGAACCGACCCGGGTCACGGTGTTCTGCCACCCGCACCCGCTCCACGGTGGCTCGATGATGGCACCACTGATGATCGCCGTAACCCGACGGTTGGTGGAGCGTGGCCACAAGGTCCTCCGATTCAACTTCCGCGGCACCGGCGCCAGCACCGGCGAACACGACTACGGCGAGGCCGAGCAGAAAGATGTCGCCGCCGCCGTCCTTCACGCCGAGGAATTCGGACTTCCCGTTGGTGTTGCCGGCAGCCAACGAAGCGAGGTGATGGCCCCGAACGACCAGCCGGCAACACCAACGG
>JAYEGJ010000064.1:0-2917 GCA_034658975.1 Actinomycetota bacterium
GCTCTCCTGGTTGTGCCTCCCGATTTGATCGCGCCGGCGGCCCGGTCGCCGATCTTGAGGAACGACATGACTCCAGATGACTTACCGCCACCGGAAAGCTGCTCGTTCTCGCCTCGGATCGAGGAGAAGTTGGATCCGGCTCCGGAACCGAACTTGAAGATCCTGGCCTCCCGAACCCAAAGGTCCATGATCCCGCCAGGGTTCACGAGGTCGTCCTTGATGCCGAGTATGAAACAAGCATGGGGGGCGGGGCGGGAGTACGAGTCGGGGGACTCGGTCAGTTCGTCGGTTGTTCCGTCGACGTACCAGAAGCCCTGGGCCGGACCCGTCAATCCATATGCCCAATTGAGCCCGGTGTTGAACCACTGCGGCGAGTTGGGAGCAGCCATCTGATTGGCGAGCATGTAGCGAAGCTCATCTTCGAATGCCTCGGCATCATCGCTGGAGGCGAAGTAGCCCTCCTTCTCGCCCCAGTGTCGCCAGGTGCCGGCGAGTCGGTCAAAGACTTGCTTTGACGAGCGCTCCGGACCGGTGACCGGGTTGCCCTCGGCGTCGAGGGTGGGATCGCCGTTCTCGTCGAATTGGGGGACTCCCGCCTTGCGGAAGTACTTGGAGACCATGATGTCCGAGGCGACCTGGCTCCATTGGGCGGGGATCTCGGCGTTGTTCATTTCGAACACGACCGAGCCGTCGGGGTTGGTGATCTTGGAGTCCCTGTGCGACCACTCGAACTGGTCGTAGGGATTCTTGCCTGCTTCGGTGAAGCGACGGGTAATCCGCAGGCCTTCGCTCATCTATGTGCCTCCTCCGCACAACCTGGTTCTGACAGAAACTGCCAGAACATGTCCATTTACATGCTCCCACCACTAGATGTTGTGGTGTGCGGGGAAGTGTCCACTACATCTGGTATGGACTCCAACAATGTAATTACACGCGTGCAATTGGTCAAGAACTAAATTTTCTACAAGCCCGACGACGTTTTCGGACGGCGCGAAACGCCGATTCCGACGGGGAAGTGAACGCCGGTTCGGACGTTCAGGGGAAGTGATGGGCACCCTATCGGTGCTCTCATTGTTCAGCCAGCTCGGCTGGTGATCACTTTTCGCGGGCTTGATCTCGCCCCTGGAGAACCGGCTAGGAAAAGGTATCCCACCAGTAGCGGAGCATCAGCGCAGCCTCGGCACCGGCGTCGTCCTGCCAAAAGTGCCCTGCGTGACGAAGGATGTGGGTGCGGCGGTTGGTGAGGATGGTTTCCCACTTCCGCTTCTCGGCGCCCCTGAACGCAGGGTCCTGGTCGGCCCAGAAGAGAAGCGACGGCTTGTCGGCCAACTCCTCGATACGTTCCTCTATCTTGCCGAGCCATTCCGCCGAGTCGACGAGCTCTCGCGGCATGACCCGCACGGCGATCCGGGTCTTCTTCTCGAGGAAGGGGCCGCGCCACATCTCCATCTCGGGGCCGGTCACCGACCTGCGTCGCATTGCCCGCCGGAGGAAGACGTTGATGAACACATTGGCTCGATCGACGAGAAACTCGCCCGACCGTCCCTCACCGAGAGCCGACGAAAACCGCTGTACTGCTGGGTCGGTGCGTGGCCATGCCCACGTGTTTCCCAGGATCAGCGATTCCACGGAGTCGGGCCTATCGAGGGCAACTCGGAACCCGATGGGCCCGCCCCAGTCCTGCATGACGAGAGAGAACTTGTCGAGTGCGAGGGCATCGACGAAACCGCCGACCACCTCGGCGTGCTCGGCCGGCGTGAATCCGTAGCCCTCCGGAGCGGTTGATAGGCCGAACCCCGGGTAGTCGATAGCGATGCACCGGAAGCGATCCGACAGGTAAGGAACCATTCGCCGGTAGAGGAACGACCAGGTGGGGTTGCCGTGGAGCATGAGCAATACCGGCCCCTCGCCCTCGTCGAGATAGTGAATCGTCGATCCTTGGACTTCCTGCCAGTAGCTATCGAAGGGGTAGAGATCCTCGTTGAACCAGTCCGGTCGTTCCATGGGTTAAACGTAGCGGAGTCGACGAGTTGCTCGACAGGTGCTGCTTTGGATTGGCGGAACCGCTCGAGCACTCCGACCGTCTCAATCCCATGAGGACAGGAGCATTGATACTTGCCATCTCGATGACGCTGGCCGCATGCGGCCTCAAAGGAACGACCGGCGGTGAGTTGAATTCGAGTCAAACGCCGGAGATGATGGCTACGGCCCTGGTGGATCTCGTTGCTGAGAACCACACCTTCGGCGAAGGACCGCCCCCTTTCACCGAGTATCTGATTCAGGATCGAATCGATCCGTCGGCGGGAGCGCCGACGGCCTCACCCGACGATTCGGCGAGGTCGCTCACCGATGCTGAGCGCACTGCTATCGAAGAAGCCATCTCCGAGTTCGGGCCGGTCCGATGGATCGACGATCCCGACGACTGGAGAACTCCTGAACTGGTTCCGACGGTCGAAGGAGCCGTGATCCTCGGAGTTGGAGAGCCGGAGATCGACGGCGAGACCGGGCTTGTTCCGGTGTCTCTCTGGTGTGGTGGCCTGTGCGGCACTTGGTTGACCTACCGTCTCGATGTGGTCGACGGCCTATGGGAGGTCACCGATATCGAAGGCCCTGTGGCCGTTTCCTAGGAGCCCGCTGAACAATGCATGTCACTCATCTCGAACGACCAGCCATCACCACTCGCGGTGTCCTCGGCCTCACCATTCCGCACCAGGAGTGGCGAAACCTCGTCCTGGCGACTGGCGCGTCTGGCCGCCGATCTGAGCAACGGCATTACTCAGCAGACTCCTAGAGCCCGCTGAACAATGCATGTCACTCATCTCGAACGACCAGCCATCACCACTCGCGGTGTCCTCGGCCTCACCATTCCGCACCAGGAGTGGCGAAACCTCGTCCTGGCGACTGGCGCGTCTGGCCG
>JAYEGJ010000064.1:3017-11615 GCA_034658975.1 Actinomycetota bacterium
GAGCCCGCTGAACAATGCATGTCACTCATCTCGAACGACCAGCCATCACCACTCGCGGTGTCCTCGGCCTCACCATTCCGCACCAGGAGTGGCGAAACCTCGTCCTGGCGACTGGCGCGTCTGGCCGCCGATCTGAGCAACGGCATTAATCGCCCAGACTCCTAGCGCTTGAGCTCCACCCCGATGTCAAGGTCGTCGGTGCCCGTGTTTTCGAGTGTGTGAGCCGGGGTTCCGTCGGACCAGATGACCGGTGGCATCTCGAACGGAGGTTCTTGCGCCCGCGTGTCCAGCATGACCTCACCGTTCTCGTCACGCCGGAGGAAGTGGGAACCGGAGACTACGTACATCGCCGTTGCGCGGCGGTGGGTGTGGACCGGCGTCGTGTCTCCCGCCGGGATGGCAGTCTCGAGTACGCGAACCTCATCGTTCTCGAAGATCACCCGGTGATGATCAGGTGCAGCTACCACCCCGTCGAGTTCGGGGGACCAGGGCCATTCTTGATTCATGTTCAGAACCTAGTGGCCTCCCTGGTCGGCCTTCCACCTCCCCCTCCGTCGCCTTCGGCGCCACCTCCCCCAACGTCGTTGTGCTCCTAGCGGAGGAGACGGTGGCTGTGCTCCAGGGGGAGGAGACTTCGCAGAAAGGTACCGATTGAGCCGAGGTGGCTCTGACCCCACTTGTGTGACAGACCTAATTGGCCGGGTGGTTCCATGAGTCTTCGGGATTCCCGGTGTCGACTGTCCATCGTGGGAGAAAGAACTGGACGATCGGACCCATCAGCAGGGCGAAGGCTACGGTTCCCACACCGACCGTTCCGCCGAGAATCCAGCCGACGATCAGGACGGTGCCCTCCATCACGGTTCGGGTGAGTCGGATCGAAGGTCCTCTACGGGCGATGGCGGTCATCAATCCGTCTCTCGGGCCGGGTCCGAGGTTGGCGCCGATGTACATGCCTGAGCCCACTCCGATGGCCAGAACGCCCAGCGCCATCATCACCACCTGGAGCCACAGGATCTGGGCCTCCGGGACCACCGACGCGGTCACATCGATCATGACACCTATGACCACGGCATTGACCAGCGTTCCGATCCCCAGTCTCTCCTTCATCGGAAGCCAGATGGCTATGACCACAAATGAGATCAGGATCGACCACTTGCCGACGCTGAGCCCAAACCTCTCGGTCAGCCCCTCATGGAGCACATCCCACGGCGGCAAGCCGAACCCCGACTGGAGCATCAGGCCGATTCCGATGCCGAAGGCGGTCGTGCCCAGGAGCAACTGGATCAGTCGCCTGAGAAGATTGTCGCCGCCTATGGGAATGAACATGGGTGGCGGCACGCTAACAATGGGGACCCACGACGGAGGAGACCTTTTCATTGGCTATCGATTTCACGGTGTCGGACGCCGCGGGTAACCCGTGGACGCTGTCCAACCATCTCGATGCGGCGGCGGTTATCAGCTTTCACCGGGGCGATTTCTGAACGTACTGTCACGGCCAGTTGGCCGTCATGGCAGAAAGGCAGGGCGAGTTCCTCGAGGCGGGCGGCCGTGTCTACGGGCTGAGCGCGGACACCCCGGGTGAGAACTCGGCGGTCATGGAGAAGCTTGCGCTGACCTTCCCTCTCCTCTCGGACGTGTCCAAAGAGAATGCGGTTCGGCCCCTCGGATTCGACGACGAGGGCGATCCCCGTCAGATATCGAGGCCCGGCGTCTTGATCATCTCCCCGGATGGCGAGATCGTTTGGCGCTTCGTCGGCAAGGACTACGCCGACCGGCCCGATGAAGATGATGTGCTTGCCGAGTTGAGGTCGCTCGGTTTGCCCGCAACTTCCCAAGACGCTCCGGTGATCGGGACAGCCGAGGCCTCTGAGAGAGCGATGCCTTACGAGGGTCTGAAGTACTACTTCAGCGGTGCGAAGTTCGCCACGCTGGCGTTGCGGGGCCGACACCGTGATATCAGCGACGATTTCAAGGACGACACAAAACGTTATGTGGCGATGGTGGAGCGGTACTTGGCCTCATTGTCATCGGTGGAGGACCGCAAGGCGTAACGTGATGCCCCATGGAGGGGCCGCAGGTTCAACTCTTTGTCACCTGCCTGGTTGACGCCTTGGCTCCCCAGGTAGGTAGGTCCACCCTGGCCGCTCTCGAGAGCGCCGGGTGCGACGTGCTGTTCCCCGAGGGCCAGTCGTGCTGTGGGCAGCCGGCCTTCAATGTCGGGCTGAACGATGATGCCCGGGCGATGGCAGCTCACACTCTCGATGTTCTCGACGAGACGGAGGGGACGATCGTCCTTCCTTCCGGATCGTGCGCCGAGATGATCGTGCACCACTACCAGACTCTTTTCGCCGGTACGGAGCGAGAGGACCAGGTCAGCCGTGTCGCCGATCGGACCAAAGAACTGACCGAGTTCCTCGTCGACGAGTTGGGCGCCGACGTCGAAGCGGATTGCGGTGGGTGCACGGTCGCCTACCACTACTCATGTCACGGTCTCCGCGGCCTGGGCCTCGAGGGCCAAGCCGACACGCTCCTCGAGGGAGTCGATCGCGTAGAACTCGAAGGTGACCAGGAGTGCTGCGGGTTCGGTGGACTCTTTTCCGTCGAGATGCCGAGCGTTTCTGGAGCGATCCTCAAGGAGAAGCTCGACCGCATCGAGGCCTCGGGCGCCGAAGTTCTCGTGGGCGGCGATGTGTCCTGCTTGATGCACATCGAGGGAGGTCTGCGCAGAAGAGGATCGAAAGTGCAGGTCAAACATATTGCCGAGCTGCTCGGCGGCAGTGGCGATGACTGAGCCGGTCACCTTCATTGGTCGGGCTGACGCTCTCATCGGGAGTCGCGAAGCAGCAGCAGTGGCGCGTGGGGCGCGCAAGTTCACGACCTCTCGTGAACAGGCCGGCAAGGAGTTTGTCGTCATGGACGAGCTCCGCAATCGGGCCCGGGCAATCAGGCTGCATGCGCTCACCCACCTGGATCGGCTACTGGGGCACTTCGCAGATCAGGTCGTGGCCGGCGGTGGGCACATTCACTTCGCCGCGGACGCCGATGAGGCCAATCAGATAGTGGCCCGGATCCTCGATGGGGCCAATGCGAAACTCGTCGTCAAGGCGAAGTCGATGGTCACCGAGGAGATCGAACTGAACCATCACCTCGAAGGTGAGGGGATCGAGGTAGTCGAATCCGATCTAGGCGAATTCATCGCTCAGCTCGCCGAGGACACTCCCAGCCATATCATCGCCCCGGTCCTTCATATGACCCGCCAGGACGTCGGTGAGATCTTCCAGGAGAAGCTCGGCGTCGAGTACACCGACGACCCAACCGAGCTCAATCAGATCGCCCGGGAGCACCTAAGGGAGATCTTCCTGAAGGCGGACGCCGGGATCTCGGGTGTCAACTTCGCCATCGCCGACTCGGGGTCTGTCGTTCTCGTCACCAACGAAGGCAATGGCAGGCTGACCACCACCGCACCAAGAGTCCATGTCGCGGTCATGGGCATGGAGAGGATCGTGTCACGGTGGGAAGACGCTGCTGTGATCCTCGAGGTACTCGCCCGCTCGGCCACAGGGCAGCGTTTGTCGGTGTACACCAATGTCGTCACCGGTCCGCGTAGGGAAGGCGATCACGATGGGCCCGAGGAACTGCACGTGGTGGTCCTCGACAACGGTCGCTCGGACATCCTCGGTGGCCCTACGGCCGAGATCCTCGCCTGTATCAGGTGCGGCGCCTGTCTCAACGCTTGCCCCGTGTTCAGGACCGTCGGCGGTCACGCCTACGGAACCGTTTATTCGGGTCCGATCGGCTCCGTCGTCACTCCAGGACTCCATGGAATGGAGCCCTGGTGGGAACTCCCGTACGCATCCACCCTTTGTGGTGCCTGCGAAGAGGTGTGCCCCATCAGGATCCAGATTCCCTCGATGCTCCTCCAGCTACGGAGTCAGGCTGCCGCTGAAGGAAGGCTCCCCGGGTGGCTCAACAAGGGGATGGAGCGATATGCGAGCGCCGCGACAGACCCGGTCAGGTGGCACCGGGCCAAGAAACTCGCTGCCTGGCTGAGTATGCCGATAGCGAGACGCGGGTGGATCACGAGGATGCCGGGACCGGGCCGCGGATGGACCGACCATCGTGACTTGCCCCGTCCGTCGACCGAATCGTTTGCCGACTGGTGGAGGGCCAACCGTGGATCGTGACGCATTTCTCACCCGGGTCGGCAGGGCAGCACAGACGTCAGATCTGCCGGCCGCCCCGGCAGTTCCTGAGCAGCTCCCCGGGGAAGCTCCAGACGACCTGATCGGCCTGTTCCGCCAAAGGGCCCTAGACGTCAATGCCGTTGTCCATGGCCCCATGGGCAAACACGGCGCACCTCGGGCCATCGCCGGCATCGCCGCAGGTCATGACAGCAGGACGTTTGTCTCGTGGGATGAGCTTCCCTCCCCGGGCGTCGCCTCCGCTCTCACTGGCGCCGGGTTGGAGCGCATCGATGACCGGATGTCGAATGAGAACCGTTTGGAGCATCAGGTCGGATACATGGCACTCGATCTAGGTGTCACGGGTTCCGTCGCCGGTCTTGCCGAGAGCGGCAGCGTCATCCTCGCCCATGGTCCGGGAAGGCCCCGAATGGCAAGTCTCGTTCCAGAGGTGCATGTCGTCCTGGTCGATGTGGCGGACGTGGCATGGACCCTGTCACACTGGGCTGGCCGAAACCCGGACGCGGCGACCGACACCGCAAACCTGGTCATCGTGACGGGACCAAGCCGCACCGGCGACATCGAACAACAGCTCAACCTCGGAGTCCACGGACCAAGGCATGTACACATCGTGATGATCAAATGACCGGGCTGCGCGAGCCGCCGACGAAGCAGCGGCCGAGCCGAGTGGTTGCTCGATTCTTGGTGCTGGTCATATTGCTGGCCGTCGTCGGAGGAGTCGTCTGGGTCGCGGTCACCAATCAACGGATCGGACTGATCGAAGATGTCGTGTTGGAGGATCTGGAACTCGAAGATGTTGCCGAAGTCGAAGGATTGCGGATAAACGTAACGGAGGGAACCGGGGGGCTCATTCCGGTGATCCTGCTTCACGATCGCGATGTGGTGGGCAGCGCCATGTTGGACGGTGTCGCCGCCGAACTCTCGGGCCGTTTCAGGCCGGTTCAGATTGATCTTCCCGGCTACGGATTCAGCTCGCGTATTCCCGAGGTGGCAACGGCTCACACCATTGCGGCGATGGCCGAGACGATCCTCTCGATCATCGAGGAGCGATACACCCTTCGGCCGGTCCTGGTAGGCGTGGGGCTGGGCGGGAAGGTCGCGGCCGAGATTGCAGTTACCGATCCCGACCTCATTCGGGGCCTGGTGATGGTCGACGTGGACTTCTGGGAGGAGCAGACATGGGAGCTGTTCGCTCAGGGTCTCCCGTTCGTCGGTGAGGCAGCCACCTACACCTTCGAAACGGGCGGTCGTCTTGCCTTCGACAAGTGGGCCCCACACTGTGCCGAGGGTGGCTGGTGTCCCAGCGCCAGCCAGAGTGCCGTTCGCTCACAGGTCACCGAGATCCGGGATACCACCGCGTCGTTGAATGCCTTCCTGGCAACGCCGGTCTCTTCGTTGGTGCCTTCCGATCTCGACAAGATCACCGCCCCTGTCGCCTACCTGTGGAGTTCCGAAGGCGTTGTTCCGGAGGCCAACGCCGACCGGGTGTTCGAAGCGGTTCCCGGGATCATTCGCTCGGCCGTCCCCGTTTGGAAGGCTCACCTCACCCAGCCCGTCAGCGTCGTAGATCTCATAGATGAGGTGGGTCGTTAACGTCCCGTCGATGTCAAGTTTCCTATCTCGATTCGCCCTGATCATGGGACTGCTGGTGGTCGTTGCGGCTTGCTCTGGCACCGCCGTTGCAACCGAACACAGCCTGGTCTCTGCCACCGAGGCCAACGAGCTCGTTCAGGATCCGCCGGCCGGAGTGGTCATTCTCGACATTCGCACGCCCGAGGAGTACGCCGAGGGCCATCTCGAAGATTCGATCATGATCGACTTCTACGCCGCCGATTTCCAGGATCGGCTTGATGAGCTCGACAAGACGGTTCCCTACCTCGTCTACTGCCGGTCAGGCAACCGCAGCGCCACAGCAGTGGGGATGATGGAGGACCTCGAGTTTCTCGAGATCTATGAGATGGACGGTGGCATCGTGGCGTGGGCCGAAGCTGGCCTTCCCTACGTGAGTTCATAGACGCCCAGACAACCCAAAGGTCCCACCGCTAGGGGTCATCAGGCCCTGACGCACGCAGGTGCTCGGATGGAGAATAATGGGGTCGGCGGCGAACGCCGCTGACTGCTATCCCTCCGAAGGAGCATTTTTGTGAAACGACTATTGGTTCTTGGCGCCGGAACCGCCGGGACCATGGTGGTGAATAAGCTTCGGCCCCGCCTACCTCACGACGACTGGGAGATAACCGTCGTCGATCAGGAGGCCACTCACCACTATCAGCCCGGATATCTTTTCATCCCATTTGGCACCTACACGCCCGACGATGTGACCAAACCCAAAAAGAAGTTCATCCCGGACGGAGTGAACATCGTGATGGGCGAGATCGAAAAGGTCGAGCCTGACAGCAATCTCGTGCGACTCGTCGACGGGACCGAACTCGGATACGACTACCTGGTAATCGCCAGCGGAGCCACTCCGAGGCCGGACCAGACACCCGGCATGGACGGCGACGAGTGGCGCAAGAGCGTGTTCGACTACTACACCCTCGAGGGCGCCACGGCCCTTGCCGACAAGCTCAGGGATTGGAAGGGCGGTCGGCTGGTGGTG
Organism: Actinomycetota bacterium; assembly: GCA_034658975.1. GTDB lineage: Bacteria > Actinomycetota > Acidimicrobiia > Spongiisociales > ZC4RG35 > SZUA-217. The sequence continues at coordinate 9,819 of JAYEGJ010000064.1, forward strand.
CACATCACCGAGATGCCGATCAAGTGCCCGGTCGCACCTCTCGAGTTCACCTTCCTCGCCGACGCCTTCTTCAAGGACAAGGGGATGCGCGACGACGTCGAGATCCTGTTTGTGACGCCACTGGACGGCGCCTTCACCAAGCCGGTCGCCTCCAAGCTGCTGGGCGGCATGCTCGAAGATCGGGACGTCACCGTCGAGCCCGATTTCTACATCGAGAGTGTCGACAACGAGAAGAAGGCTCTCGTGTCATACGACGAGCGTGAGATTCCCTTTGACATATTGGTGACGGTCCCGCTCAACATGGGCGCCGACTTCGTCGCAGCAAGCGGGATGGGTAACGAGCTCAACTACGTGCCGGTGGACAGCGAGACATTCATCTCCGATAAATCGGACAACATCTTCGCCATCGGGGACGCCGCCGACCTGCCGACTTCAAAGGCCGGCTCGGTCGCTCACTTCGCTGTGGAGATCTTCACCGACAACTTCCTCCAGCACATCCGGGGCGAGAAGATGACCCACGCGTTCGACGGCCATGCCAACTGCTTCATCGAGTCGGGCAATGGCAAGGGTCTGCTCATCGACTTCAACTACGACACGCAGCCATTGCCGGGCAAGTATCCGCTACCCAGCTTCGGTCCCTTCTCGTTGCTCGGGGAGTCCGAAGCGAACCACTTCGGCAAGATGATGTTCAAGTGGGTCTACTGGAATGCATTGCTGCCGGGTAGAGAGCTGCCGCTGGCGGCCCTGATGTCGATGGCCGGCAAGGAGGACGTGGACGCATGAGTATGACAACGCCGACATCGGTCGAAGAGCAGTTGGAGGTACTCACCCAGCAGGTTGCGTTCCTTGTCGAAGAGGCCACTCAGGTCCGTGCCTTCAAGGAGTCGCTCAGTGAGTTGACCTCGGATCTGTCACCGCTTGCCCGCCAAACCATGGGCTCGGTGGTGGATGCGCTGGTCGAGGTCGAGAACAAGGGCTACATCGATTTCGCCAAGAGCGGAATCGGTGTGATCGACCGGGTGGTGACTTCGTTCTCTCAAGAGGACGTCGATGCGCTGGGCGACAACGTTGTCTTGATTCTCGAGACGGTCAAGGAAATGACGCAGCCCCAGTTGATGCAGATGATGCGTTCAACGATTCATGAGGTCAGCGAGATCGATGACTCGGGAACGCCTCCCTCGATGATGGGTCTGATACGACAGATGCGTGAACCCGAGGTGCGCCGGGGATTGTCTCGAATGGTCGCACTATTGAGAAGTATGGGATCGATTGAACAAGGAAACGTAGAGGAAGGAAAGGGGACCGGGCTTTGAGCCAGGCAACAATTGCAGGAACTGAAGTAACCGTCGACGACGAAGGCTTCATGACCGTTTATGACGAATGGACAGAGGAAGTGGGAACGGCTCTCGCAACGAACATAGGCATCGAAATGACGGATCGTCATTGGGACGCCATCCGTTTCTTGCGGGACGATTTCAAAGATCAGGGCGAGACGGCGACCCTGCGTCGGGTGTCCACGGTCGGTGGGATAGCCACCAAGGACCTGTTTCAGCTCTTCCCCAAGAAGCCGGCCAAGAAGATGTCCTATGTAGCCGGACTCCCCAAGCCCAAGGGCTGCGTGTGATCGGAGGATGAAATGACAACGACAGAGACAGCACCGGCGGTCGTGCCGGACTTTGGCGATGATGCCGAGGAGCGGAAGCTCGTCTTCATCTGCTCCAAGGGCAATCTCGACATGGCCTACCCCGCGCTGATCATGGCGAACGGAGCCCTCACCGAGGGCATAGAGGTGGACAT
>JAYEGJ010000065.1:0-11593 GCA_034658975.1 Actinomycetota bacterium
CTCGGCAGCCGCTCCGGCGTCGATGAACACGTTCCACTCGGCCGGGCTCCCGAAGACGTTCCCGGGGACGTCGACTGCGCCGCCCATGATCACGATCTCCTCGATGTTCCCCGCGATCTCTGGCTCCCGGTCGAGGGCGCGGGCCACGTTGGTCAAGGGGCCGACCGCCCAGATGGTGACCGGGCGATCCGAATCGTTGACCGTCGAGATGATCAGTTCCGTCCCTGTGGGCCCACCCTCTCCTGGAAGCGGGTGGGGGAGCCCTGAGAGCAGCTTGATCTGTCCCTCTAGGAATTCGGCCGGCCATGCCTCTGCTGCGGGCGGCCGCTCCGGGTCACAGGCGACAGGGACGTGGTCCTGGCCCACCAGTGAGAGGATCCCCAACGTGAGCTGGACCCCGGGGTCACACTCGGCCTCACCCGTTACCGGGAGGGACACGGCGATCACCTCGATATCGGGATGTGCCAGCAGATACAAGAAGCCGCCGATGTCCGAGACGGTTGGGCTGTAGTCGACAATCACCGGAGTCGGGCCAACGGCGACAGAGGCCGCCGTCGCGGCCACGGGCACCGTTGTTGTGCTCGTCGCTGTGTTCTCGGAGCAGGCCATGGCGAGCAGGCCTAACACCAATAGCAGCGGAGTCCCGTTCCTCATCAGTAGCCACGCGACGAGGACGCGGCATGCCTTCCTTTTCTATACATGTCAACTTCCTGGGTGTTTATCCCTACTGACGAAGAGCGGGATGCTTTGGGTGACAATCGTTGGTCGGGCGACTTCGTTTTCGTATTTGCTGGCACCCCTGCTCGGATACCTGACTGACCAGTGGCTCGGCACCGGGACTTGCGTACGACGACTGCCCGCCGCATGCCACCCCGGGTCGAGTCCCATGTCCATCCGGGGTTTGTCGCTTAGGAAGTCGCTGATCACACAGGTTTGATCCCGCTCCATACACAGAAGTTGTCGATCAGGCGACGTCCGGCTGGGTGCTCATCGGTGTAGTACTCGGGGTGGAATTGCGTCCCCAGCATCCGGGTTTTGTCATTGACTGCGAGCTGGTGTTCTGTGACCTCGGTCCGCCCGTAGTTGGTGAATCCCTCCGGAAGTTCCTTGATCTCGAGGCTGTGGGCGTGCCGGAAGACCGGCACCGACCCCAGTCCGGCGAACAGAGGGTGGTCGCCAAACACCTCGATGGGGGCGTAACCCGTTTCTGTCTTCCACCCTGGCTCGTAATCGGGGTTGGGGTCAACCTGGCCCTCCTCGAGCGGTCCAATCTTCTCGATCGGGCGGCCGAAGGTCTCCGCCATTAGCTGAAATCCGCCGCAGAACCCGAAGATGGGGATCCTGGCGTCGCTGATGATCTGCCGCAGACCTTCTTGCCCGGCGGGTTCGTAGTCGGCTGGGTCGGTGCCTGATCCGCTGATGAACATCGCGCGGATGTCGTACGCATCGATCAGATCCGGGTCGACATTTGTGTACCGCTGAAGGAGGCAGCGGTCCCCGGAGATGTCCTCGAGGCGATAGCTGATGCGGGTTCGGTTGGCCAGCAGGAATTCGCCCCATGGCTGATCGAATCCGGTCTCGTGTTCGGCGTCGACGAAGAGGATCACACCAGTGGATGTAAGTCGGTCGGGGATCCGAAACCGGGTAACGAACGTCCAAGTACCGACATGACGAACCACCTGAATTCACGCGATGCCGTCCAGGATCTCATCAGAGACCGGGTAGAGCAGAGCGACGCACACACATCCGAAGAGCAAAGCAACGCGCTGGCACGCCTGCTCGCCATGGCCTGGGAGACGAGGCATCCCCTGGCGACCGCCGGGTAGTCGTCCTACGGGTCGAGCCTTGACCCCCGGGCATCCTCGGGCCATACTCCCGGTCCAATGATCAGCTCGACCCAGATCATCATTATCGAATAGGCGCAGGCCCAACCAGCCTGTGCCCTGACCCTCTGCATCGCAGGGGGTCTTCTTATTGACCAGGAGAGAGAACTTGGAGCTCGAGATCTACGACACGACATTGCGGGACGGGTCCCAGCAGGAGGGGATCAGCCTCACTGTGTCCGACAAGCTCCGCGTTGCAGCGCTGCTCGATGACCTGGGCGTTGCCTATGTCGAAGGCGGGTGGCCTGGTGCCAACAAGAAGGACACGGAATTCTTCGCTCGTGCCCGGAATGAACTGTCCTTCCGTAACTCAAAGCTGGCTGCCTTCGGCTCGACCCGGCGGCCCCGGGGAGATGTGCGCACAGACACCCAACTCCAGGCATTGCTCGACGCTGAGACCGAAGTGATAACACTGGTTGGGAAAGCCTGGGACTACCACGTTCGCGAGGCGCTGGGAATCGACCTCGATGAAGGTGTGCGGATGGTGGGGGAATCGATCGAGTACCTGCGATCGCAAGGCCGCCGCGTCTTCTTCGACGCGGAGCATTTCTTCGACGGTTTCGGATCGAATCCCGAGTTCGCTCTCGCTGTGTTGAGGGCTGCTCGGGAAGCCGGAGCCGAGCGACTCGTTCTCTGTGACACCAACGGTGGGTCACTCCCGACCATGACGTTGAAGACGATTGCTCAGGTTCAGGCGGCTCTACCAGACGGCGGGGTAGGGGTTCACTATCACAATGACATCGGCACCGCCGTGGCGTCATCGTTGGCAGCCGTGGAAGCCGGAGTCACCCAGGTTCAGGGGTGCATCAACGGCTACGGCGAACGAACCGGCAACGCCAACCTGTCCACTCTGATCCCCGATCTTCAGTTGAAGATGGACCGCAAGCCCATCGCCGGCGAGTTGTCGATGTTGACATCCATCTCCCACCACATCGCGGAGATCGTCAACATCGCTCTCGACCCACATCTGCCTTATGTGGGCACGTCTGCGTTCACCCACAAGGCAGGGTTGCATACGTCGGCATTGGCCAAGCGGAGTGACGCATATGAGCACGAGGAGCCCGAGCAGGTGGGCAATCGAACCCGCATGGTGGTCTCCGAACTGGCCGGTCGGGCCTCGGTCCTCGCCAAGGCCGATGAGCTCGCCCTGGAGATGGACGACGGGTTGGCCCTGGCCGTCGTGGAGAAGGTGAAAGACCTCGAGCATCAGGGGTACCACTTCGAAGCCGCCGACGGCTCCTTCGAACTCCTGGTGCGATCGATGGCCGGGTGGACCAATCCCTACTTCGATCTGGAGTCGTTCCGGGTCCAATCCGATCGCCGGGCCGACGAGGACGTCGTGTCCGAGGCGACGGTGAAGCTCACCGTCGATGGCGAGCGTCGAGTCTTTGTGGGTGAGGGAGTGGGTCCGGTCCACGCACTCGACCAGGCAATCAGGGGAACTCTCCAGGATCATTACCCGGAGATCGAGAACCTGCGGCTCACCGACTACCGGGTTCGGGTGTTGGACTCCCAGGACGGCACGTCGGCGAGGGTCCGCGTCCTGATCGAGACTTCAGACCATGAGACAGCCTGGGGCACGATCGGTGTTCATGAGAACGTGATCGAAGCCTCCTGGCAGGCCTTGACCGAAGGCATCGTGGTCGGCCTGATGAGACAGGCGGACCAGGCTCGAAGCGGCCTTTGGGACAGAGATCAGATGTAGTCGTAGAAGCCTTTGCCCGTCTTCCGTCCGTGGAGGCCTGCCTCGACCATCCTGGTGAGGAGCGGGGGAGAGGCGTAGGAGGGGTCCTTGAACTCCTCGAAGAGGACGTCCGCCACGAACTTGGTCGTGTCCAGGCCGACGAAGTCGCCCAACTCCAGAGGGCCCATCGGGTGGTTGGCCCCGAGACGCATCCCGGTGTCGATGTCCTCGGCGCTGGCGTGCCCGGCCTCGTACATCCTGACTGCGCTCAGCATGTAGGGGATGAGGAGCATGTTGACCACGAAACCGGCCCTGTCCTTGGCGCGGATCACGGTCTTGCCGATGCTCTCGACGTAGGACTGAGCTCTCGCTTCGGTGTCCTCCGCGGACATCACCGTCGTCACCAACTCGACCAGGGCCATGACCGGAACCGGGTTGAAGAAGTGAAGCCCCACTACGTTCTCGGGCCGCTGGGTGGCCGAGGCGATCCGGGTGATCGGGATCGACGATGTGTTGGAGGCAAGGATGGCTTCGGGGTCGGTGACGATCTTGTCGAGGTCGGCGAAGATTTGCTTCTTCAGGTCCTCGTTCTCGGTGGCCGCCTCCACCACCAACTGGCGATCGGCTTGCTCCGCGATATCCGTCGAGATGCTGATCCGCCCGAGGATCTCATCCCGGCCGGCCTCATCGAGCTTGCCTCGTTCCAGTGCGCGGGCCAGGGACTTCTGAATACGGCCGAGAGCGGCTTCGGCCGCCTCGGCGTTGATTTCGTGGACGATGACGTCGCTACCCGACCGGGAGCACACCTCGGCGATTCCCGATCCCATGAGACCGCCGCCGATAACTCCGACACGCTCGATTGACATGTGCTTCTGACTCCTTGGTGACTTGTCTTCATCATGGTTTAGCCCGGAGCACATTCCTAATGCGGAACCGGCCAATTACCCTGCCGGGTTCACATGACCTACGACCACAAATCAATCGAGGCCAAGTGGCAGGACCGCTGGGAGACTGAGAAGGTGTTCCAGGTCACTGAGGACGCCTCGAAACCCAAGTTCTACAACGTGGCGATGTACCCCTACCCATCAGGGGAGCTCCATGTCGGCCACATCCGCAACTACACGTACATCGACCTGATCACCCGCTACAAGATGATGCAGGGGTTCAATGTTCTGGGCCCGATGGGATGGGACAGCTTTGGCTTGCCGGCGGAGAACCGAGCGATCGAGACCGGGATGCACCCCCAGCCGAGTGTCGAAGGCCAGATCGCCAAAATGAAGATGCACTTTCGAAAGCTCGGCGCGGGATTCGACTGGAGCCGGGAGCTGGCCAGCCACAGTCCCGAATTCTATCGCTGGGACCAGTGGCTGTTCCTCGAGATGTACAAGAGGGGATTGGCGTACAAGGCCGAGGCGCGGGTCAACTGGTGTCCCAAGGATCAGACGGTGTTGGCCAACGAGCAGGTCGTCGAGGGACTCTGCGAGCGGTGTGACACCCCGGTTGAGCACAAGGAGTTGTCACAGTGGTTTTTTAAGATCACGGACTACGCCGACCGTCTTCTCGACTCGATCGACACTCTGGACAACTGGCCCGACCGCGTCCGCACCATGCAGCGCAACTGGATCGGCCGGTCGGAAGGCGCCACCTTCAGCATCGGGGTCGACGGTGGGGGCACCTTCGACGTGTTCACGACCCGGCCCGACACCTCGTTTGGAATGACCTTCTGTGTGCTCGCTCCCGAACATCCTCTGGTCGAGTCGCTGATAGGTGGTTCGGCGACCGAAGCCGAGGCACGTGAGTACATCGAGGCGACCGGGCGCGCTTCGGAGATCGAACGCATGGCCGAAGGAGGCAAGACGGGGGTCTTCACCGGGGCCTACGCCATCAACCCGGTGAATGAGACTCGCATCCCCATCTACATCGCCGACTACGTGTTGATGGGATACGGGACCGGCGCGATCATGGCAGTCCCGGGCCAGGATCAGCGTGACTGGGAATTCGCCACCAAGTACGGGATCGACATCATCCGCACCGTCCAGCCTCCCGATGACTGGGACGGAGAGGCCTACACCGGCGATGGAGTGACCTTCAACTCCGACTTCCTCGACGGGATGATGCGCGATGAGGCAGTATCGACCGTCATATCCTGGATGGAGGACAAACGGATCGGCACCGGGACTGTCCAGTTACGTTTGCGTGACTGGCTGATCTCCCGTCAGCGTTATTGGGGCAGCCCGATCCCGATCGTCAACTGCGATCACTGCGGGATGGTCCCGGTTCCTGAGGACCAACTCCCGGTCCTGCTGCCCCATGTCGAGGATTACGCCCCGAAAGGGCGTTCGCCGCTGGCCGCGGTGGACGAGTTCGTGAATACGACATGCCCCGAATGTGATGGGCCGGCCAGGCGGGAGACCGACACGATGGACACCTTCGTCGATTCGTCCTGGTACTTCTTCCGTTACACCGACGCCCACAACGATGAGGCGATCTTCGACCCGGAAAAGGCGAAGTACTGGATGCCCCTGGACCAGTACATCGGCGGTGTCGAGCACGCGGTGCTGCACCTCCTGTATGCGCGGTTCATCACGATGGTCCTATACGACATGGGCCTGAGCCCCGTCGAGGAGCCTTTCGAGCGCATGTTCACACAGGGGATGCTGGTACGGGACGGAGCCAAGATGTCCAAGTCGAAGGGCAATGTCGTCCCGCCGGACGATTACTACGAGAACTACGGAGCCGATGCCCTCCGTCTGTTCGAGTTGTTCGTTGGCCCGCCGACCGACGACGCCGTGTGGAACGACTCGGGCGTCCCGGGCACTAAGCGCTTTCTCGATCGCCTTTGGAAGCTTGGGACCGCTGCCCACGAGTTTCAGGATCGGGATGAGAACGGATCGGACCGTGAGATCCTTGGCTTGGTTCACCGCACTGTGAAGAAGGTGACCGACGACATCAATCGCTTTCACTTCAACACAACGGTGCCGGCGTTGATGACCCTGGCAAACGAGCTTCAGGCGTATCTCGCCGACGGTGCCCGTGAGGAGACGTTCGGCGAGGTGTTTGATCTGATGTTGCTGATGCTTTCGCCCATGTCGCCCCACATTGCCCACGAATTGTGGGAGATGCGCGGTCACGAGGATTTGTTGGCGCTCCAAAGCTGGCCGGTGTGGGACGAGGAGTTGGCACGCGAGGAGACCGTCACTTTGATCGTTCAGGTCAATGGCAAGGTGCGTGACAGGCTCGAGGTCTCAGCAGAGCTGACTGCCGAAGAGGTGGAAGCGGTCGCCCTCGCCTCGGAGAAGGTCCTTGGCTGGCTGGAGGGCAAAGAGGTTCGGAAGGTCATCGCCCGGCCGCCGAATCTCGTCAATCTGGTCGTCGGTTGAACGCTGGGCGCATTCTCCGGCGAGCCGAGCTCGACACCGACGAGTTGCGGCTTGCGCTGGCGCCGATCAACCCTGACAACATCAACGTCTGGCCAGCGTCGAAGTGGTTGCGCATGTTCTGGCGCCCCGGCATCAAGGGGGTTACCCAGGGCAGGTTGATCATGGTTCACCCTGACCTCTTGAAGGGTGATCCCGACCGGCTGGCCAAGACGGTTGTTCATGAGCTGGTTCACGTCCGCCAGTTCCGGGAGTTGGGTTATGCCCGCTTCATGTTCCGGTACATACGCGACCACCTCAGGGGGCGTCTCGGTGGCGTCAACGCCCGCGAGTCCTACCTCCAGAACCCGGCCGAGGTCGAGGCTCGAGAGGTCACCAAGCGTCTGGTTCTCTGAACCTCAGGTAGTACGACCCATATACGGCACCAACCGCCTCCAGAAAAGCTGAAATCAGCCGATGACCACCGCATCCAGGCCCTCCTCGGGCTCGGGATATCGGGGATCCATCTTCTCGAGCGTCTTGATGAGGATGCTGGACACCACAAGATTGCGGTACCACTTGCGATTGGCAGGCACCACGTACCAAGGGGCATGGTCGGTTGAAGTCTCTGCCAGCGCATCGGTGTAGGCGGCCTGATAGTCATCCCACAGGGCACGGTCATCGAGGTCACCCTTCCTGAATTTCCAGTTCTTGTCCGGCTCGTCGAGCCGCGACTGAAGTCTCTCCTGTTGCTCCTCTTTTGAGATGTTGAGGAAGAGTTTCACCACGGTCGTCCCCTCATCGGCCAACATCGCCTCGAAAGCACGTATGTGCTCATAGCGCTTGGACCAGCGCTCCTCGGGAGCAAACCCCCGCACCCGCACCACCAGGACATCCTCGTAGTGGGAGCGGTTGAAGATCGTTATCGCACCGTCCTCGGGAGTCCGCCGGTGAACCCTCCACAGATAGTCATGACGAACCTCCCACTCGGTGGGCACACCGAAGCTGTGGACATGGACGCCCTGGGGATTGACTCCCGTGAAAACATGCCGGATGGTCCCGTCTTTTCCGCCGGTGTCCATGGCCTGAAGAACGATGAGAAGGCTCTGTCTCGACTCGGCCCATAGCCGTCGTTGCAGTCCGGAGAGCTTCGAATTGAGCTCAGGAAGAGCGGCGCGGCCGTCGGCCTTCCCCCCGTCGAAACCGAGCTTGGAGTCCGGGTCGTGAAGGGAGAGATCGAGAGGAACTCCGGGTGTGACGAGGAAGGGGGACGTGTCGAGCATGCCGACACGATACCGAGAGGGTTCCTTCTCGTTCCCGGATCAGATAGTTACTGAACTCATGGGAGGGGTGAGCCGCCAGGTGGCTATCGGGATCGTGTTGGGCGTCGGCGTCCTCGTCGGGGGAGTCATGGGCACCACCGGCAGGACCGTGAGTCAATTCGAGAGCGTTCCCGAGCCGGAAGCAGCGGCTGGGGGGACCATCACCGTCCACGTGGGGGGATGGGTTGTTTCGCCCGGTGTGGTGGAGGCGCCCGAGGGGTCGATCATCGCCGAAGTCCTTGTCTTGGCCGGCGGTGTTCGCAGCGGCGCGCTTGTCGACCAGATCAATCTTGCCGCTCCGGTGAGAGATGGGGACCAGGTGATCGTGCCAGGACCGGACGAGGCGGCGGCCGCGTCGGGGGATGGGCCGCTTTCCATCAACAGGGCGAGCGTCGAGGACCTACAGGGCCTCCCGGGTGTCGGACCTGTCCTCGCTGAGCGGATCGTCGCCTATCGAGACCAGAACGGACCTTTCAAGCAGGTCGAGGACTTGCTTGATGTCTCTGGAATCGGTGAGGCCAAGCTCGCCAGTCTCCGGGACCTCATTCGCGTGCCGTGATCGTCGACCACCCTGCCCTACCTCCCGCCGTCTCACGGCCCTGGCTGATCGTCGCTGTCGCTGCCTGGTGTCTAGCCGTGGCGATAACCGCCCTGAATCGTCCCGCCCCCATTCCGCCGGGCCCATTCGAAGGCCAGGGGGTGTTTCTCACCGATCCGGTCAACGGCCGGTTCGGCGAGTGGGCGTTGATCAAAACCGAGGCGGGGGTGCTGTTGGCCGATCTTCCTGACTCGAGCGGGGGCTTTCGGGGAGCCGCTGTTTGGCTGAGCGGTGAGATCGAAGGAGAACCGGGGACCCGCCAATCCATTGGCTTCAGAGCGCGCTTGGACGTCACAGAGATCACCGAGTCGGCCTCCCGACCACCTCCCCACATCCGATTTGGCCAGGCGCTCAGGGACCGTGTCATCGATCGACTCCAACCGCTGAGGGAGGGCAGGGCTCTGCTGGCAGGTTTCCTCATCGGCGATACCTCGGGCGTGGCCCGCTCTGACATCGAGGCCATGCGACGTTCCGGGCTATCCCATTTCGTCGCGGTCAGCGGGTCGAACGTCGCCTTGTTCCTCGGACTCCTCTTCGTTGCTGCCGGCCCTGCCGCGTTGGGTCCGAAAAGGAGGGCAATCATCGGGCTTCTCGGGTTGCCTGTCTACGCGGCGGCCACACGTTTCGAGCCTTCCGTGATGAGAGCGTCGGTCATGGCCGCTCTCGCCCTCGGTGGCCGTCTGATCGGTGTTGTGTTCGAGGCCTGGCAACTTCTCTCGCTCGCCGTCGTGATCCTTCTGGTGGCGAGCCCCAATCTCGTCTCGAGTGTCGGATTCCAGTTGTCGGTGGCTGCCACCGCCGGCGTCTTGGTGGGGGCCCGCTGGCCGGTCGAAGGAAAGCTACAACGCGCCCTGGCGGTCACCGCCGGAGCCCAGGTGGCCGTGGCCCCCATCATCCTGATCCACTTCGAGTCGGTTCCGCTGCTATCGCCCCTGGCCAACCTCTTGGCGGCACCCGTCGTGGCGGCGGCGACGGTGGTGGGCGCGGTGGGAGTGGCACTGTTCAATCCGTTGACTTCCGTTGCCGTCTGGATGGCCAACCTGGTCCTCTGGCTCTCACGAGGGGTCTCGGTTTGGCCACAGGTCGGCGCTGCGGGGGTCGGCCTGACTATCGCCATGGTGATGGTCGTCCTGTGGCGGCCACGGTGGAGGCCGATGCTGCTGATGGCCTCCGCCGTCGCTGTGCTGGTTCTCACACTGATGCCAGACCGTCGGCTGCCCGATGTCGGTGCCATCGTGCTCGACGTCGGTCAGGGAGACGCCATCCTTCTCCACGGTGGGTCGGGGCATTTCGCCTTGATCGACGGTGGCCCGGACCCTCTCATTCTGATGGACCGCCTCCGCTCCTATGGGGTCGACTCCCTTGACCTGGTGGCGATCAGTCACGTCCACGCCGATCACATCACCGGTCTCACCGGACTCCTGGGCCAAGTGTCTATTGGCCAGGTGTGGGCCTCCCTGGCGCCCCATGAAACGGGAAGCAGCGTGGACTTCATGATGGGCCTGGGGGAGTGGGCAATACCCGTCGAAGCACCGCCACCAGGCAGGACCATGCAACTCGGCTCACTTCGCATCACCGTCGAGGCTCCGCTCCGCCGCTATTCCTCGCCCAACGATCAGTCGCTCGTCCTATCGGTAGAGGGCCCTGCCTCTTCCATGCTGCTCGCCGGTGACATCGAGACCTTCGCCCAGGCCGACCTGGGCCATCTGAGAACCGATGTGCTCAAGGTTCCACATCAGGGAGGCGCAACCTCGGATCCTGAATGGCTGGCAGGGGTCGAAGCGCGGCTGGCGGTGATCTCGGTCGGACCCAATTCGTTCGGGCATCCCGCGGAGTGGGTGATCGATGTTCTGGAGGACTCAGGGGCCGAGGTGGTACGTACCGACGAGACCGGCGACGTGGTGGTGCCTCTCGGTTGATCAACTCTCGAGAGAGTTTGTCCCGTATATGGGACGTACTACCTCAGGTCGCGATCATTCCTAACCTCTGGGACGTGACTGATGCTCTCGTGCTCGGCGCCCGCTGCCTCCCTCTGGGGGGTATCACTCATGTGATGGGCGTCATCAACGTTTCACCCGACTCGAAGAACACCCACACGGTGGCGAGGTCGGTCGACGAGGCACTGCTGATGGCCGACCGCTACCGCACTTGGGGATCAGTCCTCATCGATCTGGGAGGTCAGTCCTCTCACTTCGACAATCCGACCGTCGCCGCCGCCGACGAGATCTCAAGAGCCATCCCGGCGCTGGAGGCCCTGGTCGCGGAGGGGCATCTCGTGTCGATCGACACCTGGAAGCCCGAAGTGGCCAAGGCTGCCCTCGACTCCGGGGCGGTGATCGTCAACGACACCGGAGGCCTGGCCGAACCCGAGATGCGGGAGGTGATCGCCGCCTACGACGCTGCCACGATCGCAGTTCACGTCGAAGGCCAGAATCCTCACGATGTCGGAGCGGTCGACACCGGCACCGACAAGGCAAAGCGAACGGCCGACGAATTCGCCGGGTTGCTCACCGAACTGGAGGCGGAGGGGATAACCAATGTCATCCTCGACCCCGGCATTGCCCTCAACTACCGCGGCGACTACCGCGATTACACGAGGCTGCAACTGGTTGTCATTGCCGACTCAGCCCACCTTCACACGCTGGGCAGGCCGGTGCTCATCCCGATTCCCCGCAAGCGGGACGCCCACTGGGTCGCCGCCTACATCGCTCTGGCCCTCGAGCACGAGGCCGATATCATCCGCGTCCACG
>JAYEGJ010000066.1:0-11486 GCA_034658975.1 Actinomycetota bacterium
GGCGAACGGTCATCCCGGCAGAATGCAACCTGATCGCTTCGTCGGCAACGTCGGCCGGCGCCCCGATCAGGTCGGTGCCGGCGAGGACATGGACTCCCGCCTCGATGGCCAGCGGCAACAGGTGCTCCACATTGGCCAGCCCCTCCGAGAGAAGGCGACCTCCCGTCGACTCGGCTCCAATCTGGGCGATGGTCTCGTCCATCCTCAGAACGGTGGGAACCCACATACCCGACCGCGAGCCGAGCACTCCGACGTCGTGCTCGGTGAGAAAAAGGCCGTGCTCAATGGAGTGGACGCCGGCAGCGACAGCGGCCGAGGGAACGTCGCGGGCCATCGTGTGAATGGCGACCTTCGACCCCACTGCTTCCGCCGCGCTCACCGCTGCCTCCAGCTCCGACTCGGTGAAGTTGGCCACGGGACCCCGACCCCTTCGGGGCCAGTCTCCGATCAGCTTCACCCAACCCAATCCAAGGGAGGCCTCGTCCATGGCGACCTCTGCGATGGACGAAGGATCTACCTCTCTGGCGAAGTTCGGGTAGTACCCCTCGGGAACCGCAAGGATGTGGGCGGCGGCATCGATGTCGGGCCTTTCCCCTGAGGGAACCTGTTCGGCGACCTGGACGGTCGTCGTGTCCGCCCAACCCTTGTCCATCACCAGCATCACTCCAGCGGCGACGGCCTCCCGGGCACGCTGTTTGGCGTCCTCGAGGATGCCCGGCGCGTAGTTGAGTTCGGCTGATGCGAGGTGGGAATGGGCGTCCACCAGGCCGGGAAGGGCCCACAGCCCATCCCCCAGAACCGTTTCGGCGTCTCCGGTTGAGGTCTGCCAGACCCCGTCGACCACATCCCGAACGACCGGCGGTCCGAGTGGCGAATTGAGAACAACACGAGTCTTCATCAAACGGAACGGTAACTGCCGCAATGCCCTCATAATGAACCGGTGCGCCGGGTCGCCATCTTTGGTCTGCTTCTGATCGCCGCTTGCGGCGTTGCGTCGGATGCCACAACAACCACGACCACCGGCGCCACAGCGACGTTTCCCGCCACGACCACCACGCAACCGGCACTCGAGTTCACAGTTCAGAACTGCGCATCACCACCCATCACCTTCTCCGCCTTGTGTGAGGTATACGACCTAACACAGGAGTGGCACGTCGACCGACCGGTGCCCGACTCCGTTCTCGCCGAGGTCGCCATCGAGGCGCTCCAGGCCTACACGTCCGACGAGACCGCAGAGAGACCCCGGGAGCTGCTCTGCGCTGTTCCCAACGATGCCTTCTATGGCCTATGTGCGCAGCTCGCCTTCATGATCGACGAGTCCTCGATCGACGTCGGCCCTGCGGTCGATGCAGCAGTCACCGCCATGGCAGATATCGGTCTGGACCCGTTCAGCTATTACGTGCCACCCGAGCAGGTTGGATCCTTCCGCGACAACGGCGTCGTCGGAGGGATCGGAGTTCTGCTCGACGCGACCGATGCGGCGGGCTCGCGGTGCACCCTGATAACCGCGACCTGCCCACTTCACATCGTTTTCGTCCTGGAGAACAACCCGGCTGCGGAAGCGGGACTTCGAGCAGGCGACCAGATCACCGCAGTCGACGGCGAGCCGGTCGAAGGCCAAGGATTCCTGGCGACTACCTCGAAGCTGGCGGCAGACGAGACCGGAAGTGTCACTGTGACTTATCTCAGAGATGGTCAGACCTCCGAAGCGACCATGGACCGTGGTCAGCTCACGATCCCAACGGTCACGGTCGACCTGCCGCTCCAGGGAGTTGGCTACCTCCGAATCCCCGACTTCGAGGATGACATCCCTGATCTGGTAGCCGAGGCGCTCATTTCGCTGGCAGAGCATTCCCCGGGAACGATCGTGGTGGACCTGAGAGATAACCCCGGCGGCTTCATCAACGCTGCCGTTGATGTTGCTTCAGAGTTCATCGACGGCGGGATCGTCATGACGTCGGTGGGACCCGATGAAGACCTCGAGTACCCGGCGACCGTCGGAGGCCTCGCAACCAGCGAACGGTTGATCGTGCTGGTCAATAAAGGGTCGGCCTCGGCGGCCGAGATATTGGCCGGTGCGCTGAGGGATGAACGTGGTGCCACCATCGTCGGGACGAACACCTTCGGTAAGGATGCTGTGCAGATACCCTTCGACATGAGGAACGGCGGAGAGTTCTATGTGGCTGTAGCGCGGTGGTTCACCCCAAATGGCGACACAGTGGCCAATGGTGGACTGGTCCCTGATCGGGAACTCGAACTGTCGCCCGACTTGTCCAACGAAGAGGTAGTGAGGGCCGTGCTGGAAGCAGTGTCATGAACAGAAATCGAGTCGGACTCCTCCTGGTCGCTCTCTCGCTGACACTCGCCGCTTGCGTCTCGAGCCAATCGGCAGACACCACGAGCGCTCCCCCAACCGAACCCACCGGTGGGCCGACCGCCACTTCGGTCGGCCCCAACACGACCCTTGACGGGCGCACCTACGAAACCTTCGACTGCGACGATGCTCCCGACGAGGTCGCCATCGTTTGCGAGGCCTACGAACTCATCCAGGTTCATTACGTAGACGACATCGCCGACTCCGATCTCGCAGACGCAGCCCAGAGAGCCGTCGAATCACAGACCGGTCAGAACAACGGTGAACTCTTCGTCTGTGCCCTCCCAACCGACGGATTCGAGGAATCATGCGAAACCGCCGCTGAAGTCGAGCTCACCAGTGCCGAGGCAGCCGAGTTGGTGGTGGCCGGGCTCGCCACATATGCCCTCGATCCGAACTCCGCCTATTTCGATGAGGATGCCCTCGCACTCCTCCAAGAGGAGCAGCAGGGCGAGATCGAAGGCATCGGCGCCTTGGTCACTCCCGAGGACGAGACCATCGAGGGAGACAACAAGCAATGCACGATCGTGTCCGACACGTGCCTAATACTCATCGTCTCGACCATCGAGGGGGCACCGGCAGAAGCGGCCGGTCTCCAGCGTGACGATGCGATCGTCGGAGTCGACGGTGTATCGATCGATGGATGGACCATCGACGAAGTCACCTCCCAGGTCAGGGGGCCGGCAGGCACCAATGTGGTTCTCACCATCGACCGGGCAGGTGATGAACTCGAAATCACCATCACCCGGGCTGCTGTGGTCATCCCCGTGATCGACAGCGAGAGGTTTGGAACCACCGGCTACGTCCAACTGCGGATCTTCAGCGACAACGCCGACGAGCAGTTCGAAGAGGCGATCCTCGATCTCCTCGCCAAAGGCATCGACGCACTGGTGATCGATCTTCGAGACAATCCTGGAGGGCTTCTCGACACGGCCATCGAGATTGCCTCCGTCTTCCTCGATGACGGAGATGTCGTGGTCACACAGAGTCCCGATGATCAATCGTCCTACGAGGTGACCGGAGACGCCATCGTTCCCGATGACCTCAAGGTCGTGTTCGTGGTCAACAAAGGAAGCGCCTCGGCGTCCGAGGTTGTCTCGGCCGTTCTCCAGGAAAGAGGACGGGCCACTGTCGTCGGCGAGAACACTTTTGGAAAGAACACCGTCCAGCAGCGCTTTGGTCTCTCCAACGGTGGGGCGCTCAAACTGACCATTGCCCGATGGCTCACTCCCGATGGTCTCGACTTCGGCGGTGTGGGAGTCACCCCCGACATCTCGCTCGAGATCGATCCTGGGATCAGCACCGAAGCCCTGGTGGAGACGGTCCTCGACGCTGCCTGACAGTCATACAATGCCCGGCTCACCCGGAGGGCAGATATGAAAGTCGGCGTAGGAATTCTCGGAGGCGGCATTGTCGGCGGCGCGCTCGCACATCGTCTCCTGACCGGCCGTGAGGAGATCGCTGCAAGGACCGGGCTCGATCTCGAGCTCCGCCATCTGGCGGTGCGCGACCTGAGCAAGCCACGCAGGTTCACGTTCCCCGAAGGCACGCTCACCGACGACGCCTCCGCCGTGATTCAGGATCCGTCGGTCGACCTCGTCGTCGAGCTGTTGGGCGGGTTGGATCCAGCCGGGGATCTGGTGCTCCAGGCTCTCGAAGCGGGCAAGCCGGTGGTTACCGCGAACAAGGAGCTTGTGGCAACCCGTGGCCTGGACCTCATCCAGAAGGCCGAGGAGAAGGGCGTTTCGCTCCTCTTCGAGGCGGCAGTCGGTGGGGCCATCCCAATCATTAGACCGCTTTCGGAGTCGCTCGCCGGTGAGAACATCACCGACGTGCTCGGGATCGTCAACGGAACCACCAACTACATCCTTACCCAGATGTGTGAGACAGATGCCAGTTACGCCGACGCACTGGCCGAGGCTCAGGAGAGGGGTTACGCCGAGGCCGATCCGACCGCCGATGTCTCGGGTGCCGATGCGGCAGCCAAGGCAGCGATCCTCGCCTCGCTTGCCTTTGGCACCTGGGTCGGAAGCGATCAGGTCTATCGGGAAGGGATCGAGGACCTGAATTCGACGGACATCGCCTTCGCCGCCGACCTCGGCTACCTCCCCAAGCTTCTCGCGGTTGCTACCGACGACGGCAACGGCGTTGCGGTCCGGGTGCACCCGATGCTGGTTCCCCTCGGTCATCCCTTGGCCAACATCAGCGGTTCACAGAACGCCGTGTATGTGAAGGGCCCCGACGTGGACGAACTTCTCTTTGCTGGTCCCGGGGCAGGTGGTGACCCGACGGCCACCGCCGTGCTCGGAGACATCATCGAGGCGGCCCGCGAACTGCTTGCCGGATCACAGGTCCCGCCACGGGTGCGCTTCGCACCGGGCCGCATCGTCGATTTCGCTGAGGTCGACACCAGTTGGTACCTGCGGCTCGAGGTGGCCGACGAGCCGGGTGTCCTGGCCCAGATAGCCCAAACCATCGGCGACAACCACGTGAGCATCGAGTCGATGGTTCAGTTGGGCAGGGGAGAGACGGCCACGTTGCTCTTCATCACCCACCCGTCGAAGGAGGCCAACCATCGGACAGCGTTGGCCGCTCTCAAGAGCCTCGACGTCGTAAGACAGGTGCCGGCCGCGATCAGAGTGCTGCCCGAGTAGGGCGACACCGACAACTAGACGACCCCTGTGCAACGCGTCGGCCTGAGCCCGACGCGTTGCACGCGAAAGGCTCTGTTGGGGACTAGTCCCCTGGTGGAGATTGAGGATGACTCCCAAGAACGTTCCGGCCAGATCCGATCTTGTGGTGGTCAGATCATCTTCCTGTGGAGGCAGAACCTTGAGACCGACTCGTACACTGAAGAAGCAGAGTCAATGCGCCCACGAACACATCTCCAACGGCGTTGTGGCCGGCATGGAACGTCTCGTCTGTGTGAGGTGCGGCCATGTCAGCGTCAGACTGTTGAATGACTCGATAACCCGAGGGGCCATTCCCGCCACTCGCTACGAGGTCGACTCTCGTTGAGCGAGGCTGACGACAGCACGGGCTCCTATTCGGAACGCCCGTGTGGCGAGTGCTCTAATCCAGCGGCGTTCATCACACCGCGGGGACTGCTCTGTGCGCAACACGCCTTCAAGCATCTCGACGAAGGGGGCGACTGGTTCCCGGTGCGACGCAAAGACCTAATAGGCCGGCACGACCCGAAATAGAACCTTCACAACCAGGTCGCGCTCAACCCCGGAACTCGTCTGCGGTTTCTACCTCAGCCGCGAATCCGTCGAGGTCGCCGGTTCCTGGCAGGTCCGTCCAAGTGTGAATACCCCAGAGAAGCGATGAGTATTGGCTTGCTTGCTCGGGCGTCACTTTCACCCGGAGCGGTATGTCGTCGCGCAGAATATCTTTGTACTGCTTGAGGATCGCCCTGTGTTGGGGGCGGTCCAGATCCAATAGGAAGACGACGCCATGAGCCCCCTCGGCCATGCGGCACCCTTCACCGGCTAAGAGCGGGCAAAGAGTCTTGTCTTCTGGACCATGGCAAACGACGACGGAGTGGCCAAGACCTTCGAGAAAAGCGACATCGGTCGTCTCACCGTCCGGGATGTCTACGAGTATCACGCTTTCTTCTGACATCCATTACTCCTTGTCTATCTATCAGTGTTGAGCCTTGACCGGCACCACCGACAGTGCCGAAAGTCCCTTCCAGCAGCACGAATTGGACATCCAGCTCTCGCTGGTAAGTTCGTCGGTATGGGACCCATTCAGATATTCCTCCTCGAATTCGAGGATTTCCAGGCCACAGGCGGCATCGCCACCGAACTCGAAGCGCTGAGCGCCGCAGGCACCATTCGTGTCGTTGACGCACGATTCCTTCTCAAGGAAGCCGAAGACGAGTTGGTCGCCTTGCGAGCCAGCGAACTGGACGAAGTCGAGCGTGAAGATCTCAGGGCCGCGGCCGGAGCCTTCATCGGGCTCGGGGCCGGCGCCGTGCTGGCCGGTGACGATGGTGCTCTCGCTGGTGCGATTCTGGGCGCGGACGCCGCCATCGGGGCGGGACCGGTCGGTCTGACCGACGAAGACATCATGTCAATTGGGGACACCCTGGATGTTGGCGAGGCGCTTCTCTTGCTCGTGATTGAGAACGTCTGGGCAAGCGGCCTGCGAAACGCACTGCGCGACGCCGGGCTGGTCTACGTCGAGCAGGACTACTTGACCCCGGAGGGGCTTGTGGCTCTCGGAGCCCTTCTCGGACTCGCAGCGGCCAGCGAAGGCTGACGGTTGCCGGGCTTCTGCCCGCGACTCGAAACCCGGGCCTGCACTTGCGGATGTGTCCGATCAGACGAGATCCAGGAACTCGCCGGCTAGAGCCTGATAGTCGTAGTCGACTTCGCTCATGCCGATCTGGAGCAGACACCAGAGGACGTTCCAACAGAGAAAGACAGCGATCATCTCGCTGAGGACGCCCCGACTGTCAGGATCCACCTCTCCGAAATACGAACGCAGGAGTAGGTCCCTGTCGTCTTCTTCCGATCTGTAAGCGACGGCAGCAAGGTCATAGAAGGGATCGCCCATCCCGGCATACTCCCAGTCGATGATCCAGAGAGTTCCGTCATCCAGCCAGTTGAGGTAGTACGGGTCGTTGTGGCAGAGAACCTTCTTACCTTCGAGTGCCCTGGCCCGCAAAGGTTCCGTACGTTCCACCCTTTCAATGATGGAATCCAGCCGTCGGGGTAGTGGGGTGTTCCGTTTGAGAATGGTCTCTCGCCAGCGTCGAATGTCATCGTATGGGTCGAAGTTGCCTTGAACGGGGGGAAGATCGTGTACGTCGCGTAGTCGGGCTGCGATGCGCGGGACCATCTCCGTTGAGTGGAACTCCTCGAGCGTGAAGGATTGTGCGTCACCCAAGAATCGAGTGACCAGATGGCCCTCCGGGAGACAGACGGCCACGACCTCCGGAGCCATGCCGGCAGCAGATGCCCCACGGAGAATCCTGACCTCTCGTTCCCGGTCGATTCCGAGCAGATCGTCGTTGCGGCCCGCTATCCGGACCACATACTCCCGACCATCCGTCGCCACCCGGTAATTTCTGTTGGTGAGGCCCCCCAATAGAGGTGAGACACTCAGATCCTCGCCACCACGGATCTCGGGGACATGAGACAGAACCCTCTCCAAGGTCGCATCGTGCATGACCGCAGAGCATAAGGACTGCCCCGGGCCCGGCCACCCACCAATAGGAAATGGACCTGACCTCTTTCCTGCGACTGGAAAGCGGCAAGGCCCACAGGTCCTAACCGAGTTGTTCTTGCTTCCGTGTTTAGCGTCGCCGGAAGCGTCCACGACGTAGCCATTATTGTAAACAGGGACGTGTTGCTAGCCAACATCCATTTGCAGATACTCGGTGATCTTCAAGTACTCAGGTGGCGCCTTCGTAGTTGCGGGCAGAAGCTGCCACGCGTCTTCTTTCGAGACCAACCTTGGAGACACCAAATCGAGCGCATCGCCATCGACCTCGAGCGTTGCCTTCCCAGCGGTCAATATGTTCTGGACCCAATCCGATTCCGGGCCATACATAGCGATGAAGATGTATCCACCGTCGACGGCGTGGACGTCGAGCGGTGTCCGGTAGGTCTTGCCAGACGACCTCCCCACATGTGTGAGGACAGGCCTGACTCCCCGCTTGAGTTCCATCGGGTTGAAGACTCGCCTGCTGACCCGGGCGACCCACATCGGCACGGGCATCACAACCTCCCTGATCGAACGTGCACCACCGCTCGACAACCGAGCGCTGTTGCTATAGCAACGTCTACCTCAACCCCGGATAGCCGATCCCGGTGTTGGCGTGGCAATCGTAACCATGGGGGTTCTTGCCGAGATACTGCTGGTGATAATCCTCGGCGAAGTAATACTCCCCCAGAGGGGCGATCTCGGTTGTGATGTCGCCCAAGCCGAGGGGTGTCAGTTCCGCTTGATAGACGTCTTGGGACCGTTTCGCCTCGTCGAGTTGGGCATCGGTCGACGTGTAGATGGCCGACCGGTACTGGGTACCAACGTCATTCCCCTGCCGATACCCCTGGGTCGGGTCGTGGGTCTCCCAAAACACCCGAAGCAACTCGTCGTAGGAGACTTCGTCGGGTCGATAGACCACCATCGTGGCCTCGGTGTGCCCGGTCTTGCCGGTGCAAACCTCCTCGTAGGACGGGTTCGGCGTGTGCCCGCCGGCGTAGCCAACCGACGTCGTATAGACCCCGCGTAATTGCCAGAAACGACGCTCGGCACCCCAGAAACATCCCATTCCGAACACCGCCGTTTCGGTGCCTTCCGGGTAGGGCCCGACAAGCGGATTCCCGTTGATGAAGTGAGCGGCAGGCACGTCCACCGCCTCGTTGCGCCCGGGAAGGGCATCGGTCGGCGTCGCCATCTCGCTCTTTGAGCGTCCAAACATCGTTACCTCCAGGATCCCATCACATCAGTCAACCCGTTAAGTGGGCATCAAGTTCCATCTCGACCTTCCACCGCTCGTCGAGGAGCCCGGCGACCACGACCATGGTTGCCGCCGGCCGGATCTCGGAGAAGACATCGCCGTGGGCTTGGCCAACGGCATCGGCGTCTGTGGGATCGGTGATGAACATCCTCGTCCGGATCACATCCTCCGCCTTCCCGTCGACCTCAGCTAGGGCCTCCAACATGATCTCGATGCAACGCCGCGCCTGAACCCCCGGATCGGAGTCGACCGAGCCGTCGGGCCAGATGGGCGCAGTGCCGGCGACCTTCACCCAATGACGGACCTTCACCGCCCTGCTGAAGCCGAATTCCGACTCGTAGGGCGATCCTGATGCGATGTTCTGGCGTTTCATCGCGCCAACCTACCGAATCAACCCATTCCTGACGTCTTGACCGGTCGCACCTTCATGATCACTCGCTCGTCGCCCTCCTGATGCCACGGATAGCGGTCCTTGTCGAGGTACTTCTTTGCCATCCGTGAGATGAAGTCGATGTCCGGATCGGGTTCGACGTCGGCGAGTTCTCCCCTGACCTCGATATACCGGTACGCGTTGGACGGGTCGACGATCGATACCGAAATCCGCTTGTCCTGGTTGAGGTTTCGATACTTCTGGCGAGTGGTGGTGAGACTGAACTTGATGTGCTCACCGTCCCAGTCGAACCAGACGGGGCTGCTGTGGGGCTCTCCTTCGGGACCGACGGTCGCCACGTGGGCCAGCGCCTTGGTGTCCCAGTCGAGGAGATCGGCGTGAGAGTCGGGAATCATCGTTACCTTCTTGATGTGGGAGTAACTAACAACGCTCGGCCATCGCCGACGATTCCAATCGATGTGCGAACCGAGAAGCCGGCCGATCATGACGGGATCTCGACCGTCATCGAGGCCGCGTTCGAACAGCCCGATGAGGCCAGGCTCGTTGTTGCACTCCGGAACGAAGGTCTTCTCATTGCCTCGTCTGTTGCCCTGGCCGACGGACAGGTCGTGGGCCATGCCGCCCTCTCCGCCGCAACCATCGACAGCACCCCGATCATGGTTCTTGCTCCTGTCGCGGTACTCCCGAGCTTTCAGGGCCGGGGAGTAGGCACATCGGTCGTGCGACACGTACTGGAGGAAGCCGGCGAGGCCACAGTGACTGTTCTCGGCGATCCCGCCTACTACCGCAGATTCGGGTTCGAGTCAGCCGAACTGTATGGAGTTGTCGACACTTTCAGCACCCAACCCGGAGCAAGCCAGATCCTGCGGCCGCAGGGCACCTCCGGCGGCACAATCACCTACGCCCGCCCCTTCTACGACCTTTAGCTCCACTTCTCGCAGTGCTCCTCGTTGGGTACCCTTCTGATATCCCATGCGGATCCTTCGACTGTCTTCCCTCGTTCTGGCGCTAACCCTGGTCTTCTCGATGGCCGGATTCGACGCTCCACTCGCCTCCGCCCAAGGCGTTGGCGACGCAGAAGACGGTGCCGCGGACGCCAAGAACAGGGCAGACGTCGCATCTGGCCTCGTCGACGAGGCGGTCGCCGAGCGTGAAGCCATTGAGTTGGACCTCGTCGAAACCATCGCGCGCCTCAACGACCTCGCTGCCCACCTCTCCATCGTCGGCGCCCGTTTGGATCGACTCACCGGGCAGTTGGGATTCGCCGACGTCGAGTTGGCCGGGATCCAGTCTCAAATCGAGGTCCAGGCCGTCGATGCCTACATGACGGTGGTCGCCTCCCCCACCTTTTCACTGATGAACACCGAGACGGTCGAAAAGGCCTTGGTCGCCTCGTCGGTTGTCGAAGATGTCGTGGCCAACGGGCGAGAAACTGTCGATCAGTTGGTCATCAAGCGACGCAACCTCGAGGAGTTGCAGTCCACCTACCTGGCGAGCCAGGCTGAGTTCGCCGGACTCCAGGAAGAGGTGAACGCCGAGGCCGAACGACTCACCGAACTCTACGAAGAGGCGGACCAGGCGGTGGCGACAGCCGTTGGCGAGGCTCGGCAGGCAGATTCGGAGTACCGCGCTGCTTTGACCGCTGTCGACATAGCCAGGGCGCGCGAAGCCGAGCGGCAGAGACAAGAGGAGAGGTCAACCACAACCACGACCTCCGCCAATCCGACGACTACGACGCCGGGGACCGTGACCACGACCGCTCCGCCCAACACCACGACGACGTCTGGCGGTGGCGGGACTTGGAATCACCCTCCCCAAGTCGAGCAGTGGCGGCCCCTCGTCACCCAATACTTCCCGAGTCATCGGGTGGAAGAGGCTCTGCGAATCCTCGACTGCGAGAGCAACGGAGACCCCGACGCCTACAACCCTTACTCGGGCGCATCGGGGCTTTTCCAGTTCCTCCCTTCGACATGGGCCACGACTGCACCAAAGGCAGGCTGGGACGGATATTCGGTGTTCCATCCCGAGGCCAACATCTCATCGGCAGCATGGCTGGCCAATCGATACGAAGAACTCGGCAGCTACTACTGGCAGGCATGGAGCTGCCGGCGAGTTCTGAACTAGGAGTCTGCTGATTGATGCCGTTGCTCAGATCGGCGGCCAGACGCGCCAGTCGCAAGGACGAGGTTTCGCCACTCCTGGTGCGGAATGGCGGAGCCGAGGACACCGCGAGTGGTGATGGCTGGTCG
>JAYEGJ010000067.1:0-11434 GCA_034658975.1 Actinomycetota bacterium
CGGAGAGATCAGGGTGTTGTTGAGGATCCCGGTGAGGGTGACGGCGAAGATGAAGAGGAGTGGCGGCCGTCGGAGCATCGGCGGAGGCTAAAGCATCGGGCGACGTGGTTTGTCTCGAAGATCAGCGGAATCGACGACCGGCCCCGCTCCTCACCCAACAACCGCTGTTTGGCTATTCGATCGGCACCTCGGTCAACGGAATCGACTCGCCCTCGACCGGTATCGGCACCTCAATCGGTGTTGGGGATTCCAAGGGCTCCTTTTCCACTTCTATGACGCGGATTTCTCGTCCCATGTCCATTTGTCCTGGTTCTCCTTCCATTCGTTGAGGAATCTGTCGGTCTCGCCTCCGTCCGGCTTGCCCACCTTGCCCACCGAGACCAGTGTCGAGGAGGGCCTGGCGAAGAAATCGGTGATGGTCTCCGGGTCGTCGGTGAAAATGTGGCGCCCGCCGAGCCGCCCGGCCACTGCCACGACCTCGGCCCGAGCGGCCCGGTAGCCGTGTTCATGCTCGACGACCTTGCCGCTGAGGGCCACGACCGCAATCACGTATCCGTCGATGTCGCTGACTCCCAACTCCTGTCGCAGCACCGCCAGCGACTTGGTGGCGTAGATGCCGCAAGCCGGCGAGCCACAAATCCGCACGGAGTGGGGGACGTCCTCGCCCGGGATCTGATTGAGACACTCGCTGGTCAGGCGCGGCTCCCTCCAGCGAACCATCGCTCCGTGCAAGCCATCCTGCCTGACGGCCCACATCCGAAAGCCGTAGATCGGCGTGGGGGACCAGGCTTCACCTTGGCTCCTCCGAATGTCGTCCAGGACCTCGCTGAGGAACAGCTCGACGGTGCGCCGGCTTCCCTCGATCTCGCCTTTCACCGCCACCAGTTCCTTGTGAGTGTCGGCGAGCTGACGCTGTAGCTCGTCCACCCTGCGGTGAAGTGCGTTGGCCCTGGCCTTGCGCCGATCCACCGTGTGCTCGAGGCGAAGAGCGGGCTCGAGTTGGTCGGCGACGTCGTACCGCTGGTGATAGCGATGGAGCAACTCCCAGGGATCGGGTGAGCCTGACACCCAATTCATCTAAGTCGATCGAACATGTGTTCGCAACCGATATCTTCGACCCTTTTCGGTTGCATCGACACACCCTCTCACGACGCGGCTGCCAGACTCAGAAGGTGACCATCAGCCCCGACACACGCCGGTTGCCACCGGGTGTTTGGCTCGGCGCAGCCGGGGTTGTTGCCCTTCTGCTGGCCCTCTCGAGCCGCTATGCCTTCGTCCTCCTTCAACCGGCCCTTCTTTCCATTGCCCTCGCCATCCCGGCCGGGGTCGGTTTGTGGTGGCTGGCACGGAATGAGGAAGGCAGACGCTGGAGACCCATCGCAATCACCTACGGGATCCTTTTCCTTGTCTTTCTGCTGACTGGGGGAAAGGCGTACTACGTCGCGCCGATGTACTCGGCGCTGCTGGCTGCGGGTTCTCTTTGGTTCGAGCGCCTGTCGAGGCTGGGGCGTGGTGGATGACGGGAGGGGCTGTTCTCGGCATCGCCATCGGGCTTCCCTCGGATATGGGATTCCGTCGATAGAGCCGATCTGCTCGAACATCGAGATCCTCGGCAACCTCTCCAATCCCTACGGGGTCGACAACGAAGTGGCCGGACAACGTGTGGCTCTTTGCCTCGAACCGAGTAGCCAACTGTCCGACATCTGGGGCTCTTTGAGGCATTTCAACTAAAAGAGACCCGGTACCCCTTCACCGACCGGGGGGACGTAATTAGGGTTCCCCGACAATGAACGGTCTTCCCGATGGCGTAGTCACGTTCGTCTTCACAGACATCGAAGGCAGCACCCGTCTTTGGGAGGATGCCCCCGACGTCATGATGGACGCCCTGCGCCAACATGACGACGCCATCGATGGCGTTGTTGCCGCCCACAACGGTCAGTCGGTCAAGCCACGCGGCGAAGGCGACTCCAGGTTCCTGGTGTTCGCCAATGCCGTCGACGCGGTGGCCGCGGCGTCCGAGATTCAAACCCGCCTCGCCGAAATCGACTGGGTTTCACCACGGCCAATCCGGGTGCGGTCATCCGTGCACACGGGGATGGCCGACCTCCAACTGGGTGACTACTACGGAGCTGCTGTCAACAGGGCGGCAAGGCTGCGAGCCATCGGCCATGGCGGTCAGACTCTTTTGTCGAGATCGACCTGGGAGCTGGCCCAGGACGGCCTGCCGGCCGGAGTGACCATCACCGATTTGGGCGAACACATGCTGAAGGACCTGACGCGGCCTGAGCACGTCTACCAGCTCAACCCTCCAGGCATCCCCCAGGACTTCCCCCCGGCTAAGTCGCTGGGCGCGGTCCCCAACAATCTGCCCCAACAGCTCACTGATTTCGTTGGTCGAGAATCAGAGTTGGGAGAAGCTCAGCGCCTGCTCCACCACACGAGGCTCCTGACCATCCTCGCCCCGGGAGGGACCGGGAAATCTCGCCTGGCCATCCAGCTAGCGGCGGACGTGACCGAGCACTATCCCGACGGCGTCTACTTCATCAGCCTGGCCGAGGTCGGCCACGCCGACGACGTCATCCAGGCCGTCGCCGAATCGATTGGCATTGCCTTCTCATCCGACGAGCGACCACAGGACCAGCTGCACAAGTATCTGGCGAACAAGACCCAGCTACTCGTTTTCGACAACTTCGAGCACGTGATTGACGCGGCGGCCGTGGTCTCAGGCATCCTCAGGGCGACATCGAGCGTCTGCGTCGTGGTGACATCTCGGGCGAAATTGAACGTGAGCGGGGAGACGGTTCTAGCACTCGGGGGCCTTGAGACGAGTTGGGAGATAGAAGAAGAGGCGCTCGGGACGAGTGGTGTGCGCCTGTTCCTCGATGCCGCCAAGCGCTCAGATGCGAGTTTCTCCCTGGATTCGGAGGATCTCGACCCTCTCGAGAAGATCCTTGGCCTGACCGGTGGAATGCCGCTGGGGATACTTCTCGCCGCTGCCTGGGTCGACGTATTGCCCATTGGAGAGATTGCCACAGAGATAGAGAAGAGCCTCGACTTCCTCGAGACGCAGATGGGCGATGTCCCGGATCGGCATCGAAGCGTCCGTGCCGTTTTCGACTACTCATGGGAGCTGCTCACGCCGACAGAGCGCGAGGTATACACGGCTCTTTCGGTGTTCAGGGGTGGGTTTTCTCGCGAGGCCGCCGATCGGGTTGCGGGAGCGTCCCTGCGTGATGTGGCGACTCTGGTCAATAAGTCCCTGATCACGCCTAGCGCCTCCAAGGATCGATACAGCCTCCATGAGCTGCTCCGTCAGTTCGCCGCCTCCGAGTTGGATGGCGACGGCGACCGGTCGGCTCAGGTGAAAGAAGCCCACGCTGCGTTCTACAAGGCAGAGATGGAACGGGTGGCTGTGGACTTCGTCTCGCAAGACCAGCTCCAAGTGCTCGCCAACATCGAACGCGACCTGGAAAACGTCCGGGTTGCTTGGCGTCATGCCGTTGCGAGAAAGGACGCCGCTCTCGGACAATCGCTCGTACTGCCCCTGGTGTTTCTGTATGAGGTCAGGGGTTGGTACCCGGCCGGTGCCTCCTTGTTCGCCGGGGGCGCAGAAGCCTTCGCCGGCTCCGGGGAGGGACCGGATTCCGTCATGTATTCACTCGCGAGGGCTTCGGAGACCTACTGCACAGTGCTGCTCGGCCAGCCCAACGCGGAGACCGCGCTGAGTGTCGTGGACATCGCCCGCCGCTCCGGTGACCCGATCGGCTATTGGATTTCGCTTCAGGCCGCGGCGATAACGATGGCCCACATCGGAGACGCCGACAAGATGGTCGAGGTGACCGGCGAGATGATCACCACCGGAGAGCGAATTCCAGGTTCATGGTGGACCGCAGGTGGAAAGAACTGGCAAACCCTCGCGGTCCTCATGCAGGGCGACTTGGAAAAGGCGCATCGGCTGATGTCGGAAGCGAAGAGCGTCTTTGAGCCCAGCAACGAGTACTACATGATGAGCTGGACCCTGTGGCTCGAGGCTCTGATCGCAACCACCGAACAGCGATTCGAGGATGCCATCCGGGTGCTTGGTCGACAGGTTGAACGCAGTCGTACCTTCGGGTACCGGCGAGCGACGATGGTCGGGTATGAAGCCCTCGGACAGGCCCAGGAGTCCGCCGGAGACTTCGAATCGGCGGAACGGTCATACATCGAGAGCCTCGCCGTCGCCGAGGGCACCGGTGTCGAATACGGCGTCCTCTCGATGATGGTTCGGGTGGCAAATCTGCACGGGAGGACGGGCAGCGAAGAGGATGCCGTCGCCCTGCTCGGGTCGGTGATAGCCGAGCCCCGCAGTGCTCAGCAGACGATGTCCGACCCGGTGCCCGTGATCGACATGGCAACAGAGGTGCTCGACCGCATCAAGCCGCAGGTGGGGGCGGGGGAGTATGCCGCTGCCTACCAAAGAGGTTCCGCAGAGCCCTACGACGTAGCTGCGAAGCGTCTCATCGAGAGCATCCGCTAGCCAGGGTCAGCGCTCGGAATCCGAGCGCTGACCCTGAGCAACGCTTCGAGGTATCTACTCGTAGGAGATCGCCTGGAGCACGTCGAGGCGGGCGGCCTTGCGGGCCGGGCCGATCGAAGCGATCAGACCCGCCACCACCGACAACCCCAGCCACATGATGAGCTGGGTGTGAGGCAGGGCAAAGCTGCCCAACCCGTCGTCCGCCAGCGAGGTGACGACTCCGAAACCGATGAGACTTCCGATGAGGACTCCGAGGAGGGCCCCGAACGTCGCGGTGATAATGGCTTCCCAGCGGACCATGCGACGGACCTGGGGTCGGCTCATTCCGACCGCTCGCAACAGCCCGATCTCCCGGGTGCGCTCGACGATCGAGAGAGCCAGGGTGTTGGCGATCCCGAGGAGGGCGATGACAAGGGCAAGGCCCAGCAGTCCGGTGAACAGGGCGACCATCTGGTCGACCTGGGCTTCGGCCTCGGCGATCTGGTCTGACTTGGTGTTCACATCCACGTTGGGGAACTCGGCGAGTGCGGTTTCGGCTGCCGCCTGGCCTTCCTCGAGGGTCACGCCGTCGGCGAGCCTGGTGAACGCAATCATGATCTGGTCATCGCTCAGGTTCTCGACGAAGACATCTTCGGCGATCACGTAGTTGGCGAAGGTGGAGTCGGTGTAGGTGCCGACGATCTCGGTCGGAACGGTGTCGGAGCCCCGGTAGACAACGTCGACGGAATCCCCGACCGCCCAACCGCTGCTCTCCAGCGTGTTCTCGTCGACCAGCAGGCCGTTGCCGAGATCGGCGAGATCGATAGATGGTCCGAAGTCGTAGACCCGGAGGACGGTGTCGGGGTCGATCCCCGCCACGTTGAGTTCAACGTCGTCGACTTCGAAGTTTCCGGCACTTACGGCCGAGACAACTGAGAACTCCTCCTGGTTCTCGAGTGCGGTAATGGCATTGGGGCTGACACCGGTGGTGAAGTTCGTCGATGCGAACGCAAGATCCGCCGGGAACGACCCTTCGAGTGTGTCGGTAACAGAAGCTTTGATGGAGGCGGCGAAGATCGAGGTGAATGCGACCAGCGCAACGCCGATCATCAGGGCCGAGGCCGTCGAAGCGGTCCGCCTCGGCTGACGAACCGTGTTCTCCTTGGCGAGCTTGCCGGTGATACCGCGCATCGGGACCGACAGGACCCGGGCCACCGGACCGGCCACCAGCGGAGCAAGAGTGGAGAGACCCATGAACAGGCCCACGGCCCCAGTTGCCACCAATACCAGGGACGCACCGTTCTCCAGCAGGAGCCCGGCGGTCATGGCCAGGGCACCAACGCCTGCAAGGGCGGAGCCAACGATGGTCCTCATTCGCAGCGACCTGGGTGTGGTCCGTGCGGTGGTCTCGGACATTGCTGCCACGGGTGGAATCGAAGAGGCCCGTCTGGCGGGGAGGACCGCCGAGAAGAGGGTCACGATGATGCCGACCGCCATTGAGACGACAACGGTGCGGACCTCAACTGTCAGCGGGCCTTCGGGCAGTCCGAATCCTGCTGCCGCCATGGCTGCCTTGATACCACCAGCAACTCCGATCCCGGCGAGGACACCGACTGCGGAGGCGAGCACCGCGATGAAGGTCGCCTCGATGAGGACAAGGCGCACGACCTGAGATCCGGTGGCTCCCACCGCCCTCAGCAGGGCCAGTTCCCTCACCCGCTGGGCGACGGTGATGCGGAAGGTGTTTTGGATCACGAAGGCGCCAACGAACACCGCCACGCCGGCGAAGGCGAGGAGTGCGGTGCTGAGGAAACCGAGACCATCGGTGACATCGTCGAGCACCTCCTGGGTTTGCTGCTCACCGGTCACGACTTCCGCTGTTGCGGGTAGGACCGTTGACATCTCTTCGACGAGATCGTCGGGTTCGACACCGTCCACGGCGAGAATGTCGATTGCCGAGAACCTTCCTTCCATGTCGAACAACTCTTGGGCCCGGGATATCTCGAATGCCGAGAGAGTGGCCCCGGCGAGGTTGTCCTCGGTGCCGAAGTTGGCCAGCCCGACAATCGTGAATGTGTCGATGCCGCCAATGGTCTGGATGTCGATCTCGTTGCCAACGGACAGACCTTGCGAGTTGGCCGTGGCCACGTCGATCGCCACCTCGTCGGCAGCTTTCGGAGGCCTGCCATTCTCATCCGAGATGATGAGACTGTTGAGGGCCGGTTCGTTGACCCAGGAGAACCCGAGTGTGGGCGGTCCTTGCCCGCCAATCGGCTCCCCTTCGGCATCGATCATCTGGGCGAACCCGGCGACCGAACCGACGGCAACGGCTACGTTTTCGATCCCCTGGACTTCGGCGAGTAGAGACTCGTCTAGATAGGCCTCGTCGGCGGCCAGGGTCTGGTCGGGGCGAACGGTGGCGTCGACACCGGCGTACACGTCGGTGAAGAGGGTTTCGAAGCGGGCGTTGATGGTGTCGGTGAATACGAATGATCCGGCGACGAAGGCGACTCCGAGGACAATGGACAGTCCGGTGAGGGCCATCCTCAGCCGGTTGGCCGTCAGGCCTTTGATGGCTGTGCGAATCATGATTCAGGCTCCCAGCGTCTTCATGTGGTCGATGACCGAGTCGGTGGTGGGCTCGTCCATCTGGCCGACGACCTTGCCATCGGCGAGGAAGACGACACGGTCGGCGTAGCTGGCGGCCATGGGGTCATGGGTGACCATGACGATGGTCTGTCCAAGTTCCCGGACTGCGGTGCGCATGAAGTCGAGTAGCTCGGTCCCGGACTTCGAGTCGAGGTTTCCGGACGGCTCGTCGGCAAAGATGATCTCGGGCCTGGAAACCAGCGCCCGGGCCGCGGCGACCCTCTGCTGCTCTCCGCCCGACAGTTCGCTGGGCCGATGATCGAGACGATCACTGAGCCCGAGGATGGCGACGACCTCTTCGAACCACTCCGAGTCCGGGGTTCCACCGGCGATGGAGATGGGGAGGGTGATGTTCTCCTCGGCGCTGAGCGTCGGGATGAGATTGAACGCCTGGAAGATGAACCCCAGGCGCTCCCGTCTCAGCATCGTCAGCTTGCGGTCGTTCAGTGAGCCGAGTTCGACCTCCCCGATGTAGGCGCTGCCGCCGTCGAGGGAGTCGAGGCCGGCGAGAGTGTGAAGCAGGGTCGACTTGCCCGAGCCCGAAGGGCCCATGATTGCGGTGAAGCGTTCCTTCTCGAATCCGACGTCGATGCCGTCGAGCGCACGGATCTCGGTTCCTCCCGTGCCGTAAGTCTTGAGGCCGCCCTCCATGTGAGCGGCAATTCCGGTGCGGACCTTCTCAGGTGCAATGGTCATTTGAGAATCCTTTCCTTCTCTCTGCCGAGATCATCGGTGAGGAACGCACGGGGGCGCATCGGGCGGAGGAAGGGTTGGGAGTAGTCACCTGGGATGACCCTGAGAGGGCGCTGTCTCCTACTCGAGGAGGAGGTCAGCCGCCGGGCTTGGCGAGGCCCGATTCGTAGGCGGCGACTACCGCTTGGACCCTGTCACGAAGCTGGAGCTTGGTGAGGATGTGGGAGACGTGGGTCTTGACCGTGGTTTCCGAGACGAAAAGTTCTTCTCCGATTTCAATGTTGGACAGGCCCTTGGCGAGGAGCTCCAGCACCTCCACCTCGCGGTCGGTCAACTCGTCGAGGCCTCTGAGCTCTGTGGATTGGGGCCGATGAGCGAATTCTGCGATGAGACGCTTGGTGATCGACGGTGCAATGAGAGCCTCGCCACCGGCGACGACTCGCACCGCCTCGACCAGTTGGTCTCCTCCGGCGTCCTTGAGCAGGAACCCGCTGGCGCCGTTGCGAAGAGCCCCATAGACGTAGTCGTCGAGGTCGAAGGTGGTGAGGACTATCACTCTTGAGTCTGCCACCTGTTCGGTGACCTGGAGGGTCGCTTCGAGACCGTCCATGACCGGCATCCGAACATCCATGAGCACCACGTCGGGCTTTTCCCGCCGGGCGAGACGCACCGCTTCGGATCCGTCCTCGGCCTCGGCGACCACGACGATGTCATCCTCGGCCTCGAGAATCAGCCTGAGCCCGGCGCGGACCATTGCCTGATCGTCGGCGATGAGGACTGAGATCATGCTTCGACCGGGATGGTGGCGTGCACCCGGTAGCCGCCGCCGGCATTCGGACCAGCCCTGAACTCGCCTCCGAGGACGGCGACGCGTTCTCTCATGCCGACGATGCCGTGACCGACGCCGTCCTCGGAGAGGGCAGAGGCGCCGCGGCCATCGTCCACGACCAGGACGTCGAGTGACTCCTCGCCATAGTCGAGCGTGACCTTTGCCGACACGTCGGGACCACCGTGGCGAACCGCGTTGGTCAAGGACTCCTGGACGATTCGAAAGGCAGAAAGCTCGTTCACCTCGGGGAGTCTGCGCACGTCACCCTCGATCTTCAGGTCAACCGCCACCCCGGCGGCCCTGATTCCTTCGACGAGGGCATCGATGTCGGAAAGCTGTGGAAGTGGCCGGGTTTCTGATTCGTCGTCGGGCTGGCGAAGCAGCCCGACCATCCGGCGCATCTCGGCGAGGGCTTCGCGCCCTGTGTCGCCGATGGTCTCCAGCGCTTCGACGACTCGGGGGTCGGTGCCGTCTGCTATTCGTCGTGCCCCGTCCGCCTGAAGGGTCATCACCGTCATTTGATGAGCAACGACATCATGAAGCTCACGGGCGATGCGCGCCCTTTCGTCGGCAACTGCTCGGCGAGCTTTCTCCTCACGTTCTATCTCGGCGCGTTTGAGCCTCTCCTTCAACTCTGCCACGCGACCCCGCCTTTGATGCATCTCGCGACCGAGGAGCAGGGGAGTGAGCGTGCTGATCAGGGTGGTAATCAGGCTGCCGGTGCTCACCGACGGGAGGGTGATCACACCGAGCACCGTCCAGCCCACGATGACCGCAACGCTGGCTCCGCCGATTCTGAGTGAGCGGCGCCTCGATAGCTCCGCTCCCAGCGTGTAGAACATGATCCCGACCCCAGCCGAGGCGATGGAGTCCGGGTAGTCAAGTCCACGATCGGCGATCCACGTCAGGAGGACGATGACGTACACCGGGATCGTGTAGACCCGACGCAAGGCGATGGGGACGGTCATCAGAACCAACAACGCGACGTGGAATGCGTCGGACTCCCTTGTGAATGGAGTGATGACGTCCGCATCGATCTCGGCTGTGCCGGTCAGTGCGAGGGTCAGAATCACGGCAGCGAGGAGAGCGTCGAATGCAAAGCTGCGCGGCTTGATCTTGTCGAAGAACGTCACATGGCCAATGCTAAGTCAGTGGCGGTTCCCCGGCATCGGTCCGAGGAAGGATCGACCCTCCTTCTCGAGGAGGAGGCGAATTGGTGTGGGAACATGCAGCGATGATCGAGCACATGTCTCCTGAGGAGTTCCGGGCTGCCGGGTACGCCTTGATCGACTGGCTGGTGGCCTACCGGGAGTCCATCGAGGACCGCCCCGTCTATCCGAACGTGGAGCCGGGGGACATTGCTGCCCTGATTCCGGATTCAGCACCTGAGGAGGGCGAGTCTTTCGACCAACTGATGGCAGATCTGGACAGGGTCGTCATGCCGGGCGTGACCCATTGGCAGTCTCCCAACTGGTTCGCCTACTTCCCGGCCAACACCTCGCCGCCGTCCGTGCTGGCGGAGATGGCGTCGGCCGGTCTGGGGCTTCAGGGAATGTTGTGGTCGACCTCCCCGGTGGTCACTGAGCTCGAGGCGAGGGTGCTCGACTGGCTGGTCGACCTCATGGGCCTTCCCGACCATTGGAAGTCAACAGGCCGGGGCGGGGGCGTCATCCAGATGAGCGCTTCGGACGCCACCCACGCCGTTCTGGTTGTTGCTCGGCATCGGAACGTGGAGCGGGGCCACGCCGAGGACATGGTCGTCTATGTCTCAGATCAGGCCCACTCCTCGATCGAGAAGGGCTGCAACGTCGCCGGTATCGGCCATTGTCGGAAGATCGCGGTGGATACGGAGTATGCGATGCACGTTGACACACTTGCCACTGCCATCGACGCAGACATCGCTCAAGGTCTCATCCCGATCGCCGTTGTCTCCTCAGTCGGGACGACGGGAACCACCGCCGTTGATCCGATCGACGCCATAGGTGAGGTCGCTCAACGACACGGGCTCTGGCACCACGTCGATGCCGCCTACGCCGGTACCGCGATGATCTGTGATGAGTTCCTGGTCTATCAGCCCGGCCTGGAGGTCGTTGACAGCTACACCTTCAACCCCCACAAGTGGATGATGGTGAACTTCGACTGCAACGTGCTGTGGGTTGCCGACCGGAGATCTCTGATCGACACGATGAGCATCCTCCCTCCATACCTCCGCAACGAAGCCTCCGAGACCGGAGAAGTCATCGACTACCGCGACTGGCACGTCCCGCTGGGTCGGCGGTTCCGCTCGCTCAAGCTCTGGTGGGTGCTGCGCTGGTATGGGGCCGAGGGCATCCGGTCGATGGTGAGGGAACATGTCCGGCTGGCCGACGAGTTCGCCGCAAGAGTGGACACCGATGATCGCTTCGATCTGTTCGCCCCGCATCCCTTCGGGCTTGTGTGTTTCACCCACCGGGACGGCAACGACGCCACCAGATCTCTCGCCCAGGCACTCAACGAATCGGGGAAGGTGGCGGTGACGGCGTCGAACATCGAAGGTGTCGATTTCATCCGTATCGCGATCGGTCAGACCTACACCGGGGAGCGTCATGTGACCGCCCTCTGGGACATGATCGACGAATTGGCTTGATGAGGGGAAGTGATCGCTCCTGTTAGGGGGATCGGCCGGTGGTGTAGGTGTGTCCGAGTCGGGTGGTCCAGGTGTAGGTGCCGTCGGGGTTGCGTTTCCCTTTCCATCCGCCTTTGTCTTTGACGTCGTGGTCGTGGGGGCA
>JAYEGJ010000068.1:0-11401 GCA_034658975.1 Actinomycetota bacterium
ACCAGCTTTGCCGGGGTCGACGTGGTTCCCGATCTTGGAGACCAGGCCGATATTGAGATCAACGAGGAAGAGCTTCGGATCGACACCTATCGGTCTCAGGGTGCCGGTGGGCAGCACGTAAACACCACCGACAGCGCCGTCCGGATCACGCACATCCCGTCAGGCGTTGTCGTCCAGTGTCAGAACGAGAGATCTCAGCTTCAGAACAAGGCGCGGGCAATGGCAATGCTCAAAGCCCGGCTTGCGGAGAGGGCCCGTCTGGAGCGACAGGCCCACCTCGACGAGATCCGGGGCGAAAAAGGCGAGGCCGCTTGGGGGCGTCAGGTCCGCAGCTACGTGATGCAGCCCTATCAGATGGTCAAAGACCTACGAACCGATCACGAAGTCGGCAACATCCAGGGAGTGCTCGACGGCGACCTCGACGGCTTCGTCGAGGCCTACTTGAGGTGGCGACGGGCCGGACACGAGGCGGCCGGTAATTCCGGCTAACTCTGGTCCCACGGTTACCGTTCCTGTCGATTCCGCAGCCAAACCGTCTACTGCTGCGAGACTCTTCCCGATCGCATGATCCGACTCGAAAACGTCACCAAGGTCTATGAAGGCGGCACTATTGCCGCCAACGACGTCACCCTCGACATCCAGAAGGGGGAGTTCATCTTTCTCGTGGGCGAATCCGGTTCGGGCAAGTCCACTCTGATCCGCCTGATGCTTCGCGATGAGCCGGTCACCCGGGGGAAGATATGGGTCGCAGGCAAGGACATCACCACGCTGCCCAAGTGGAAGATTCCGTATCTGCGTCGGTCGGTCGGCACGGTTTTCCAGGATTACAAGCTCTTGCCGAACAAGACTGTCTTCGAGAACGTCGCCTTTGCCTTAGAGGTTCTCGGCCGCCCCCCGTCCGTGATCGAGCCCCAGGTCGAACAGGTTCTCGAGCTGGTCGGTCTGTCCGACAAGGCCGAGCGCTATCCGAGACAGCTTTCTGGCGGCGAGCAGCAGCGTGTGTCTGTTGCCCGATCTTTCGTGAACCGTCCGCCGATCATGCTCTGTGATGAGCCGACCGGAAACCTCGATCCGAAGACGTCGGTCGGGATCATGAGACTGCTCGACCGGATCAACAGGACCGGAACCACCATCGTGATGGCCACCCACGACCACGCCATTGTCGACGCCATGAAGCGCAGGGTTGTCGCCCTCGATCAGGGCAAGGTCACTCGTGACGAGGCGTCGGGCGGATACGAAGAGGTCAGGGGTGAGGAAGAGTGAGCAGGATCATCTTCCTCATGAAGGAGGCTTTTATCAGCCTCCGGCGCAACCTGCTGATCGTCTTCGGCGCCATCCTTGCCGTTTTCATCTCGCTGTCTCTGGCCTTTGGTGCGCTGGTCATCAACGAGATTCTTCGGATCAATACCCTCGCCTGGCAGGACGGTGTCCACGTGATCGCCTTCCTCAACGACGCCGGTGAGAACGGTGTCCCATCGGACGCTCACAATGTTCTGCTCGCCGATGTTCAATCCTGGGATGAAGTCGATAAGGCCTTCTACGTCGATAAATCGAACGCCTGGATCGAGTATCAGGAGCTGTTCGCCGGCCAGGAAGAACTGCTCGAGATCGATCCGACGATTCTCCCGGCTTCCATTCGGATTGAATTGATAGACATCGAGCTGCACAGCTCGGTGAGGTTCCGACTGGAACAGAACACTCAGACCGTCCGCCAGGTGACGACTGCTGCCGATTCGATAGAGCAGCTCCAAAACCTCTCCAGCGTCCTGAATGTCCTGGGTCTGGGTCTTGCCATTGCTCTCGGACTGTCGGCGGTGGTTCTGATCGCCAACACGATTCGCTTGGCGATCTATGCGCGGAGAGACGAGGTGTCGATCATGAAGCTGGTCGGTGCGTCGAACTGGTTCATCCGGGTCCCGTTCCTCCTCGAGGGAATGATCGAGGGCGTCGTTGGTGCTGGGCTTGCGGTGTTCGCAGTGTGGCTCGGCTCGACCAACCTGGCGCGGGCAGGCGAGGGTTTCGCTCTGTTCCGTCTCGATGTTGGCCAGAGATGGTTCTTCCAGTGGGGTCTTCTGTTCTTGCTGTTCGGCGCGGTCGCCGGAATCGTCGGTTCGCTGCTCGGTCTCAGCCGATATCTGCGTGACTCCGAGGGCACCGGGCCCGACATCCCAGCAGGCTTTTAGTGCCGGCCCCGGAGGATGCGGGGCGGGTCAAGGTGGTCGCCACCAACAGACGCGCCCGGCGCAACTACTCAATCGTCGACACCTATGAAGCCGGGCTCGTCTTGCTTGGCTCCGAGGTGAAGTCCCTCCGTGAAGGCAAGATGGAGTTGAAGGACTCCTACGCCCACGTGCAGCGCGGCGAGGTATTCCTGGTGGGTGCTCACATATCGCCATACGGATTCGCCCGTGAAGGTGGCCACGACCCCGAGAGAGAGCGAAAGCTGCTTCTTCATCGTCGTGAGATCGACCGTATTGCCGGAGCGTTGGCCGAGAAGGGTTTGACCCTCGTGCCGCTCAAGGTCTACTTCAAAGACGGCAAGGCCAAGGTCGAACTCGGGTTGGCCAAGGGCAAGACGACGTTCGACAAACGTCACACCCTTCGCGAGAAGGAACATGATCGCGAGATGGAGCGGGCCCGACGCCACCGTTCGCGTTCCTAATGTTGTGGGTGCGGTATACCGAACTTGCGCCGCGCGGAAAGGCGAAACCACGGGTTTGCCGGTACCATGTTGACCACAACCCATGGGGGTGAAACGGTTTCGACGTTGAGTGTTGATGCGTTGGAAGCGAGCCGGGGTCTCCGGGACCTCGTTAACAAACCGGAAACACCAATAGGTGCCGAAGATAACTTCGCACTGGCTGCCTAATTAGGTAGCCCGTCCTCCTGGCTGGTTCCCGTCTGGTCAGGTCAGGGCGTCGCAATGCGGGATGCTCCGTTCTGGATTCCGGGACAGGACGGCTAAGACCAACTCCGGATAGGCGCAGGGTAACTCGTCGTCAGAGCCCCTGATGTCCGAAGCTCGCTGATGACTGCGCTCGGAGATGCCAGCGCTGACGGCTTAGCGGACCGGGGTTCGACTCCCCGCACCTCCACCACTTATGAATTACGCCCCTCCCCCCACCGAGGAACAGCTTCAACGCGTCCGTGATGCGATCGGAGTGAGTTCACTCGCGCTCTCTCGTCGGATCGAAGTCGGACTGGGGTGCACGATGGACGTTCTTGCCGGAGGCGGCACGCGCTTCATTCTGCGTCGATACGGCCCCTGGTATGCCGACCGTGGGGAAGATGCGGCCGCGCGAGAGACGAGGGCTCTAGAGGTTCTCCAGCGGTCGGGTGTGCCGACACCTGCTCCAATTTGGCTTGACACCGAAGGTGTCTTCCAAGAGCAGACGATCGTCACCTCATTTGTCGATGGTTCGCCGGACCTGTCCCCGGCGAACCCCTTCGATTGGGCCGACCAGCTCGCCGAGGCGTTGGGTCGAGTTCATGCCGTGCGGCTCGACGCGGAGGATCTCGCGTTTTTCCCGCCGGGTGCCGGCGAAGAGGAGAAAAAGATCCAGGAGAGCCCCGAGATGGTGCTCGAGCACCCCCTCGGAGAGGACCTGCTGCGACGTCGGGTCGAGCTGGGCAACCTGCGGGTGCAACAGTCGGCGGTATTCAGTCACACCGACTTCTGGCCAGGTAACACACTGTGGAAAGACGGATCCCTGCTGGCAGTCGTCGACTGGGAGGCTCCGGCTACGGGTGACCGGGAGATGGATGTTGCGTACTGCTCGCTGGACATCCGATATCTCGGCATGGACAAGGTGGCCGATCGTTTCATAGCCGCCTACCGCGACACCACAGGTGAGGCGCTGCCCAATCTGGCCCACTGGGAGGCGGTGGGTCTCTGTCGGCCGATGCCTGACATAGCGATCTGGGTGCCCGCCTGGGTGGCGATGGGTAGGAAGATCTCCGAGGCCGGAGCTCGAGAGCGCTTTACGAGCGTCCTCGAGGAGTTCCTGGGTAGAACCGGCTGAGCTGCCAGAGCAACCCCCGCCGACCGACTCAAACGCGACCTGAGGCACTACGGCCCACATATGGGCCAAACCGCCTCGAGAGTCGAGGTAGTCGCGCTCGAACGGCCATCGCCCATTACCGTCCTCTAGGTGAGTTTTCCCGAGCGCGTCACCGTCACAGAGTCCGCTACGCGTGATGGCCTTCAGTCACTTGGGGCCTTCGTGTCCACCGACGCCAAGGTAGGCCTGATCGACGATCTCGCCGCTGCGGGAATCACCGAGTTTGACGCCGTTTCCTTTGTGAACCCGAAGGCCGTTCCCCAAATGGCCGACGGCGCGGAGGTAGTTGCCGGTGTGACGGCCAAGGACGTGAATCTCTTCGGCCTGGTCCCCAACATGGCCGGCCTCGAAAGCGCCGTCGCAGCGGGAGTGACCAACATCGGCCTGCTGACGGCTGCCTCCGATACCTTCAATCAGCGCAACATCAACGCAACAGTCGATGAGTCGATGCATCGGATCAGGCGCATCCTTTTCGACGGCCCCCCGGATCTTCGCTATCGGGCCTATGTCTCCACGGCTACCCACTGCCCCTACGAGGGTGAGCAGGACCCGGACTGGGTTGCGTACCTCGTGGAGACTCTCGTCGAGTGGGGGGTGGAGACCGTCTACCTCGGTGAGACCCTTGGCAAGGCGACGCCGTACGAGGTGGAGCGACTTCTCGACGAAGTGCTCGACCGTGTCCCGGTCGACCGGGTGGGCGTTCACTTTCACGACACCTACGGGCAGGCCATCGCCAACACAGTCAGCGCCTTGGAGCGTGGTGTCGCCAAGATGGACTCATCGGCCGGTGGGCTCGGGGGATGCCCATACGCGCCGGGTGCGGCAGGCAATGTGGCCACTGAGGACCTTCTCTACCTGCTGACGGGAATGGGAATCGACCACGGAATCGACGTGACGCAGGTCGCTCGCGTGTCCCACGGTTTCTGTCAGCGTCACGGTCTGAATTACAACAGTCGGGCAGGGAAAGCTCTACTGGCGGCGGAGGAAGAGGAATGAAGTCGATCTATGTGAACGAGGATCTGGAGGCAATTCGATCCGCCGTCCGCGAGTTCGTCGAGAAGGAGATCGTTCCGAACGTCGAGACGTGGGAGGCAGATCGAGGCGTGCCACGCGAGTTGCTGGATCGGGTCGGCGAGCTTGGGTTCTATGGGCTGCGTATCCCCGAGGAGTACGGCGGGCTCGGACTAGGTCACGTCGCCTCGCTGGTGTTCGCTGAAGAACTCGGTCGGATCACGGCCGGGGGAGTGGCCATAACGATGCTCGTCCATACCGACCTCGCCACTCCTTACGTCACCAACTTCGGCACCGACGAGCAGAAGGCCAGGTGGCTGCCGAAGTTCGCCACCGGCGAGTTGATCACCGCCATCGGCGTGACCGAGCCGGACGCGGGCTCCGATGTGGCAGCCCTGCGGACGTCGGCCAGTCGCGACGGAGAGGGGTGGCGTATCAACGGAACGAAGATGTTCATCACCAATGGGTCCATCGCCGACATCGTCTTTGTCGCTGCGCGTACCAATCCCGATGTCAAGGGTTCACGAGGTGTCTCGATCTTCGCCATCGAAAAGGACGCGGATGGGTTCACCGCCAACGTCCTCGAGGAGAAGATGGGTTGGCACAGCTCTGACACGACCGAACTAGTCATGGAGGACGTTTGGGTTCGGGCGGAAAACCTTGTTGGCGAAGAGGGCCGCGGCTTCTACTACATCATGGAGAACTTCCAGAACGAACGTCTGGCCATCATGGGCGCCGCTCTCGGTGAGTCGCAGAAGGCGCTCGAACTCACCCTCGACTACGTGAAGAATCGGCAGGCGTTTGGCGCCCCACTCTGGGAGAAGCAGACCATTCGCCAGCGTTTGGCGATGCTCCAAGCCGAAGTAGATGCCGGTCGGGAACTTGCCTACAAGTGCGCGTGGATGACCGACCAGGGGATCGATTCGGTTCGTGAAGTCTCCGAACTCAAGGCGTTGGTCGGTGAGTTGTCGAACAGGGTCCTCTACACGTGTGTCCAGTTCCACGGCGGCATGGGATACGTCGGAGCGACTCCGATCGAGCGGATGTATCGCGATGTTCGCATCAACTCGATCGGCGGGGGCGCCACCGAGGTCATGCTCGAGGAAGTCGCCAAGCGCCTTTAGGAGCCTCCAGAATCGCGGGGGCCCGGACCGATGGAGGGCGATTCACGTCGCCGACGTTATGGTCGCGCCCCGTGAACGCAGATGAAGCAGCAAGACTCCGACGGGAGTATGAGATCGGTGGCCTCGATGAGTCCAAGATGGCGGCCGACCCGTTTGGCGAGTTCTCTGCCTGGCTGGAGGGTGTTGTCGCAGCCGAGTTGGCCGAACCGAACACCTTTGTTCTGGCGACGGCGGATGCCGACGGTCGTCCTTCAGCTCGCGCTGTTCTGATGAAGTCCTTCTCCGAGGAGGGAATCGTCTTCTACACCAATCTGGGGAGCCACAAGAGCCAGGACTTGAAGGTGAACGGCTTTGCCGCCGCAACCTTCGTCTGGGTGCCGCTCCACCGGCAGGTGCGATTCGCAGGACCGGTCGAGATCGTCGAGGCTGAGATCGCAGACGAGTACTTCGCCAGCCGGCCGCGAGGAGCGCAGATCGGGTCGCACGCCTCGGATCAGAGCCTCATTGTCGAATCCCGAGCCGCACTGGAATCGCGGTTCGAGGAGTTGGCGATCAGCTTTGGCGACGCCGACATCCCCCGTCCCGATTCGTGGGGAGGCTGGCGGCTGAAACCC
Organism: Actinomycetota bacterium; assembly: GCA_034658975.1. Classification (GTDB taxonomy): domain Bacteria; phylum Actinomycetota; class Acidimicrobiia; order Spongiisociales; family ZC4RG35; genus SZUA-217. The sequence goes on from JAYEGJ010000068.1 coordinate 6,811, forward strand.
GAGACGGTCGAGTTCTGGCAAGGGCAGGTCAACCGCTTCCACGACCGCATCCGGTACCGGTTGACCGACGCCGGTTGGATCAAGGAGCGTCTGGCGCCATGAAGGTTCATGTCATCGGATCGTCCGGCACGTATCCGGTTCCGGGGCGCCCCGCTTCGGGCTATCTCATCTCGCAGGGAAGTACTCGCGTGTGGTGCGATGCCGGTCCGGGAACATTCGTCGGTTTGCCGATCGATCCCGACCTCGTCGATGCGGTGGTGCTTTCCCATCAGCATCCGGATCACTGCGCCGATATGCTGATCGCGTTTCACGCGTGGAACTACCGCCCCAACCCCCGCCGGGACATTCCCGTCTATGCGCCACAGGAGGTTTGGGACAGGATCGCGGACTTCCTTCAGAAGTATCCCGAATCCGACCTTCACTCGACGTTCGACTTCCGGCCGGTTTGGACGGGCGACTCAGTGACCATCGGGGACATCACCGTCGAATTCACCGAGATGGACCACTCCGTTCCCACCGTCGGTTCGCGGTGGACCGCAAACAACCGGAGCCTCTTCTACACGGCGGACACCGGCGCTGAAGGCGACTGGAGGGAACTGGCTCGAGGTGCTCATGTCATGATCAGTGAGGCCTCCTTCCAGGGAGAGGCGGCCGACAAAGACTTCGCTCAGCACCTCACGGCGAGTGAAGCAGCGGCGATTGCCCGGGAGATGGAGGTCAAAAAGCTGGTTCTCACCCATATCCCTCCGTACCTCGACCCGGCACGGTCGGTCCATGAGGCCGAGTTGGTGTTCGACCGTCCGGTGAGCCTCGCCGTTCCGGGGATGAGCTTCGACGTCTAAGGCGGGCCATTACCGTTGCCGGCATGACCGATCGCCCCCATGACCAACTTCGCCCCGTCACTCTCGAGCTGGGATTCACCGAATCGACACCCGGCTCTGTTCTCATCTCGATGGGCAAGACCAGGGTCCTCTGCACCGCCTCGGTGGAGGCGGACGTCCCTCGCTGGATGAGGGATTCCGGCAAGGGCTGGGTCACCGCCGAATACGCGATGCTCCCCGGTTCCTCGAACGAACGAGTTCGTCGTGACCACATCTCGGGCGGCCGTGCCAAGGAGATCTCGCGCCTCATTGGCCGGGCACTCCGGGCGGGCGTTGACATGAAGGCGATGGGGGAGGCAATGGTCCGGGTCGACTGTGACGTGATCGAAGCGGACGGGGGGACCCGCACGGCTTCGATAACCGGAGCATGGGTGGCCCTCCACCAGGCACTCGAAGATGCGAAGGAGCGCGAGTTGATACCCCGCAATCCCATCATCGACGAGATAGCGGCCATCTCCGTCGGGCTCGTCGACGGGGAGCCGGTTCTCGACCTCGACTATGAGAAGGATGTCGCCGCCGAGGTAGACATGAACGTGGTGATGAGCGGCCGCGGGTTGTTCGTGGAGGTTCAGGGGACGGCGGAGGGCGCCCCCTTCTCGAGGAATGACCTCGATGGTCTTCTCGACCTTGCGCAATTGGGGATCGCCGAACTGCACGACATGCAGCGCCGGGCGGTGGCCGGTTGATACCGCGGCTGGTGGTCGCCTCGAAGAACCCCGACAAGATTCGGGAGATCGAAGAGGTCCTGGTTCCGCTTGGCCTGGTCGGCGAGATTGTCAAGGGTCTCGATTGGCCCGACGTGGATGAGACCGGCGACACCCTTGAAGCGAATGCATCTCTCAAGGCTCGGGCGGTTTGTGAGGCGACTGGCCTGCCAGTCATTGCCGACGACACCGGCCTCGAGGTGGCTGCTCTCGACGGTGGTCCGGGTGTGCACACGGCTCGATTCGCCGGGCCCGATGCGAGTTATGAGGACAACGTGGCTCACATATTGAGCGAGATGGAGGGAGTTTCGGATCGTCGGGCCCGGTTTCGCACCGTGGTGGCTCTGCTGTTTCCCGATGGAGTCGAGGTTCTTGCCGAGGGGTCAGTTGAGGGGGAGATCACTCGCGAGAGGCGGGGGAGTGGAGGGTTCGGCTACGACCCGATCTTCGAAGTCGGCGATCGGACCCTCGCCGAGATGAGTGCTGAAGAGAAGAACGAGCTATCCCATCGGGCTCGGGCGATTCAGGCGTTAGCCAAGGCCGTGGGGTTGTGAATCGGCCTCAGGTCCTCATCGTCGGCGCCGGATTCGCCGGCCTCAACGCAGCCAAGGCGCTGAAGAGGGCACCCGTCAGCATCACGATCATCGACAGACGAAACTTCCATCTCTTTCAGCCTCTGCTCTATCAAGTGGCCGCAGCGGCACTCAATCCCTCTGACATCGCCTACCCGATTCGCTCGGTCTTCCGTCGCCAGGAGAACGTGGAGCGAGTGTTGCTCGCGGAGGTGGTGGACGTGGATCTCGTGACAAAGAAGGTCCAACTCGATGACGGCCAGAAGGTCGAATTCGACTACCTGATCCTGGCGACGGGTGCGAGACATTCCTACTTCGGAAACGACGAATGGGAATCGCTTGCGCCGGGATTGAAGACTGTCGAGGACGCCCTCCTGATGAGACGACGCGTTCTCGAGGCTTTCGAACAGGCCGAGAAGAACCCGGGGCTTTCGGCAATGTGGCTGACATTTGTGGTGGTGGGTGCCGGACCAACGGGAGTGGAGTTGGCCGGGGCTTTGATCGAGATCGCCGTTCATGCCCTCGGCTCCGATTTTGATGAGATCGATCCGACCAAATCGCGGGTGGTGCTCGTGGAGGGGGCCGATCGGGTTCTCCCACCCTACGTGCCCTCGCTGTCGGCTTCGGCCCGGTCCCAGTTGGAGAGTCTTGGTGTCGAGGTGATCACCGGAGTGATCGTCGAGGCGATCGATTCGGGTGGGGTGGTGCTGTCTTCGGGTAAGAAGATCGAGTCCGGAACGGTGTTATGGGCCGCTGGCGTCGAGGCGTCGCCGCTCGGGGCGATGCTGGGAGTAGGGACCGATCGCACAGGTCGCGTTCCGGTAGAAGCCGACCTATCCGTGTTAGGCCATTCCGAAGTGTTCGTTGCCGGCGATCTGGCCGGCGTCGATGGAGTCCCCGGAGTTGCGCCCGCCGCGATGCAGATGGGCCGTCATGCCGCCAAGGTGATAACGGCTGAATTGGCGGGCCGCAGACGGCCTCCTTTCAGGTACTCGGACAAGGGGTCGTTGGCGACGATCGGTCGGGCACGCGCAGTGGCCGACATACGGGGTCTGAGGTTCAGCGGGTTCCTCGCCTGGTTCGCCTGGCTTGCGATCCACATCTTCTATCTGATCGGGTTCAGGAATCGCCTATTCGTGATAGCGGGGTGGGCCTGGAGCTATCTGACATTCAAGAGAGGTGCGAGGATCATCACCGGGGTTCCCGGTGATGGGTCGGGCTGAGTTAGGGCTCTTCCCGAGCGATGTCTTCGAGTGCCCGGTAGAAGTCGTCGCCGTCCAGACCGACGCCCGGCCCCGCATTCTCCGCGATGAACTCGCGTAGCCGCTCGACCCGAGACGCTAGGACCAGACTGGTGCCCGAGGGGACCGTGCTCACCGTGGCCAGACGTCTCTCGGCTTGCTCGGCTCCCGCCAGGTTGCCATTGGCAGCGGCCCTCTCGTACGTCTTCCCGAGGAGAATCAGGGCTTCGATCTGATCGCCGGCGGCTACCAGGGTGTCTGCCTCGTCGATCCGTTCGTTGACCGTGCCGTCTCCGATCCCGATCTGCTCCATTGCGAGATCGATCGCATAGAGCGGGTCTCCTGGGACCGAGGTGTGGGCAACGAAACCGATGGCCACCGCGGCGAGAAGAAGGGCGAACCCGGACAAGGCGAAAGCGGCACGGGCGGGCCGCAAGGAGGGTCGTCGATCAGGACGGGCAATGTTTCCCCTGGAAGCGACCCGGGGCATGGTGGTTTGATCCGATCGCACTATGGCCGCAGCCTGGGCTGCCATCCGTTCCGACGAGTCATTCGAGGGGACAAACAAGCTCTCGGAACGAAGTGCTTCTATCCACGAGGTCAATTCACCAAGGCCGGGATCGTCCGGAGACCGACCCGTAACGAGTCGTTCTACATCCTGATCGACGAACTCTGTGTTGGACACTTCGTTGCTGTAATCGTCAGGATGGCTCACAGGGATACTCTCCCCTCGTCCACGAGCCGTCTCAGGGCGAAAACAGCTCTTCGTTGCAGCGCCTTGACGGCTCCGATCTCCTTGTCGAGAACCTTGGCCGTCTCGGCGAGGGAAAGATCGGCGATCACCCGAAGGGCCAGCACCTCTCTCTGATCATCGGTCAAATGGCTCATGGCCTCGTTCACCCGATTGAGGCCGATCTGATCGATGGCCTCTTCTTCAACATTCCCGCCGGTTGGATCGACCGGGTCGTCCGTTATGACCGGGCGCCTTTGCTTGGCGCGCCGCTCATCGATTAGACGTCGGTGGGCGATGACGAACACCCATGAACGGAACGACTCTGCGTCCCCCTCGAACTTGGCGATGTTACGAGCGACCTGGAGGAACACCTCAGAGGCGAGGTCTTCGGGATCCTTGGAGCCCCTGGATCTCACGTATCCCCTGATGGGACCTGCGAGGTCCATATAGATCTCTTGCC
>JAYEGJ010000069.1:0-11359 GCA_034658975.1 Actinomycetota bacterium
GAGTACATCGTCGGAACGAGCTCGATCGAGGGCGCCCCGCACATCAACACGGAGTCGCTCACCGAGAAGGGGTTCGACGCCGAAGACCTGATCAAGTTGCAGGCGACCCTCCCATCGGTGTTCGATCTGAAGCATGCCTTCAACGTCTTCACCTTCGGTGAGGAAACGTTGCAGAGGCTCGGATTCGGTGTCGACGACTCCAAGGCCTGGGACTTCGACCTCCTCAAGGCGCTTGGCTACACGCGCAGCGAAATCACCGAAGCCAACGACGTGATCTGCGGCCGTCAGACCATCGAGGGTGCGCCGCACGTCAAGGAAAAGGACCTTCGGGTATTCGACACCGCCAACCGGAACGGCAAGTACGGCGAGCGGTTCATCCACCACAACGGGCACATCAAGATGATGGCTGCGGCCCAGCCGTTCATCTCGGGCGCAATTTCCAAATGCGTCACCGGAGAGACCTTGCTGGCGACCGCAGACGGCCTTGTCCGGATCAGCGAGTTGCACGAGGGCGAAGCGCCGGATTCCTTCCGTGACGAAGTCATTGAGGTGGTCTCGCTGGATGGAACGCAGAAGACCGACGCCTTCTACTACGGAGGCAAGCGGTCGGTGCGTACGGCAGCGCTGCGCTCGGGACACAGCGTGACAGGGACTCCCAACCATCGACTGCTGACCGCCCGCGACCGCGATCTTGTCTGGCGCCGCCTGGACGAGATCGAGGCCGGCGACTACGTCGCCACCCACTACGGGGCAGATCTGTGGTCAGCCCTTCCGGAGCGATTCGACGGTTTCGTGCCTTCGGCTTCGTACGGGCCACAGAAGGATGTCCGCATCCCAGAAGAAATGACCGATGAGCTCGCCTTCCTGCTGGGTTCCTATGTTTCAGAGGGTCATGTCGCCCGGTCCAACTGGACCGTTACTATCACCAACGCCGACGAGGGTGTGCTGGCTCGAGTGCGCGACGCCTGGCGATCCCAGTTCGACATCGAGGCCAGGATCGTCCGACGAGATGACCGTTGCCCGAGCGTGGTGGCGGCATCAAAGAGAGTCGTCGAGTTCCTCGACTATCTCGGGTGCGGTGAAGGGTCATCTTCGAAGCGGATCCCCGATGCGGTGTTGCGCTCACCGCGTTCGATGGTCCTGGCCTTCCTCCAAGGATTATTCCTGGACGGGTACGTCACCACAGGGCCGATGGCGAAGATGGCGATCTGCGTCGACTCGCCGGAACTGCTCGACGACTTGCAGGCAGTGCTCACCAACCTCGGTGTGGTTCACAGCCGCGTCACCAAGCACAACGCCGAGTATGACAAGGACTTCGACGAGGTCTACGCCGCGGGGCGCGAGGCACAGATGCTGGCGCGGCTGGTGCCCTTCGCCGAATCTGACAAGCGGACACGGCAGAAGCACCTGCTCGAGCGCACGTTCAGCCAGAGCACCAGTGACGTCATCCCCGGCCTCAAGCCGAAGGACCTCTATGAGATGATCCCTGCCGGCAAGAGTGGTCGGAACGGATGGGGCGAGCGGAGTCGATTCAGCTTCCTCCTCGATCCGCGGACGAAGCACGTGTCTCGGCGAACGCTGGAACGAGTGGCGATGCTGCCAATGGTTGACCTGCCCGAGTGGTTGCACACAATCCTGGCCGACGGGCTCCACTTCTCGCCGGTCGAGACGATCGAGGAAGCCGGCTCTCGCGAGGTCTACGACGTGTCGGTACCCACCAACCACGCGTTCGTTGGCAACGGGATCGTCAACCACAACACGATCAATATGCCCAACGAGGTGACCATCGAGGACATCGAGGGCGCCTACCAACTGTCCTGGGAGCTTGGCCTCAAGGCAATGGCCATCTACCGCGACGGTTCAAAGGCGGCGCAGCCTCTCAACTCGACGGCCGACGAGGGCGAAGAGAACGAGGATGAGGCGGAGGCGATCACCGCCGCCGTCGAGCAGGAGAAGGTCATCCACTGGGGCAACCTCCCGGCGGGTCTCTCCCCGAGCCAGGCATACACCCAGGGGATGAAGCCGCCACGGTTCATGCTCCCTGCCCGGCGCGCCGGGTACCTCCAGGAGGCACGTGTCGGCGGCCACAAGGTCTACTTGCGCACCGGCGAGTACGACGACGGGACACTTGGCGAGATCTTCATCGACCTCGCCAAAGAGGGCGCCACTCTCAAGGGCATCCTGAGCTGTTTCGCCATCGCGGTCTCCAAAGGGCTCCAGTACGGAGTCCCGTTGGAGGAGTTCGTCGACACCTTCACGTTCCAAACCTTCGAGCCCCGGGGAATCGTCGAGGGTCACGAGAACATCAAGATGGCCAACTCGATCATCGACTACGTCTTCAGGGCTCTTGGTGTCGAATACCTGAAACGCGACGAACTGGCGCAGGTGCCACCGGATCGTGGGAGCGACCTGGCGGCACCCCCGAAGGGGCTTGCGGTAGAAGCCGGGGTCCAGTTAGACCTGAGTGACGCTGCCGCCGAGGACGATGTCGAATTGGTGGCCAAGGTCGCCGAGTTCGTCGACGGTCCAAACGGCAGTCCCAATGGCTCGATGCAGATGCCTGTCGTCGAGAAAGCAGTGGCAACCGTTGGCGCCGCAGATACGGCCGGCACTGTCGACAGAGCTCTCGCCGACGCCATGGGTGACGCACCTGTGTGCTCCAACTGCGGGCACATGACCATCCGTAACGGGAGCTGTTACGTCTGCCTCACGTGCGGAGATACGACCGGCTGTAGCTAAGACGACTGGCGTGCAACGCGTCGGGCTGAGCCCGACGCGTTGCACGCGAGAGGTCCGTTAGCGTTCGCTTGATGGGTGAGATCGGCAATAACCGACTGACCGCGGCGCGCCTCAACCGGATGCTGGCCGACGGCGGTGCCTGGCCCCAAGGTTCCCTGCTCAGTGCAAAACTCGAGCGGATCGGCGAGGACCACGGGTTCGGAGGAAAGGTCTATCGGGTTGTGGCGAGCACCAGCGAGGGACCGGTGACTCTGATCACCAAATGCGAGGAGCCGGACCAAGTCGGCAGAGCAGTAGCCGTATACCAGCACATCGGTGAGGCCCTCGCTGGGCGCATCCCGGTTCTTCTCGGACACTCAAGGAACACGACTCTCTTCGAGGACATCTCACCAGCAACCCAGGGTGACGCCCTACTAGAAGCGAGTCGTGAACAGGCGCTCAGTCTCATAGACCTGGTCGCCGGCCTCCACGCCGCGACATGGGAGTCATCGGCAGAGCCATGGGTTCCGGCCCACTGGGACATGGATCGATGGAGTGCCCGGATCGGGCTTGCCGGGGAGCGCTACCCCGATGAGATCACCGCTGACCTGGAACAAAGACTGCAGGCACTTCACGATGAGGTCCCGACTGCCATCACCGCCGTAGAGAACGGACCATTCTCCTGGACCCACCGAGACGTGGGGCTCGACAATATCCTTTGGAGGCCCGACGGTTCGCCCGTTCTCCTCGACTGGTCGAGTGCCGCCGTCAGCAACCCGGCGTTCGATGTCACTCCCCTGCTGGGCTTCTCCCCTGACGCTCCGCTGACTCCGGAAGAGACGATCTCGGCCTATCTCGCTGCGCTCCGAGGCCGAGACACCCGATGGACCGAAACCGAAGCCACCCAGTCGATCGTCGCTGGCCTACGTCTGCTTATCAGGGGTCAGATAGGCTTTGCCGGGTTCCCGGAAGAGCCGACACAACCGCGACTCCTCGCATTCCGGGCCACCACTGTTCGCTACGCGGAGAAAGCCCTCGAGTGGATCGACCAACTGGAGACAAATGCCTGACCCAACTCGCCATCACTACACCATCGACCTCACCGACTGGGTCGACGCCGACCCCGAAGAGGCCCTCCAGTTCAGATCGCCAACCAAGGACGATGCCGAGGCGTTGGCCAAACTCATGCTCGATGCGTATCAGGGAACCATCGACTTCGACGACGAGACAATCGTCGAGGCGCGTCAGGAGGTCGGATCGTTCTTCGATCACCCGGCTGCCGACCTCGACAACTCACGAGTGGCTACCCACGACGGTGATATCACGTCGGCCTGCCTGGTGATGACAGCGAGGGATACGGGGCATCCATTCATCGGGTACGTCATGACCGATCCCGCCCACAAGGGCCAGGGCGTCGGGACGGCAACCCTTCGATCCTCGCTGAGAAGCCTCGCCGGCGGCACCCTGAAGGACGTCGGTGCCTTCATCACGGAAGGCAACACACCTTCGGAGGCCATGTTCCGAACCGTGGGAGCAGTACAGCGGCCAACCCTTGTCTTTCACATCGCGGAGCAGACGGCTTGGGAGGCGCGCTCTGACAGCTACACCCCGGCGACCTTTGATGACGAAGGATTCATCCACTGCTCGACAACCGACCAACTCGAAGGTGTGGCGAGGGTCTTCTATGCCGGGCGGGATGACCTTGTTTTGCTCACAATCGCAGCCGTCGAGGTCGGATCGATGCTCGTCTACGAGGACCTCTACGAGGCGAACGAGCGCTTCCCTCACATCTACGGACCGCTTCCCCTCGACGCAGTCGTCGAGACCAAGGACTACTCGGTGCCATGAATGACGCGGATAGAAACCCCACCACACCTTGTATCGTCGTCGCATGACTGCCGATATCGAACAGTTCAGGAGCCTCGAAGAAGGCCTCTGGCGCGAGGAGACACGATCTAACCCCGGCTTCCTGGACGATCTTCTGACCGAGAGCTTCACCGACTTCTGTCGTTTCGGTCACGTCTACGACAGAAACGACCTCATCGACGCACCTGCCAGCGACGTGGAGGTGGAGTTCCCTTTCGAGAACTTCAAGGTCGACATGCTGGCCCCGACGGTGGCCCTCATCACTTACGTGAACGCGGTGACCAAGAGCGGGTCGCGCCAGCGTGTCCGCCGCTCGTCCATCTGGGTCGACGAAAGCAGCGCCTGGCGACTGAGATTCGTGCAGGCAACAACTCTGCCGGAATGAGCGGATACGTCACCAGCCTCCCCAAGGCCGAGCTCCATATCCATATCGAAGGCAGCCTCGAGCCCGAGATGGTGTTCAGCCAAGCGCTGCGCAACTCGATCGATCCACCCTTCCCCAGCGTCGAGGCGCTGAAAGAGGCCTACGACTTCACAGACCTCCAGTCGTTCCTCGCCATCTATTACGAAGCGGCAGACGTTCTCCGTACCGAGCAGGACTTCTACGAGTTGATGACGGCCTACCTGGACCGGGCGGCGAGTGACGGCGTCAGACGCGCCGAGATCTTCTTCGATCCGCAAACCCACACCGAACGGGGAATCGGATTTGAGGTCTTCATGCCCGGATTCCGCCAGGCCATCGTCGACGCCGAGCGACACCACCCGATATCGGCCGACCTGATCATGTGTTTCCTTCGACACCTGCCGGGCGATTCGGCCGCCGAGACCCTGCGCTCCGCAGAGCCGCACCTCGACCGGGTGATAGGGGTTGGCCTCGACTCGTCCGAGGTCGGGAACCCTCCGGAGATGTTCGAGGAGACTTTCGCTCAGGCGAGGCGTCTCGGACTGCACACCGTCGCCCATGCCGGCGAGGAGGGGCCACCGTCGTATGTGACCGGCGCCCTCGACTCACTCGGTGCCGAGCGTATCGATCACGGGATCCGCAGTCTCGAGGACCCCGACCTGGTCGCCCGACTGCGCGATGACCGGGTCCCACTGACGGTGTGTCCGCTCTCGAACCTGGCGTTGGGTGTTGTCGACAGCCTTTCGGAGCATCCCCTGCCGGAGATGATCGACAAGGGATTGATGGTCACCATCAACTCGGACGATCCCGCCTACTTCGGTGGATATGTGGGAGACAACTACGTCGGAGTCGCCGATGAACTCGGACTCGGCAACGACACCCTTGCCGATCTTGCCCGCAATTCGATCCGGGCTTCATTCATACCCGATGACCACAAGGCGGCACTCCTCGACGAACTCGAGACAGCCGTCAGCGCCTCGACCGGCAGCTAGTGCGCTGGCCGCAAACGTTGACGATGTTCAGGGCGAGGCAGGGACGTCTCTGGCAAGGACGCAGGACGAAGGCGCACCCGTCCGTTCGTCGAGGACGAGGACACAGCCAGGGGCGTCACTGGCCGTCCCGAACGCGGCAAGCGTTGGTGGTCGGGGCACTAGGAGTGGACAACGAGCCACACAGCCGCGTAGTGAGCGGCGAAGGCGGCAACGGTCAGAGCGTGAAACACCTCATGGAATCCAAACCAGGTCGGAGATGGATCGGGCCGCTTGAGGCCATAGACAATCGCTCCGAGGCTGTAGAGGACACCTCCCAACACGATCAGGACAACAGGCACGACACCGGCGCCATCGATCAGTTCGGGTAGGAAGAAGATCGCCACCCACCCAACAATGACATACAGGCTCGTGTACAGCCAGCGCGGAGCCCCGACCCAGAACACCCTGAACACCACCCCCAACAGGGCTCCAGCCCAGACGATCACCAGCAGCATTCGCCCCTCGTCGGGAGGCAAGGCCAACACCGCGAACGGGGTGTAAGACCCGGCAATGATCAAGAAGATGTTGGCGTGATCCATCCGTCGGAGTAGCCCGTGTACGCGTGGAGACCAAGAACCACGGTGGAACAGAGCACTCGTGCCGAAGAGGATCGCGGCCGTCAAGACGAACACCGCAGCGGCGAAACGAGCCTCTTGGGTGGGTGCAGTCGCAATGAGAACGATCCCGGCAACGACAGCCACCGGGAACATCACCGCATGCAGCCAGCCCCTCAGCTTCGGTTTTGTACCGCTGGAAGAGCCCGGCTGACCGATGTGCACAGTGCTGACGCTACCCGAACCCCCCACAACCTCTCGCCTCGTGGCAACACCCTTGACAAGTCACCGGCAAGTGACTTACTATGTCACCGTATAGTGACATTATTGCCCCAATCACAGGAGGAAACATGACTACCAACCCCGGACTGCACGTCGTGTTCGGCACCGGTGCCATCGGAATGGCACTCATCGAGAAACTGAACCGCAGCGGGAGGAGCGTCCGGGCAGTCAACCGTAGTGGCAGAGCTCGAGTCCCCGATGGAGTCGATGTAGTTGGAGGCGACGCAACCAACACGGAGTTCGCGAAGACGGCGAGCGCCGACGCCGGCGTTGTCTACTTCTGCCTCAATCCCCCGTACACCCAATGGCCCACGCTGTTCCCACCCATGCAGGCCGCGGTGATCGAGGGGGCTGCATCGGCTGGAGCGAAACTGGTCGTTATGGAAAACCTCTACATGTACGCACCGATGCACGGTCAACCACTCACTGAGGATCTGCCGCACACCGCAACGACGCGCAAAGGGTCTTTGCGCGCTCAGATGGCAGCAGATCTGATGGAAGCGCACGAGACGGGCAAGGTACGGGCGACGGCAGGGCGAGCATCGGACTACTTCGGCCCCCGGGGCCTGCTGAGCGCCATGGGAGAACGCGTGCTCTACCCCGCTCTTGCGGGGAAGAAGGCTCAGGTGATGGGCGATCCGGACCAGCTCCACACCTACTCATATATCCCCGACATCGCCACCGGTCTGGCAATCCTCGGAGAGCACGACGCCGCCGACGGCAAGGCTTGGCACTTGCCCAACGCACCAACCCTCACCACCAGGCAGTTCATCGAACAGGTGTTTAAAGCAGCAGGCACCGAGACAGGTATCCAGGCAATGCCCGGGTGGATGATGAACACCGTTGGTCTCTTCAACGGCAACGTTCGCGAGCTCAAGGAGATGCTCTACGAGTTCGAAGAGCCCTTCGTCGTGGATGACAGCAAGTTCGAAGCCGCGTTCGGCAGCCATGCGACACCGCTGACAGAAGCCATCGGCACCACCGTCGACTGGTTCAGGGCCAACCCCAAGCAGTCGAAGTGACCACACCCACCGAAACCAAAGGTGCCCGCGACAAGGAGGCGACCAGACTTCGGCTCCTTGACGCCGTCGGAAACCTGCTCGCACGCGAGGGATTCGGCGCTCTCGGCGTCAACGCCGTCGCCCGCGAGGCCGGCGTCGACAAGGTGCTGATCTACCGCTACTTCGGCGGGATGGACGAATTGCTCCACGCCTTCGGCCAGAGCGGCGACTTCTGGCCAAGCATCGCGCAAGTGACAGGAGACGATCCATCAGAGCTGATGGCGCTTCCCCTCGGCGAACGATGGGCGAAAGGCCTCAGCCGCTACGCGCGGGAACTGCGCCGCCGGCCCGTCACCAAAGAGATCCTCGCATGGGAGCAGATCGAGCAGAACGAGCTCACCAGCATCCTTCAGCAAGCCCGTGAGGAGTGGTTCGAGGAGTTGATGACCCACTTCCCCGACGATCCTGACTCGACCGACGCCGACCTCGCAACCACGGTCTTGCTCCTTGTTGGGGCCATCCACTACTTCATTGTGCGGAGCCGCCTCCAAGCCGACTTCAGCGGCGTCCCAATCGACACCGACGAGGACTGGGAACGCCTCGACCAGGTCATCTTCACCATGTGCCGGCGGACATTGAGACCCGGCGACTGATCCTCGTCTCCCTGCGACGCATTCCAGCGACCGAACGGGCTGCCGGCTGCGATGCACGCGCTGGCGAATGTCCTCGTTGAAGTCCTCAGCACCTGCGTCCATGGTCTCGTCCCGGTAGCGCTTCGAGATCTGCGCAGGCGGTCCACCGATCGTCTTTCATCAGGTCGCCATCAGAGCACCAAAAATCGGCGACTCCGAACCCGCGACCTTCGGGTTATGAGACCAATGCGCGTGGTAACCGCCGTTGCCCTGCCGCGTCCTTTGGTAGCCAGCGGTTCGGAATCCTGGCTTTGAACGTGTCCGCCCATGCCCTCTGATGCTCTTTCGGTGCCGCCATTTCGTTTGCACGCCGTTTGCAGATTCAGTCGTGCTCGAACACGAACTACATTCCAGGTGTTGCCAATCGAATGACCGAGGTAACGCTCGTCGATGCCTGGGTTCGATCCGATCCGCACCAAGAAATGGTGTCGTACGAAACTCGAATCCGGAGCCTTATGTTGTGAGATGACGGAGGTGCGCATTTGCTGAAGAGTCAGACAAGTGTCGAATCGTTCGCAACGTACGTGGACACGGCTGAGCCATCTCTGAGAAAAGCGTTGATAGCTGGTTTTGGTGTTGAGGTCGGTCGTGATGCCACCGCAGACGCTCTCGTCTATGGATGGGAGAACTGGGAACGCGTGAGGACCATGGACAATCCCACCGGTTATCTCTTCCGCGTCGGACAGAACGCGGCTCGACGGACAAAGAAGCGACAAACCCTGCCTGCGTCAGCTCCGAGCCAACAGTCAGACGGGGCGTGGTATGAGCCGGCCTTGTCACCGGCGTTGGGAAGGCTCTCAGACAGACAACGGGTCATCGTGGCCTTGCTTCATGCTTTCGATTTCTCGATGACCGAAGTCGCCGAGTTGCTTGGGATCGCGAAGTCGACAGTCCAAATGCACGACGCACGGGCGATGAAGAAATTGAGAAGGGATCTCGGTGTTCAGAAATGACCAATGATCTAAAGGACCAAATCCGCAGCCACTTCCGAAATGCATACGCCGAGTCTGAACCAGTAGCAGTGAGCGAGGTAGACGACCGGTCGACCCAGGTTGCTGAAGGACCCACCGTGGCCCCGGCGCGTATACGACTCCGCCCGGTGTGGGTGGTCGCCGGCACATTCCTGCTGACCATGTTGTTGGTCGGAGTGATTCCGCTCCTAAACGAGCCGGATTCCGCATTGCCGGAAGCGGGCTTGACTGCCTCAACTGTGGTTCCGATCGCCAGCAGCCAGACGGTTGAGGTGACGGTTTCGGAGTTGGCTGGTCGTAGCGGCCAACACTTGGCTGGTGTGCTCTACGAAGGAGAACTGACCGACCTCGACGATGAAGCAGTAGGCGGGTTCTGGTCTGTGATCCCAGACGACGAAGCCACCACCGAAGTCATGCGTGAACCAGCAGAGCTCTACGAGGGAGTGTTCCCGTTCGTTTCAGCCGACGCAGCAACACTGACCCCAGGGACATACACCCTGGTGTTGTGGTTGGACAACGGTTTGAGCCCTGTCAGTCGTTGGGTGCCAGTCAACTCCGACGGAATGGGTTTGTACGGCTGTCACGTCGTCTTCGACATCAACGATGCCGACCAGACCAAAGTCGACATCACCCCAACCCTTCAACCCGACGGCTGGAACACCAACTGCAACACCGGACAAACCATCCCCGGAACCAACACCAACGCCGTCCACCCACCAGAATCCTCGCTCGAACTAGGGGGACCACTATTCAAAACGGCAATGCCCCCAGTGACGGGTCTGTCAGCCGGCCAGACGGTTGAGGTGACGGTTTCGGAGTTGGCTGGTCGTAGCGGCCAACACTTGGCTGGTGTGCTCTACGAAGGAGAACTGACCGACCTCGACGATGAAGCAGTAGGCGGGTTCTGGTCTGTGATCCCAGACGACGAAGCCACCACCGAAGTCATGCGTGAACCAGCAGAGCTCTACGAGGGAGTGTTCCCGTTCGTTTCAGCCGACGCAGCAACACTGACCCCAGGGACATACACCCTGGTGTTGTGGTTGGACAACGGTTTGAGCCCTGTCAGTCGTTGGGTGCCAGTCAACTCCGACGGAATGGGTTTGTACGGCTGTCACGTCGTCTTCGACATCAACGATGCCGACCAGACCAAAGTCGACATCACCCCAACCCTTCAACCCGACGGCTGGAACACCAACTGCAACACCGGACAAACCATCCCCGGAACCAACACCAACGCCGTCCACCCGTGAGGTGCTGATCCCTCTCTAGAGCAGCGAACACACGTTGGTCAAGAACAAGAAAGACCCAGGCCAATGACCTGGGTCTTCTTTGTAGCGGGGGCAGGATTTGAACCTGCGACCTTCGGGCTATGAGCCCGACGGAAGCAGATCCAGGGCCAGCTTCTTCTTGGCTTCGTGGGCATCCACACTTTCAACGAGTGACCGGATGAGATCGGTGTCGACCACGTCGAGGGCGAGCAGCGCTCGGCAGAACTCGAGATCCTTGGGACGCCCGGCGATGCTCTTCGAAACGAACAGGTCCTCAAGTGACAGGCACCAGGCCACCACCCCGTTGGTCGCTGGGGTCTCGTATCTGACGAACCGATCCTCCCAACCATCCGCCAGGACTGCGGTCTCGATTGAGACCCCCTGGGCATAGAAGCCGAAGGTCTCATGAAACATGGACGCCTCTCCGATGGAACCGTCGACCAAGTCGGCCTTCTCACCTCGGCTATCACCAGGGATAACGATGTCGGCCTCGACCGATCTCATCGCAGCCTCAGGAAGATCACCGGCTATGGAGGCGTGCGCCGCCTGACTTCCTATCACGAGGACCTCCGG
>JAYEGJ010000070.1:0-11321 GCA_034658975.1 Actinomycetota bacterium
GATCTCTGCGATCACTGTCTCCGGCTCACGCCGGATACGACGGCCGGTGAAACGTCGAATCTCCCAACCCAGGTCCATCAGCATGTTCTGGCGGATGAGGTCGTTGTGCTGTTGCTCCGGGGTGGAGTGGGAGTCGAATCCGTCCATTTCGACGATCTTCATTCGATCCGGCCAGGAAAAGTCGGGATACGCATTGAGGCTATTGGGGAGGGGGATGCGTAACTGATGGACCGGCGAGGGGATCGGCGCACGCCGGATGAGCTGGCGGAGTTCCACCTCGGTGGGGCTGGCCGTTCTGCCTTCATGCGCGAGGGGGACGATCCGGCGGAGCTTTGGGGTTCCCCGGACGCCCCGGCCACCCTGAACCCTGAGCTGCTCGGCGACCCGTTCCGGAGTGGTGTGGCGTTGGTGCAACGCACTCATATAGACCTTTTCGAGTACCGCCCCCGGCAAGATCGGAGAGAGGTCGTGGAGTGTGCGCTCGGGTGTCGTCACCGGAATCGCGTCAACGGTCGCCGGAACCAGAATCCGTCGAGTCCGGTGCACCAGGACTCCGTCAGGCAGTGGCCGATCATCGTGAGGCACCGTCACCTCGATCGTTCTGCCTCCAACACCATCAAGGGTCCAGAGCCGGGACGCGGTCCGATGAGAGGCGAGGGCCAACGGCCCGGCGGCGAGGACGGCTGCGAGGATTTCGGTGTGCCAGGTGCGTGGAGTCACATTGAGGTAATAGACACCCGCGTGGACAGCCTCCCATCTGCCAGTCTCGACTGCCCCTTCGATCATCCGATCGGTCATCCCAAGGGCGAGCGCAGTTGCTCTATCGATCAGCCCGTAGTTCTGGCCGGCGAATCGCCGAATCTCCCCAAACACAGCCTGAAACTTGCCAAGGTCTCGGGGTCAGATCAAGACCTTCGTGTTCTGGGGAGGAAAATCCACGTGACAGGTGGAAAAACCTACCCAGAACGGTTCTTCTTGGCCTTTTTGGTGGGTTTGACGATCTCGAGGCGCTGTTCGCCCGACTTCTTGTGATGGATAACCACGGCACTGCCCTCGGAGATGGTCTGGCGGTGCAGGAGCGTGCGTTTCGGTTGGGTTCGTTGGAGGTAGGCCAGGGCGCTTACCGCCAGCCCGATGTAGAGATCCCGGCTCTTGCCCTCACGAAGACCCTTGAGGGTTTGATCGAAACCGATCTCCTTGGCGTCGGATGTTCCCCAGATCCAACGCATCAACCTTCCGCTCATGCTTGCCATGTGTCTACCGTGCTCGAAACCGCAACCATATAGGCACAGTGCAGAACAAGAAAGCCATCCAAGTCATCATCTGGGTCATTGTCATTGCGATGATCCTCGGACTCCTCTTCTCCGTCCTCGCCATCCTCTGATGGCCTTCGTCGAGGGGGACCCCGCTCTCCTCATCGATTCCAAAGGCCGCCATTTCCTTCTGAAGCTGGAGAAGGGCCGCACCTTCCAATACCACCAGGGCTCGGTTCCGCACGACGAGTTGATCGGAGCCGGGGACGGCTCGTGGGTCAAGTCCTCCTCGGGGTCGAAGCTTCTTCTGCTTCGCCCCCGCCTTGCCGATTTCATTCTCAAGATGAAGCGGGCAGCACAGGTCGTCTATCCCAAGGACCTGGGCCCGATACTCGTTTTCGGTGACATCGGCCCCGGCATGACGGTGCTCGAGGCCGGCTCGGGGTCGGGGGCGTTGACTCTCGGGCTCTCTCGTGCGGTCGGCCCAGGCGGCAAGGTCATTTCGATCGAGAAACGAGATGATCACGGCGCCCATGCGCGAAAGGCGATCTCTCGCTGGTACGGAGAGGTTCCCGACAACATCGATCTCAGGATCGGAGACGTCGCCGCCGTGGTCGAGGAGATCGCTCCCGAGCGCATCGTCCTCGACCTTCCCGAACCGTGGCACACGATCGAGATCGCCGCCGAGCATCAACCAAGCGGAGGAGTCCTCTCCGTCTACCTGCCGACGGTTCCCCAGGTGCAGAAGGCGGTCGAGACGGCCAGGGACACCGGCGCGTTCGCCGAGATCGAGGTGAAGGAGTTCCTGTTCCGGGACTGGAACGTGGACGGCCGGTCGGTGCGTCCGGAGCACAACATGGTCGGACATACCGGGTTCCTCACGTTCATGAGGAAGACGGACAGGCCTTGACCTTCGAGGTCGGTACCATCTCGAGCACTAGATGTTTCCAGGAGTAATCGATGAAAGTTTGGATCGACCAAGACCTCTGCACCGGGGACGGACTGTGTGAGGAGATTGCGCCCGACGTGTTCGCGCTGCTCGACGATGGACTCGCCTACGTCAAAGAAGGCGACAAGATCTTCGCCGAGGAGAAGGGCAATCTCCAAGGTTCCGAGGGCTTGGCCGTGGTACCGACGGGCCAGGAGGACATCACCGTCGAGTCGGCCGAGGAATGCCCCGGGGAGTGCATCTTCATCGAGCCTTAGTGGCCCGTCACTAGACCCGCGAAAGGTTCCGACGGAACTCTGAGAACTACTCGAACCCCTTCGTATACTGACCGGAGGCGACCCTGAGCCAGGAGGAAGCCGTGGAAGAAGGACAGAACAAGGACGACGCAGCTCAACTTCGAGAAGTCGTGTCGGCTCTCGAAGAGGAGATCTCTTATCTACGTCGTCGTGTTCGTGAGGCGCCCGGGCAGCACGACAGCCTCGAAGCCGAGCTGAGTCGTGCCAGGGATCGTCTCGATCGCGCCGTTTCCCAGAACGACAAACTCTCCCAGCTTCTCGAGGAGGCCCGCGAGCAACTCGGCATTCTGCGAGAGGAAGTTGAGAAGCTCACCTCACCTCCGAACAACTTCGGGACCGTCCTCAAGGTCAACACCGACGGCACCGTCGATGTCCTGACCGGCAGCCGCAAGCTTCGGGTGGCCGCACAGCCGAACATCGAAGTGAAGAAACTTCAGGTCGGCCAGGAAGTCCTGCTCAACGAGGCCTTCAACGTGATCGATATCCGCAGCATCGAACCCGCCGGTGACATCCTCCGGGTCCGTGAAACGATGCCCGACGGTCGAGTAGTGGTCATCGCCCATGCCGATGAGGAGCGCGTCCTGAAGCGCTCGGACGCCATGGTGGACGTCTACCTGCGCGCCGGCGATTACGTGCGGGTCGATCCGAAGACCGGTCTGATCTTGGAGAAACTGGAGCGGCCCGAAGTCGAGGAGCTCGTTCTCGAAGAGGTCCCGGACATCACCTATCACGATGTTGGCGGGCTTGCCGACCAGATCGAACAGATCCGCGACACCGTCGAATTGCCGTACCTCCATCGCGACCTCTTCAAGGAGTACGAGTTGGAGCCGCCCAAGGGGATCCTCCTCTACGGCCCACCCGGATGCGGGAAGACTCTCATCGCCAAGGCCGTGGCCAACAGCCTCGCCAAGAAGGTCTCCGAGAGGACCGGCGACCCCGATGTCCGCTCCTACTTCCTCAACATCAAGGGCCCCGAGCTGCTCAACAAGTGGGTCGGGGAAACCGAACGTCAGATCCGGCTCATCTTCCAGCGGGCCAAAGAGAAATCCGACGAAGGTGTTCCGGTCATCGTCTTCTTCGACGAGATGGACTCGCTGTTCCGTACCCGCGGCACGGGCATCAGCTCTGATGTCGAGTCGACCATCGTTCCACAGCTTCTCTCTGAACTCGACGGCGTCGAGGCCCTGAAGAACGTCGTCGTCATCGGCGCCTCGAACCGGGAAGACCTCATCGATCCGGCGATCCTGCGCCCCGGACGTCTCGACGTGAAGATCAAGATCAACCGCCCCGACCCGGTTGCGGCGCGGGAGATATTCCGCATCTACATCAGCGATCAAGCTCCGATCGCTCCCGAAGAGCTAGCCAAGACGAATGGCGATGTCGCTTCGGCGGTCATGTCGATGATCGACACGACGGTGGAGGACATGTACTCCGAGGACAAGGCCAACGAGTTCCTCGAGGTCACATATGCGAACGGAGATCGTGAGGTTCTCTTCTTCAAGGACTTCTCCTCGGGAGCGATGATCGAGAACGTCGTGCGCCGGGCGAAGAAGGATGCAATCAAGCGCCAGCTTGCGGGTGGGTCGCCAGGTGTCAAGACCGACGACCTCCGCGCGGCGATCAAGCAGGAGTTCCGCGAGCAAGAAGATCTCCCCAACACCACCAACCCCGACGACTGGGCCAAGATCTCGGGCAAGAAGGGCGAGCGGATCGTCTATGTGAGGACTCTGGTCGGGGGAGACGAAGAGAGCCGTCTCATCGAAAAGGTCTCCGGCGGCCAGTACCTGTAATGGCTCTACAGAAGGTGCTCGGCACTGAAACCGAGTATGGGATCGTCGTGAGAGGCGACCCCGGCTTCAATCCCGCCGTGGCCTCGTCGCTCGTGGTCAACAGCTATCCAGGGACCCGGGTCAAGGTGCAATGGTCCTACGAGGAGGAGTCGCCGGGACGCGACGCCCGTGGCTTCGGCCATGACACCTACGGCCTGATCGATCCCGAAGGGGCCGTCGTCAACTCGGTGCTGGCGAACGGGGCCCGACTGTACGTCGATCACGCCCACCCCGAATACTCAGGGCCCGAGTGCTCCGACCCGCTGGAAGCAGCCCTTTATGACAAGGCGGGGGAATTGGTGATGCAGGCGGCCGGCGACGCAGCCTCCGAGGCTTCGGGCCGGAAGGTTTCCCTCTACAAGAACAATTCGGACGGGAAGGGCAACTCCTACGGCGCCCACGAGAACTACCTGCTCTCACGGGAGACGCCATTTGGCGAGATCATCCGATATGCCACGACCTTCATGGTCACTCGTCAGTTGTTCACGGGGGCCGGCAAGGTCGGAAAAGAGAACAACCGGCCAGACATCGATTTCCAGCTAACCCAGCGCGCCGACTTCTTCGAGGAGGAGGTCGGCCTCGAGACGACCCTGAAGCGGCCGATCATCAACACGAGAGACGAGCCTCACGGCGACCCTTCCCGGTATAGGCGTCTCCACGTCATCATCGGCGACGCCAACCTCTCGGAGGTTCAGACCTTCCTGAAACTGGGGACGACGGCACTGATGCTCGCCGCTCTCGAAGACGGGGCGTTGCCTGACCCTCTGGATCTCGCCGACCCGGTCGAGGCGTGCTGGCAGGTAAGTCACGATCTGACCTTGCGTAGGCCTCTCGAGTTGGACGGCGGTGCCACGGCGACCGCCCTCGATCTCCAGCAGAGATATCTCGAGTGGTTGGCCAAGTACGTCGAGAAGGAACTGGACCAGCCGGTTTGGAACCAGCTCCTGGAGGAGTGGGAGAGGACGCTGTCGCGTCTGGAGAGCGACCCGATGAGCCTTGCCGACACTCTCGACTGGGTGGCCAAGAAGCGGCTTCTTCAAGGGTTCGTAGATCGGGACGGATTGGAGTGGTCCAACGCCAAGCTCAGGGCGTTCGATCTCCAGTATCACGACGTGGACCCGGCCAAGGGCCTCTACAACAGGCTGGCGGCCCGTGGCTCGATGAGACGCCTATTCACCGACGACGAGATCGAGACGGCCGTCAGCAATCCTCCAGAAGGGACCCGAGCCTACTTCCGCGGTCGATGCGTTTCCGACTTCTCCGATTCGCTGGTTGCCGCCAACTGGGACTCTCTCGTATTCGATGTGGGCGAATCACATCTGAAGCGGGTTCCTATGATGGAGCCCCTGCGCGGAGACGCCGAGAGAACCGGCGCGCTTCTCGATGAGGCGAGCGACGCCGCTGACCTGCTGCGTCGCCTAGGAGGTTGATCAGATGTCAGATAGGGAACGCTCGAAGTCACGGGACCGAAGCAGCGAACAGAATGAAGAACAGGTCGACGCCAAGGTCGAGACCGAGGCCGATGTCGAAGCGATCGACGATCTCCTCGACGAGATCGACGAGGTGCTCGAGGAGAATGCCGAGGAATTCGTGAAGAACTACGTCCAGAAGGGTGGAGAGTGACCGACCGCCGCATCGGGCCGCTTCCGCTCGACGTTCCAGTCCCCGGGTCCAGTTTCACGGACTTCCTGGAGGCGATGGGGGCAGGTCCGGCTTTGTCGATTCCCGAAGGAGTGACGGTTCCCAGCGCCCCCGAGGGCACCACTGTCTTGGCCCTCCGCTACGGCGGGGGAGTGGTCATGGCCGGCGATCGACGTGCGACGGAGGGCAATCTGGTTGCCCACCGGCGCATCCGGAAGGTGTTTCCGTCCGATCGCTACTCCGCGGTTGCGATAGCTGGAACCGCGGGCCTCGCCATCGACATGGTGCGCCTGTTTCAGGTCGAGCTCGAGCACTACGAGAAGATCGAGGGTCTTCGTCTCTCATTGGAAGGCAAGGCATCCTTCCTGGCCCGCCTGGTGAGAGGGCAGCTTCCCATGGCATTCCAGGGTTTGGCCGTCGTACCGCTGTTTGCCGGATATGACACTCGAGACGAACGCGGGCACGTTTACAGCTTCGACGTCGTCGGTGGGCGGTACGAGGAGACCGAATTCGGGAGCACCGGTTCAGGCTCACGTCTGGCGCGCTCCTACCTGAGAACGGTTTACCGCGATGACCTCACCGGCGACGAGTCCACTGAACTCGCCATCAACGCCCTGGTCTCGGCTTCCCAGGAGGACACCGCCACGGGTGGGCCAGACCTCCGTCGCGACATCCTGCCCAACGTGGTCCGGATCGAAGCCGACGGAGTCGAAGAGCTTTCAGACGAGGTGCTCAGGCCGATTGCCGAGAGGGCAGTGGAGACAATCCGATGACCATTCCCTTTTATGTGGCACCAGAGCAGCTTGTTCGGGACAAGGCCGAATTCGCCCGCAAGGGCATTGCCCGGGGACGGTCGATCGTGGCCCTCGACTACAGCGATGGTGTTCTGCTTCTCGCGGAGAATCCCTCGACCGCCCTCCACAAGATCTCCGAGGTCTACGACCGCATAGCCTTTGCCGGGGTGGGTAAATACAACGAGTTCGAGACTCTGAGAAAGGCGGGTATTCGTCAGGCCGACCTGATGGGGTATTTGTATTCCCGCGACGACGTCACGGCCATGGGGCTGGCCACCGCCTTTGCCCAGACACTGGGAATGATCTTCACCAGGGACCCGAAGCCGTTCGAAGTCGAGTTGCTTCTTGCCGAGATCAGCGAGGACTCAGGGGCCCATCGGCTGTTCCGAATCACCTATGACGGAACTCTTTACGACGAGCGCAATTTCGTCGCCATCGGAGGCAAGGCAGAACAGCTGGCCGAATCCCTCGATGAGCTCTGGCGGGAGGGCATGAGCCTCGAGGAGGCCTTCGAGGCGGGGGCTGAAGCCTTCCGGCGTGCCGAGGGACGCGAGTCCGAGGGTTGGGAAGCTGCGGTGCTCGACGAGTCAAACGGGCGACGGACGTTTCGTCGTCTCGACACTGCGGAATTCACCAAGAGCGAATAGCCTCCTCCGCACCTTCGGCGGAGCCGGGGCGGAAGCGGTCGTCCCCGAGTGAAGGAACGGGTTTAGCCTGGCTGGGTGGACAAGCGGATCTTTGGTCTGGAGAACGAGTACGGAGTCACCTGCACACTCCGCGGCCAGCGGCGCCTGAGTCCCGACGAGGTGGCCCGCTACCTGTTTCGGCGGGTGGTGTCCTGGGGTCGATCTTCGAACGTGTTTCTCGAGAACGGCGCCCGGCTCTATCTCGATGTCGGCTCGCATCCCGAGTACGCCACCCCTGAGTGCGACGATCTGGAGGACGTGGTCGCACACGACAAAGCCGGAGAGCGGATACTCGAGGGTCTCGTCAGGGGTGCCGAGGAGCGACTCGAGGAGGAGGGAATCAAGGGCGAGATATACGTCTTCAAGAACAACACCGACTCCGCAGGAAACTCCTACGGATGTCATGAGAATTTCCTGGTCAGCAGGCACAAGGACTTCCACCGCACCGTCGACGTTCTGATCCCATTTCTCGTCACCCGCCAGATCTTCCTGGGTGCGGGCAAACTGACGCAAACGCCGCGAGGCACGGCGTTTGCGATATCGCAACGGGCAGATCACATTTGGGAGGGCGTCTCATCGGCGACCACTCGATCCCGACCGATCATCAACACGAGGGACGAGCCACATGCAGACGCCGAGCGCTATCGCCGTCTCCATGTCATCGCCGGCGACTCCAACATGAGCGAGTACGCCACGTTCGTGAAGATGGGGACGATGGCTGCGCTTCTCCAAATGATCGAGCGAGACATCGTCTTCAGAGATTTGACCCTCGAGAACCCGATCAGAGCAATCCGAGAGATCTCCCATGACATGAGCTGCTCCCGGAAGATCAAGCTGGCCAACGGGCGCGAACTGAGCGCGCTCGACATCCAGTGGGAGTATCTCGACCGCGCAATGCGATTCGCCAGAAGTCCCGGCTTCCCCCCGGAGGTCCAAAGGGCCGTCGATCGCTGGGAGCACCTGCTGACCGGACTGGAGAAGGATCCGATGACCCTCGACCGGGAGGTGGATTGGGTCATGAAGTACCGACTCCTCGAACGATATGCCGAATCCCGGGGCATCCCGATGTCGGATCCAAAGCTGTCGATGATGGATCTGGCCTATCACGACGTCGATCGCACCCGCGGGCTGTTCTATCTCCTTCAGAACAAGGACCTTGCCGAGAGGGTCGTCACCGACGAGAAGATCGCAACCGCCGTGATGCATCCGCCTCAGACGACCAGAGCGCGGCTTAGGGGAGCCTTCATCAAGGCGGCCAAGGCGGCCAAGCGGGACTTCACCGTCGACTGGGTCCATCTCAAACTCAACGATCAGGCGCAGCGCACCGTGATGTGCAAGGACCCGTTCAAGGCCCATGACGAGCGGGTGGAAAAGCTGATCGAGAGCCTCTAGTTGCCGGCCGACATTGGCCGAACTGCTCCCGGACTGCGAGCTGGGTGACTGGAGGGGATCACTTCGAGGCGGCCGCGAGCCGACCTTGCTCGGACGGCCAAACAGACGCTGGTCGGCCGGGGCTGCCGCTCCCGTGTTACGAGGCTTAACGTGTGAGGGATGCAGAATGTCATCGAGCGAACTCTCAACCTGCTGATCTACCTTCTGGAATCGCCGGTGCCCGTCACGGCCGGCGACGTGCGGCACACCGTCTCGGGATACGCCGGACAAACCGATGACGCCTTCCACCGCATGTTCGAGAGGGACAAAGACGTGCTGCGGAGGCTTGGCGTGCCGATCAAGCTTCAGCCGCTGGACGTTTGGGAGGTGGACTTCGGATATGCAGTCGATCCCGACGAGTACGCCGTGCCCGATCCCGGGCTCAACGAGGAAGAGCGTGCAGCCCTGTCTCTGGCAGCCCGGATGGTTCGGCTCGGAGGTTCCCACGCCGGCCTCGATGCATTGCTGAAACTCGGGGGCATCGAGCGAAGCGTTGGGTTGGAGCCAATCGGAGCGGATCTCGGCGCCGAGGCGGATGTTCTCGGGGATCTCTTCGGAGCCGTTACCGAGAATCGCTCCATCAACTTCGAGTACCGGGGAAACGAGCGAAGCCTGGAGCCTTACGGCCTGGCTCACAGGCGAGGCCACTGGTATCTCGTGGGCCGAGGATCGAGTGGCGAGCGGCTCTACAGAGTCGATCGAATCGAGAAGCTGACTGTCTCAGACGAGGCCGGGACATTCACCAAGCCGTCGGACTTCGATGTCAGGTCGATCATGGATTACCAACCATGGGAGACAGGAGAGGACCCGGAGGTCGAGGCCAAGATCAGGTTCGACTCCGACGTCGCCTGGTGGGCGGCGAGAACCCTCGGCCTGGGCGAGCCAGCCGGCGAGTTGGTCGCCTCGGTTCCGGTCGCCAATCGGGACGCACTCGTGGGCTGGGTCCTCAGCTTCGGATCGTCTGCCGAAGTCATCGAACCGTCCGAGTTGAGAGACGAGATCAGGTCGAGAGTCCGATCCGCTCTGGGAAGCTCATGACCAGTTCACGGACCGTATCGAGGCTCTCACGGATTCTGGCCCTGATTCCCTACGTGCTCGAAAAGGAATCCGCCGAGGTTGCAGATGTTCTCGAGAGGTTCGGGTATTCCAAGAGTCAGCTGACTCGTGACATCAACACCGTCTTTGTCTGTGGTCTCCCCGGGTATGGCCCGGGCGACCTCATGGAGGCGTACATCGACGAGGACGAGGTGATCATCGATGCCGCCGATTACTTCACCCGTGCACCCCGTCTCACACCGACCGAGGCCCTCGGACTGCTCGCATCCGGGATGACGGTGATTGGAATGGGGGAGGGCACCCCTGCTCTCGAGTCTGCGGTCAGGAAGCTGACAGAGGCGGCTATCCCGGATGCGGACAGCTCGCTGTCTGTTGATGTCCTCGACGAGACCGACACGGTTGGAGTGCTCAGAGATGCTGCCGCCGACGGAAAGGTGGTTCGGATCGTCTATCGCTCGGTCGGGAAGGAAGAGACCACGACACGCGAGGTGGAACCGTGGTCGGTGTTCGCCACTCTCGGAAAGTGGTACGTGATGGGCCACTGTCGCCTCGTCGATGACGAGCGCACATTCAGAGTCGATCGGATCAAAGAGATGGAAGTCCTCGAAGAGGGGTTTGAGCGGCCCCGTGAGATCCCCGACCCCGTAGTCGGATACACCGCATCAGAGTCCGATGTCACCTGTCTCATCGATCTGGGCCCGCAGGCGAAATGGGTTCTGGAGTACTACCCGGTAGACGTGATCAAGGACGGAGATGAGGTCACAAGGGTGCGCTTCGCTGCTCCCGACGCCGAAGTCCCGGCGAGATTGCTGCTGCGGCTGGGCGCGGACGCCACCTTGGTCGAGGGTAAGGAAGTGGCCTCTCGACTCACTGCTTTAGGCAATGAACTACTGGCTATGTATGGATAGGGGTCGCTAGACCTAGATGTCTGTCTTCAGTCGCCCACCCGACGTGCCGATCAGATGAGCACGTATGGGAGACCGGAGACAAGAAATGACGACCATCAAGACAACGTGTTCCCGCTGCGGTGATATTCACCTCACGCCGGACGACGTTTCGCTGGAGCTACGTCCGGGCGGTCGGGAAGGCGACTACCGCTTCAAGTGCCCAACATGCACTCAAAGCCAACGTCGACCCGCCAACTCACGAGTCGTAAGTGTTCTGCTCGCTACGGGCGTCCACTTCGAGGTCATCAATCCTGATCCGATCACCGAACGCGAGATCGAAGTGTTCATAGCCGCCCTCGAAACGGAACCGGACCCGGTCCGTCTCTTGGCCGGCTAGACCCTTCCTCCCAGGGATAGTCGACGGGCACCAGGGCAGAGTGCTCCTCGATGTGAAGGTGGCGACTCGGGGGAGTCGCTGCCTTCGCCCGCGTATGGGGGC
>JAYEGJ010000071.1:0-11135 GCA_034658975.1 Actinomycetota bacterium
GGCAACCAGAGACGGGCTGATGCCCTTCAGGCTTGGGACCTCGGCCGGTGAGCAGATCACGCCTTCGGCTCCGGTGGCGGCGGCAAGCCGACCCAGTCGCAATACCTGGTCATGAACGTCGCCTTTGGTGCCTGTTGCGTCGAGATCGGAACGATCGAGCGAAGTGAGAACCGTCACGGCGAGGACTCCGACCGGTCCCTCTGCTGCACCGCTCTTGAGGCCCCGAACCGCTGCACGGAGCATTTCCTTTCCCCCACTCGCATGTGCCGTCACCCACCTCGCCCCGTGTGCACCCATGGCGCTTGCCGAGGCTTCGACTGTGTTAGGGATGTCGTGAAGCTTCACATCGGCAAATACAGGAAGTCCTAACTTGGCAATGGAGGCAACGGCCGATGGCCCGTGAGACATGATCAACTCCAGGCCTACCTTGAAGCCTCCAACGTGGGGAGCGAGCCTCCGGGCCAATGACTCAGCCTTATCCAGCCGGGGGACATCGAGTGCCACCAGTACGGGATTGGTCACGTTCGCATACTCCCTATCAGATCTCTGGCCGAGGACGCCCCCAAAGCGTCGAGTACACCAATGAACTCACGAGCTACACGCTTGCCGGCTTTGGGCTCGCTGAGGTGAACCGTCCCCATGGCGACCGCCGAGGCGCCGGCGAGGAGATACTCGGCAACATCCGCGCCGGTACTCACACCTCCGCATCCCACGATCGGCAGATCAGGCATCGCCGTCGAAACCTCATAGACGCATCGGAGGCTGATCGGCTTGAGCCCGGGGCCCGAGTAGCCGCCGACGCCTCCGCTCAAGAGGGGGCGGCGGTCGTTGATGCCAACACCGAACCCGAGGGCTGTGTTGGTCAGAACCACGAAGTCAGCGCCCGCATCCCGACACGCCCTTGCTGTGCCGACGATGTCCGGAGTATTGGGTGAAAGCTTGGCGCCGAGCGGAACGCTCACAGCACTTCGAGTCGCAGCCATGACGGCCCGGCTCGCCTCGATATTGACCGAGAACATGTTTCCGTCCTCGAGGTTTGGACAGGAGAGGTTGGCCTCGACGGCGGTGACCCCGGCCTCCTGGAGGTTCTTCGCCACAACGCCGAAGCCTGCCGCGTCCTCAGCCACCGCCGAACCCCAGACTGGAACATCGAGCCGTGAAATCCGACCAGCCATCGCATCACACCAGGCTGTGATGCCGGGATTCTGAATGCCGATCCCGTTGAGCATTCCGGTCCTGACCGGAGCCATGCGCGGAGCCGGCCTCCCGGTCCACGGTTCCGGTGAGACCGACTTGGCGACTGCGGCCCCATAGACAGAGACGTCGGCGACATCGGCCCACTCCCAGACAGATCCGACCGTGCCCGAGGCGGCGATCAGCACCGACGAGAGTTCCAGGGGGCCCACGGCGGTCTTTAGCCTGCTCGATGCCATTCCTGAAGACTCCTCGGCCTGTTGATCGCACCCGGCCCTGCACGCAGGCTTCTGGCTACGGCGAGACCGCCCTGGACGGTGGTGACACACGGGACCGCGTGACTTCTCGCGGCCCGCCTGATCCTGCTTCCGTCCGACCTCGCCTTGCCGCCTCTCGGAGTGTTCACCACCAGTTGGACCTCGCCGTTCTCGAGGCGCTCTCCAATGTCGCGAGGCCCCTCTCCGACCTTGTTCACCGGCTCGGCGGTGATCGCATGATGAGCGAGGTAACGCGACGTCCCTTTGGTCGCAATCAGTTCGAAGCCGAGGAGAACGAAGGCCTGGGCGACGGCAAGTCCCATTGGCTTGTCCCGATCGGCGAAGGAGAGGAAGATCCGGCCGCGGTCGGCGAGGATGTTGCCTGCTCCAAGAAGAGCCTTCCCGTATGCAATCCCGACATCGGAGCCAATGCCCATCACTTCACCGGTTGACTTCATCTCAGGCCCGAGAATCGAATCCTCCCCGGGGAACCGGTCCCAGGGAAGCACCGCCTCTTTCACAGCCACGAAATCTCCAATCGAGCCCTCGGCAGGCACGAGACCCTCGGACTTCAACTCGGCAATGGTTGATCCCATCATCACCCGCGCCGCGATTCGGGCAATGGGAACCCCTTTGGCCTTTGATATGAAAGGCACAGTGCGACTTCCCCGAGGATTCGCCTCGAGCACATAGACCTCGTCACCCTTCACCGCGTACTGGATGTTGATGAGCCCTCGCACCTCGAGTGCCACCGCCAGTTCCCGGGTTGCCCGAAGGATCTCCTTATTCGCTTCCCCTGAAATCGTGGGAGGCGGGGTGACACAGCCCGAATCACCGGAATGGATCCCCGCCTCTTCGACATGCTCCATGACTCCGCCCACGAGAAGTTCGTGGCCGTCGTACACCGCATCGACGTCTACTTCGACCGCCGATTCGAGGAACCTGTCGATCAGGATCGGGTTCGCTGTCACCTCGGGGTCGCCCTCCCCGTAGATATCACGGGCGTACTCGGCCAGTTCTTCGAGGCTATAGACGACCTTCATCTTCCGACCGCCCAGAACGAAGGAGGGCCTGATCATTACCGGCAGACCTATCTGGTCCACGACCTCCTCCGCCTCGGCCGCGGATCGTGCTGTGCCGGCAGGCGGTTGGCGTAACCCCAGGTTGCGACAGATCTCGGCGAATTGCTCGCGATCCTCGGCCAGGGCTATCGCCGCCGGAGATGTCCCGGCAATGGTCACTCCGGCTTTCTCGAGGCCTTCGGCGAGATTCAGCGGTGTCTGCCCACCAAGTTGCACGATCACCGCCTCTGGCTCCTCGGCATCGATGACTGCAAGGACATCTTCGGTTGTCAGCGGTTCGAAATAGAGACGATCGGAGGTGTCGTAGTCGGTGGAAACCGTCTCGGGATTGCAGTTGACCATCACCGTCTCGTACCCCGCTTCCCTCAAGGCGAAGCTCGCGTGGACACAGCAGTAATCGAATTCGATCCCCTGCCCGATCCGGTTCGGACCCGAGCCGAGAACCACCACCCTCGGCTTCTCAGCCGGCCGAACCTCGGATTCGTCTTCGAACGTGCCGTACATGTATGGCGTGTGCGCCTCGAACTCTGCTGCGCAGGTGTCGACTGTCTTGAACGTCCGGGTGAGCCCGTCCGACAGTCGCCTGCGACGCACCTGATCCTCGGCGACTCCCCAGAGGAAACCGATCTGGCGGTCCGAGAATCCGTAGCGCTTCGCCTCGCGCAGGACCCCGGGATCCTCCGAAGCCTCGACCTCGTGGCGTACTTCGACTATCTCGGCCATCTGGTCGACAAACCAAGGGTCGACCGCTGACAGGGCTGCAACATCATCGACGGACCAGCCCCGCCGAAGTGCCTCGCCCATGGCGTAGACACGGTTCGGGGTCGGAGTGCGGACGGCGCTGGACAGCCCATCGTCATCGAGCGTGACCAGGGCCGCCTCACCTTCGTCGGCGTTGAGGCCTGCCCGTCCATTCTCCAGGGAGCGCAACGCCTTCTGAAGCGCTTCCGGGAAAGTGCGACCGATGGCCATCGCCTCACCAACGCTTTGCATCGACGTCGCCAACGTTGTCGAAGCGGAGGGGAACTTGGCGAAATCGAATCGGGGAATCTTCACTACCACGTAGTCGAGTGCGGGCTCGAAAGATGCCGGCGTCGCACCGGTTATGTCATTGGGGATCTCATCAAGCGTGTAGCCAACGGCCAGGAGCGCCGCGATCTTCGCTATCGGAAAGCCCGTAGCCTTCGAAGCGAGCGCCGATGAACGGCTGACACGGGGATTCATCTCGATGACCAATCGCCGACCCGTCTCGGGGTCTACGGCGAATTGGACATTCGACCCGCCCGTCTCGACCCCGATGGCCTCGAGAACCCTGATGGCCTCGTCACGCATTTCCTGGTATTCGCGGTCGGACAGCGTCTGGGCGGGGGCGACGGTTATGGAGTCGCCGGTGTGAACACCCATCGGGTCGAAGTTCTCGATCGAACAGACGATGACCGCGTTGCCCATTCGGTCGCGCATGACCTCGAGTTCGAATTCTTTCCATCCGAGGACGGATTCCTCGACGAGGATCTCGCCAACCGGCGACGTGGTGAGGCCGTTCTTGGCAACCTCGAGGAACTCCTCCTCGTTGTCAGCGATGCCCGTGCCCGCACCTCCGAGGATGAACGACGGTCTGATCATCACGGGGTAGCCGATGTCCTTTGCCAGTTTCATCGCCTCTCCCATGGAACGGGCGTAGCCGGCCCTTGGCACGTCCAACCCGATCTCCTCCATCGTCGTCTTGAACAGCCCTCGATCCTCGGCCCGGTCGATGGCCTCGAGGCCGGCGCCGATCATCTCGACGCCGTGGCGATCGAGAACACCCGTCCTGGCGAGCTCCGATGCCACGTTGAGAGCCGTCTGCCCGCCCAGGGTCGGTAGCAACACGTCGGGCCTCTCCCGAGCGATGATCTCTTCGACGACCTCGGGAGTGATTGGCTCTATGTAGGTGGCGTCGGCGAACTCAGGATCCGTCATGATGGTTGCCGGGTTCGAGTTGACCAGGATGACCCGGTAGCCCTCTGCTCGAAGAACCTTCGATGCCTGGGTGCCGGAGTAGTCGAACTCGCATGCCTGGCCGATGACGATCGGTCCGGAGCCAATGACGAGAATCGAGCGAATGTCTCTGCGACGGGGCATCAGCTTCCAACTTCGATGAGTTGGGCGAACCTGTCGAACAGAGAATTGGCGTCGCTCGGACCGGGTGCCGCCTCCGGGTGGTATTGCACCGAATAGGCCGGAACATCGGTCAGCGCCATGCCCTCAATGGTTCCGTCGTTGAGGTTCTGATGAGTGGGCCTGAGCTCCCCGAACCGGGTGTCGACGCTCGATGGAAGAAGATCGGGAGTGACGAGTCCGCTCCTTTCCGGCGGAGTGTCCGATGTGAGCGACCACAGATCTACGGCGAATCCGTGGTTCTGGGCCGTTATGTCGACGCGACCATCGCTCATCCTCCGGACCGGGTGGTTTCCTCCGTGGTGCCCGAATGGCAGCTTGTACGTCGACGCACCAAGAGCTAGCCCCAGAACCTGGTGACCGAGGCAGATACCGAACATCGGGCTCTTCCCAATCAGGTCTTGCAACGTCCGGGCGGTTTCCGTCAGGGGCTCCGGGTCCCCGGGACCGTTGGAGACGAATATCCCGGCAGGTGCAAGTTCGAGGATCGCGTTCGCCGTAGTACTCGCCGGAACCACCTCGACGTCGAATCCCCGGCTCGTGAGATTGTCGAGGATGTCCCTCTTCACCCCGAGGTCGATAGCGACAACGAGTCCCCGATGTTCGGCGGTCGCCGGGAGTCGGTATGCCTCGCTGGTGGTCACTGTCGATGCGAGATCCTGGCCATCCATCACAGGGGCATTGGCCGCGATCTCCTTGAGTTCTTCCTCGGAGACCCCAGAGCCGACGGCGACGGGCATCGCGCCCCGGTCCCGAAGGTGTCTGGTGAGACGACGCGTGTCGATGTCACTGATGGCAACGACTCCGTTGTCATGGAGATAGGCCGCAAGACTCCCCTCGGCGCGCCAGTTCGATTCCCTCCGGGACATCGCACGCATGACGAATCCTGAGACGGCCGGCGATCCGGATTGGTCGTCCTGGGGTGTCGTTCCGTAGTTGCCGATGTGACTTGCGGTCATCGCCACGACCTGACCCGCGTACGAGGGATCGGTAAGGATTTCCTGGTATCCGGTCATCGAGGTGTTGAAGACGGCCTCGCCGGTCGTGACTCCTTCGACACCGGCCGAGCGGCCCCTGAATACCTCGCCATCCGCGGTTGCCAGGAGTGCTTCGCTCCTGGTGCCCAGGGCACTCGTCATGAAGTAGGGCCTCCCCTGTGGGTGATCCTGCCCTTGTAGATCGTGGCCAACACCATTCCTTTCAGCGCCATCCCACGGTAGGGACTGTTTTGGGATTTCGAAACGAAGGATTCCGGAGTCCATTCCGCAGTGGGATGGAACACCACGAGGTTCGCCTCGAGCCCTACCTCTGGGACCTGGCCTTGGGTGGTCATTCCCGCAAGTCGGGCGGGGCCGATACTCATGACCTCGAAGAATTGCCCGGGGTTGTCCAGTGTCTCGTTTGCGACGGCTGCGGCTGTTTCGAGACCTATCACTCCCCTCGGCGCCTCCCCGAACGGCACCGCTTTCTCTGCTTCCGTGTGCGGGGCGTGGTCGGTGGCGACCATGTCGATCGTCCCGTCTCTCAAGGCTTCCCGGAGTGCCAGGCGATCGACGCCGGTCCGGACCGGCGGGTACATTTTCAGGTTCGTGCCGACCCGCTCGACATCCTCGTCGATGAAAGAGAGATGATGCGGAGTGACCTCGGCCGTTATCGGCAGGCCTTCGGCTTTGGCTGCTCGCAGTGTCTCTGCGGTCTCCTTCGTTGAGACGTGCTGGCAGTGATACCGACACCCCGTCAGCCGAACCAATTCGATATCTCGCCTGACGATGTCGGTCTCGGCCTCGGATGACAGCCCGGCGATTCCGAGCCTGTGCGACTCCTCGCCTTCGTGCATATGCCCGTTCCTCGTCCGTTCGTGGTCTTCGGCATGCTGGGCCACCAGGGCGCCGTCGAGCCTCGAAACCCGCTCCAAGATCCTTTTCAGAAGGCGACCGTCAACCACCGAATCGCCGTCGTCGCTGAAGATGCGAACACCCGACGCATAGAGGGCCTCTATATCTGCGGGCTCGGTCCCATTTCGGTCTCTGGTGAGTGCGGCAGCAACGGACACTTCGACAAGCCCGACATCTCGACCGCGAGATGCCACGAGATTGACGACCTTTGGGTCGTCGATGGGAGGATCGGTGTTCGGCATGTTCACGACAGCGGTGAAACCGCCCGCCGCCGCCGCCGCCGATCCGGACTCGATGTCTTCTTTCCATGTCCTGCCCGGCTCCCGGAAATGAACGTGGACGTCGACGAAACCGGGCCCGATGAGACATCCCGTTGCCTCGATGACCGTCTCGGCCTCACCGCCGACGCTCTCCCCAATCGCCGAGATGCGGCCTCCGTCGATTGCCACGTCGGCAGAAGTGAAGCCGCTGGGTGTGAGCACCGCTCCGCCCCGGATGAGAATCTTCGGACTGGCCTCAACGGAAACGGGAGAAGGCCTTGTCATCATGCTCTTTCCATTCGTTCGATCCAGACACCCTCGGCGCCATCGATGTCAGGGACGCGGACATGGACGTGTTCGGAACGCGAGGTCGGCAGGTTCTTGCCCACGTAGTCGGCCCGGATCGGCAACTCGCGGTGGCCCCGATCGACGAGAACCGCCAACTCCGTGCTTGTCGCCCTCCCAATGTCCG
The DNA here is from genome assembly GCA_034658975.1 of Actinomycetota bacterium. Lineage (GTDB taxonomy): Bacteria > Actinomycetota > Acidimicrobiia > Spongiisociales > ZC4RG35 > SZUA-217. Next base: position 7,318 of record JAYEGJ010000071.1, read on the forward strand.
AAAGAGCGTCGAGCGCAGCCCTGACCGTCCTGCCCGTGTAGAGGACATCGTCGACCACGATGACCGGCCGATCCTCGATGGAAATCGGGATCAGCGTTTCCTTGCCGTCCTCTTGAGCGCGACCGTCGAGGTCGTCTCGATAGTGGCCGACGTCCAGCTCGCCCACCGGAACGTTCACGTTCTCGAAGGTGTCGATCGTCTCGGCAAGCTGGCGCGCCAGATGGACACCGCGGGTGTGTATTCCAACCACGATGAGACCATCCGCTCCCCGGTGACGTTCGAGTACCTCATGGGCCATACGTCGGATAGCGCGTTGGACGTCGTCCCCGGCCATCACTCGTGGCACGGCACGCGTCCAGATCTCTCCAGGGCCATGCCCATCGATGTCTCCTTCCCGGCCTCACTGGACCGCGGTTAAAGGCTGGGGCGACCATACCTCAGTGTTGAGCGAAAGATCGACTTAGCGGTCGGCGACTTCCTTGGCGAGGGCAGCAAGGACCCCATTGACAAATGCGCCCGACTTCTCGGTCGAGTAGGTCTGTGCCAACCGGACTGCTTCGGACAGGATGACTGCTGTCGAAGTCTGCGGATGATGCTCGAGTTCGTACAAGCCCAATCGAAGGATGTTCCGATCCACGGTTGGCATGCGGGCGACGCTCCAATGCTCGCTCGCCGCTTCGATCTTTCGGTCGAGCTCATCGATCTGACCTGAGATCCCGACCACGAGAGCCGACACCCTTCCCTCGGGAGGTTCGGACATCTCGCCGCGTGTCTCGGACTCGTAGAGGTATTCGAGGGCCAGATCCCGCGTCTCGACTCGCACCTCCGCCCCCAGTGCTCGGGCGACATCGGCGGCCAGCGCATGGTCAACGATGTCATTCGGTGCGCTTGGCTCACCTCGAGCGTTCAACACCGCCTGGATCTCGGACATCTCGCGTCCCACGGCCTCGGCAAGTCGCTCGACCGTCACCCGGGCCGGGATGGTCACGGGGTCGACGGGCCGTCCGCTCATACCCGTGTCTGGTATTCCCCGGTGCGGGTATCGACCTTGATCCGGTCACCCTGCTCAACGAACAGGGGCACTTGGACGTCGATGCCGGTCTCCACTGTGACCGCCTTCGTGGCAGCAGTACGGGTGTCTCCCTTTACGGCCGGCTCGGCATACGTCACCTCGACCTCTACGGAGTGCGGGAGATCGACTCCGATGGGCGTGCCCTTGTACATGGGCAGATTGACCGTCATACCGTCGACGAGAAACTTCGCGGCGTCGCCTACGTCCTCGGCCGATATGGCCAACTGGCCGTAGTCAGAGAGGTTCATGAAGTGATATCCGAGGTCGTCGGTGTACAGGTACTGGTGTTCGCTTCTATCGATTATCGCCTGTTGCACGTTCTCGTCGGCCCTGAACGTCCGATCCATGACCTGGCCGGTATCGACTTTCTTGAGCTTCATCCTGACGAAGGCCTTGCCTTTGCCCGGCTTGACGTGCTGGTACTCGACTATCGAGAAGAGCCCATCATCGAGATCGAGCGCCATCCCTGGCCTGACATCGTTTGTGCTGATCATCCAAAGGTCCTGTTGGGAGCGACACGGACGGTACAGGGAGTCAGAGTCCTACGGCAGCCAGCCCTATCTCGATCTCATCGCCGGTCACATGCCGGACCACCGGCGCCTCAATCGACTCGAGAAGGACCATGCGGAGTCCCACTTCGTCCCTCTTCTTGTCGTGCCGGAGCAGATCTCTCACCCGGGCACTGTCCATGTCGGTGGCGTCTACGGGCAGACCGAGTAGACCGAGCGTCGAGATAACTGTCTCCGATTCCGAGAACCCGAGCACTTCCGATGAGATACGGACCGCCGCCACCATGCCGACCGCAACACTCGCCCCGTGCGAGAGCGACGACGCGAACTCTATGGCATGGCCGATCGTGTGGCCCAGATTTAGATAGGCCCTCTTCCCATGCTCGCGTTCATCTTCGTTCACGATGTTGACCTTGACGGTCGCGGCCCGGGTCACGACCTCTTGAAGCGGTGCCCCCAGGCCTCTCGCTGTCACCAGGTCGCACAGCGCCCGATCACCGATGAGGCCTGCCTTGTAAGCCTCGGAAAACCCTTCTCGGAGGAGCCAAGTGGGCAGCGCCTCGAGCAACTCCGTGTCGACCACGACTCGGGTCGGATGCCAGAAGACACCTACGAGATTCTTCCCGGCGAGATTGACGCCGGTCTTGCCCCCAATCGAGGCGTCGACCGCGGCCAGGAGAGTCGTGGGGAAATGGACCACCTCGACGCCTCGGAGCCATGTTCCGGCGACGTAACCGGCGAGATCCGTGACAGCTCCGCCGCCGACTCCGATCACCGTGTCATGACGGGAGAGCCCAAACCTGGCCAGTGACTCGTAGACCGATTCGGCGACAGCGAGAGTCTTCGCCTCGTCTCTGTCCGGAAGGCCGATCACCTCGGTCGCGATGCCGGTGGCCACGAGTCGATCAGAAATCTCGACAGCTCTCGGCCTTGCTGCCGGTTGAGTGAGTATCGCTGCCCGACTCCGATCGGACCTATCCGGCAGCAAGCGCGACGGGAGTCCAGCTTCCACCAGCACCTCGGTGACCCCGGCGACCTTCAATCGTTCCATATCACCTCGACCGCTGCAGCAACGGACTTCTCACCCATTGCGTCGATCTCAATTCGATGGGTCGCGACAGCCTCGTAGAGATGGGCCCTGGCGGCGAGAACGTCTCTCAGGAACTCTTCCGGCGATTCCTTCACGGCGGCCATCCCCGGACGAACTACCTGGCCGATCAGCCGGTGAGCGAGTGTGGTCGGTGAGGCCTGAAGCCACACCACAGGACCGTTCCTCATGCGTTCCCTATTTCCCTCATCGAGGACCACACCTCCGCCGGTGGCAACGATTCCGGAACCTCGGGACACGCCAGCCACAGCCTCAACCTCCAACCGGCGAAACGCTGCCTCCCCGTCTGTCTCCCATATCTCCGCGACAGTGCGCCCCGACGCTGCTTCCACGACCGAATCGGTGTCCTGGAAGGGCACGCCTAGCCCGGCCGACGCAGTTCTCCCTGCGCTTGTCTTGCCGGAGCCCATCATCCCCACCAGCCACAGAATCATCGGACCATACGGGCGTTGACCCGGCCGCGGTAGGCCTTGACCGCTCCGGCGAACTCGGCGACAGTGTCTCCGCCAAACTTGCGTTGCATCTCGGATGCGATCGTGATAGCCGCCATCTGCTCGCCAACGACTCCAGCCGCCGGCACAGCACAGACATCGGACCTCTCGCGAACGGCCTGAGCATCTTCGCCCGTAGTCATGTCGACCGTTCGGAGCGGCTGCATCAAGGTCGAGATCGGCTTCATCGCTGCCCTCACCCTTATCGCCTCACCGTTACTAATGCCACCTTCGATCCCGCCTGCCCTGTTCGTGGCCCGGACGACCCTCCCGGCGTCACGGATGATCTCGTCGTGGGACTCGGATCCCCGAAGAGAGGCCGTCGTGAAGCCATCCCCGATCTCGACCGCCTTGATCGCCGGGATGGACATCATCGAAGCCGCCAACGCCGCATCCAGACGACGATCGTGCTGCACGTGCGAACCAACACCGACAGGTACATCGATGGCTATCACCTCGAACACACCGCCCAGAGTGTCTTTGTCCGCGGCGGCCTGGTCAATCGCCGCCACCATCAACTTCGAGATCTCCGGGTCAAGACACCTGACCGGGCTTGCCTCGATTGCCTCTCGATCGGTAACTGCCGGCCTGGCACCCGCGTATGTCACGGGGCCTATGGCAACGACGTGACTCATCAC
>JAYEGJ010000072.1:0-11028 GCA_034658975.1 Actinomycetota bacterium
GCAAGATGGAGACCGTCGAGACGTGGGTGATCATGGGCACCGAGGCCAGTGATGCCATTCCCGGGTCTATCGCCTACGAGGATCTGATCGAGGGGCAGCCCGAGCATGGCAAGTGGCCACAGTTGGAAGAGCGCTCACCAATGATGCTGTGTTACTCGTCGGGGACGACGGGGCATCCCAAGGGTGTTGCGTACACCCAGCGGTCGACATACCTCCACACCATCTCCGGGCTGGCCAATATCGCCATGGAGCCCACCGACAATGTGCTGCCGGTGGTCCCGATGTTCCATGCGTCTGCCTGGGGATACCCGTTCCTGGCGGTGACCAAAGGGGCCAAGCTCACATATCCGGGCCCGGACCTGAGCCCCGAAGGACTGGTCAGGCTTTTCACCGAGGAGAAGGTGACCTTCAGCGCCGGTGTACCCACGGTGTGGATGGGAATACAGCAGTACCTGACGGAGAACCCCGAAACCGACCTCTCCTCTATTCGGGCCTTTCTCTGTGGTGGGTCGGCGGTACCACGGGCCATGATCGAGTGGTTCTGGACCGAGCGCGGGATCAGGATCATCCAGGGTTGGGGGATGACCGAAACCAACCCGATCGCCTCCACAGCCGTGCTCAAGCCTCACATGGAGGAGTGGGATCTTTCCGACCAACTCGACCGGATGGAGACTGCGGGGATTCCTCTGGCAGGTCTCGAGGTCAAAATCGTCGACGAGCTGGGCGAAGAGCTGCCCCACGATGGCGAGGCTTTCGGCGAGCTGCTCATTCGCGGCCCCTGGATCGCCGCCGAGTACTACAAGGATGAGCGTACGGCGCAGTCTTTCGAGGACGGCTGGCTGAAGACCGGCGATGTCTGCAAGATCACGCCCGAGGGTTACATCCGCATCACCGATCGCGCCAAGGACGTCATCAAGTCGGGAGGGGAGTGGATCTCCTCGCTCGACCTGGAGAACACGCTGATGGCCCATGCGGAAGTGGCCGAGGCCACCGTGGTCGGGCTGAAACACGTCAAGTGGCAGGAGCGTCCCGTCGCCTTCGTGGTCCGGGCACCCGGCTCCGAGGTGACAGAAGAAGCACTCGACGAGTACCTCGTCGACAAAGTCGCCAAGTGGTGGGTGCCGGACAAGATCGTCTTCATCGACGAGATTCCCAAGACGGGCACCGGCAAGTTCGACAAGAAGGTGGTTCGCGACCAGTACAGCGACCTGTTGATGGACTAGGCCGTTCTGTGAGGATTAGTGGCGCGTCACGCGCGGTAGATCTTCACAGAACGACTAGACCGGGTCAGCCCTCTTTCCCAGGTGCGGACGCGATTCTTTCCCTGACGATGTGCTCTTGGTGGGTGTAATAGGGTTGTGGAAGGAACTTCTGCCGCAAGGGTTGGTCGATAGCTGATGAGCGACGCTCGTTTCGCGGAGGTCTACAAGGCTTATCACTGGCATGTCTACGCCTACTGTCTCCGTCGCACGAGTCGTGAGATGGTCGATGATGCTGTGGCGGACACGTTTCTCACCGCTTGGCGCAAAGTCGACGACCTTCCCGCCGGTGCCGACGTGCTGCCGTGGCTCTACAGCGTTGCCTATCGGGTGCTGGGGCGTCAGTGGAGGAGCGTTTCGCGTCGAAAGAAACTCGCTGAGAAGCTGGCTGGCGCAGGAATGGAGTATGTGATTCCACCCGAGATGTTTGTTGTTTCAGACCATGAGAACCAACAGGTGGCCAGAGCTGTTTCCCGACTCAAGATCGGCGACCGGGAGATCCTCCGACTTGCTGTCTGGGAAGACCTGGATCGACCACAGATCGCAATGGCGTTGGGCATAAGCACCGATGCAGTCAGGCAGAGGCTCCATGAGGCTCGTAAACGTCTCGCCTCCGAGTATGAACGTCTAGAACGCAACCGAATCCCATCCCCCGCCGCTGAGAGAGGAGGTACATGGTGAAGACAGAAGACCGTCTCATGGCGATGTACGCCGACGCCAACCCAATAACTCTTGATGACCTGCTCGCCGTGGTCGAAGCTGACCAAGCCGACCACACCGCCGTTCCAGCAGGCACCGGAAGCACCGATTCTCATACGGGGAGACCTGAACAGACCGGAAGGAGATGGTCGGCTACGAGGTGGCTTGTCGCAGCCGCAACAGTGGGCGTAGTCGGAGTGGCCTTCATTCTGTTGACTCGGGAACCTGCGCCGACTGCTGCTTTACCGTCAACCATCATCGAGAACCTCGACGAGTGGCTGCTGATACCCCTCCTTGACAACGAGGAGGCGTATCGGACCCCAGAAGGTCGAGTTGGCGATGCCAGACCGGGAACCTACCGGACTCGGTATTTCGTCGCCGGGTTCAGCTTCACAGTTCCGAACGACTGGGAGAACCTTGATACGGCGAGTGTCGCGTTCATTAACCCGAAACCGCCCACGGGCGATTGGACTGAACCTTTTGACGCCATCTTTTTTGTGCACCAAGGCGACGTGCCACCCGACGACGACGTTGACGCTTTTATCGAGAGGTTTCTGGAAGACAACGTGGGCATCGAAGCAACCGAGCCCGTCGATGTTGTCATCGGCTGGGCACCAGGAAAGACAATCGAAATATCAGCCGTGGACCAACCAGTCACTATCGAGAGTCTCGGCAGCAGCAACGGGTCCAACGACGGCGATGGCAACGGCCTAACTGTCTCCCCCGGGGAGGTCATACCCATCCACATCATCCGTGTCGGATACGAAACCATCCTCATATACGCAACTCCCGCAGCCAGCGGGAACGCCTTCTACGACGACGCCCAGTCGGTTCTCGACTCCATCGTATGGAGAGACCTCAACTAGCCCCCTCGGCACAGCGACTTGTTGATCGATTAGGGCGTGTGTCGTCAGAAGCCTCCTTGATAGGTTTCCTCCTGTGAGCCAACTCGAGGCCCGAGAACTAATACGGCAGATTGCGAATGACCTTCGTCGCGCCGATGCTTCGAGCCTTCTGGACCTCATGATTCGGGTAACCGGCGAGGAACCGGAGGTGTGGAATGGAAACACCATTGGGTTCGGTCGGTACCACTACCGATACGCGTCAGGCCAGGAAGGCGACTTCTTCAAGGTCGGCTTCGCGCCGAGAGACCAGAACATCACCCTCTACATCATGTCGGGCCTTCGGGGTTTCGAAGACATCCTCGAACGCCTCGGACCCCACCGGGCGGCGAAATCCACCGTCAAGATCACCAATCTCGCCGACATAGCCAAAGACGCTCTCGACGATCTGATCGAGGAGTGCGTACGGCATGTCGATCAGGTCGAGAAGTCATTGGGTGCCCTCCCACGGATGAGTGACATTCCACCGCGTACGCCTAGGTGAGTTCGGCAGTTGCCTTCTCGGACAGATGCCGATCCAGGAATGCGGTGATTTGAGGCACGTAGGGCAGGAAAGGATCCAGATCACCGTGGCCTCCGCCCTCGACGATGAGGGGCTCGGCGTCGAAAGTCAGGCGCCTCTCCGCTGTTCGATCCTGCTGATGGCGACTTCGAGCTTCCGATTCTCGGGTTCCGTTGCGAGGGCACGTGAGAGCCACCGGATGGCGTCGCCGTTGCCGACTCTGCCCAGGGCCACGACCGTCGCTTCACGAACCCTGCGGTGTTCATCGCCAAGGCCACGCACCAACTCCCCGGTGAGTCCTTCAGCACCAAGTCGTCCAAGACTCTGAATGCACGTCATTCGTACACGCCAATGCTCATCCGAGATCCCGTTGACGAGCGGCCCAACAGCATCCAGGTCTCCGAGGTATGCCATTGATCTCGCCGCCCACACCCTCGGCCAGTAGGCGAGCCTCCCACCGGCCCCATCTGCCATCAGCCGCCTGGCATGCCCATTGCCGATGTCCAAAAGCACCGCACGGCTGTCTGATCAGACCAGCTCTTCGGCTTTGAACTCACCGGCCAACAGCTCGACCAGAGCGACCAGCGCCCTGCTATGCCCCAGGCGGGCAGCAAGCGCTCTGGTCCCGATGTCAGGACTCCACGCCACACGCCGAAGCTACACCAGGCCCCTCGAGCCAGGGCGGACGCTTCGTGGGACAGATCCTCTAGAGGTCTAAGGACAAGGTCCCGGCGCTTCGCATGGCGTCGAGACGTTGTAGAAGGTTTCGGCGACGGGGGACGGGACGAGGTTGTAGGCGATGAGGAAGACGGCGACGAGGAGAGCCGCGAGGAGAAGGATTCCGCGCGCTTTCTGTAGCGGGGTGAGTTCCTCGTCGGCCTGGTGTTCGTCTGGCATCTCGGGTCCCTATCGGCGGCGAGCGCCATTCTCTGGAGGTCTTCCCGCCGGTGGCCAGAGCACTAGATGGCAGTTGCCTTCTCAGACAGATGCCGATCCAGGAATGCGGTGATTCGAGGCACGTAGGGCAGGAAAGGCCCCAGATCACTGTGGCCTCCGCCCTCGACGATGATGGTCTCGGCGTCAGGCCGGGCCTTCGACAACTCCTGAAGACTGCTTATCGGCACCACCCGATCTGAGTCCCCGTGCACCAGCATGATCGGAGCGGTAACCGACGTGATGGTGTGGCGTGGTGCGATCTCATCGAACTGGAATCCGATCAGACGTTGGATGTAGCCGAGAAGGGCGTTGAGCAGGGGAGCGGGAAGCCGGCTCATTTGCTCACGCATCATCTCGCCGGGATGGGCAAAGGAGGCGACCGATACCACTGCGGACAGCCGCTCGTCTCGCGATGCGCTGAGGATGGCTGCTCCGGCACCCACCGAGTGGCCGACAACGCCGATTGACGTCACGTCGTCGTGGTCACCTAGCCACGCCGCGGCGACATCGAGATCCTCGGCGAACCGGGGCATCGACATGAAACGATCGTGCTCGGAGAATCCGTGGTTGCGGGCATCGAGAAACAGGGTGTGGAACCCGGCCGCGTGGAGAGGCGGCGCCAATGGGAGCATGAGGGCTGCATTGCCGCCCCAGCCATGAAGGACCACCACCGCCGGGCCAGGTTCGGCGGCGGGGATGTACCAACCATGGAGTTTCGTGCCATTGACGCTCCTAAGCCATACCTGTTGCTCCGGCAGCCCAAGGTCGGCCGGCGTCTGCTCGGTGGCCCGCTGAGGCGGAGCGAACAGACGCAGGAGAAGTCGCGGGATCGCCGAGACGATTCCCACGAGGATCAGCGGCGGTAGCCAGAGCCATCGTTTCATCGGGGCATCGTAAGAGAGGTCGCGTTGGGAACCGCAACTTCCGAACGTCAGAAGTAGGCCTCCTATTCGAACTGTGTCTGTTTAGGGTCTGATCGACACCCCTTTCGCAAACGTAACACTTCCAACAAGGAGAGAGGCATTGTCCAGCAGAAGACGCATGACGCTATTCACAGTATTCGCGGCAATGGCCTTGATCCTCGCATCGTGTGGCGGGGGAGAGTCGGTCCCAACAGCCACTACGGCCGACGCCGCCGAGTCCTCGGAGGTGGTCACGACCACGACCGAGTCCGTCGAAGAAGACCACGAACATGAGGAAGAGACCGACCCCAAAGAGGGCGATCACGAGGAGGAGCGCGACAGCACGGAGACGACCGTGGCTTCAGACGTCGACGCCGTAATCGAAGTTGTGATGAATGAGTTCACCTTCGAGCCCGGCTCGATCGAGGTTCACGCCGGCCAGACAGTTCTATTCCGGGTGACGAACGAAGGAGCGATCGAGCACGAGTTTCGGCTGTCGAATGTCCACCGGGTCGAGGAGCACCTGGCTTCCGGCCACGAAGATCACGGGGATGAAGGCGACGGCGACCACCATGACGAGGGCGGCGACGTCTTGATCCTGTTGGGTCCCGGGGAAACCGGAGAGATGACGCTCACGTTCCCCGACGACGCAACGCTCTACACCGCCGTCGTGTGCCTTCTCCCTGGTCACTACGAGGCCGGCATGTTCGGCGAGATCGAGTACGGCGACGCATAACACCCCCTTGACATTCCAGTCAACTGGAAGGTGTATATAGGACACTGTCGGGGCAGTACACCTACTCATCGAGGTTTCGGCAATGTTTTCAGTTTTGATCGCCGATTCGGACGGCCTTGGGCACATGTGGGGCTGGGGCGGAGGAATGTTGTTGGGATGGGTGTTCATGACGCTCCTCCTGGCCGTCGCCGGTTGGCTCGTCTACACGCTCGCCAGGGGTGCGGAGTCGCCAAGTCGTCGGAATGAGAGTTCTGCCCTCGACGTTCTCGACACTCGCTACGCGCGTGGCGAGATCGAACGCGAGGAATACCTCGAGAGGAGGGCAGATCTTGAGTGATGACCACGCAGCACACGGCGACATGACAGAGCACGGCACTCTCACGACCGCCGAATCAGACATGCACGAGCACCATCCCGCCGAGCACGAGGGCCACGACAAGCACGCCGGTCACAGCGTGGCGATGTTCCGGGATCGGTTCTGGCTGACCCTCGTCCTGACGATCCCTGTCTTCTTCTTCAGCGAGACGATCCAAGGCTGGTTCGGTTACAGCGCTCCCATTTTTCCCGGCTCGGAGTGGGTGTCTCCAGTCCTCGGAACCTTCATCTTCTTCTACGGCGGATCGCCTTTCTTGAAGGGTGCCGTCCAGGAAGCAAGACTTCGACAGCCGGGGATGATGCTTCTGATCGGGATGGCGATCTCAGTCGCCTTCATCGCGTCTTGGGCGACGACTGTTGGCTCATTCGACCTCGAGTTCTGGTGGGAGTTGGCGGCGCTGATCACCATCATGCTCCTGGGGCATTGGATGGAGATGCGTGCCATTGGACAGGCTCGAGGAGCACTCGACGCTCTCGCCGCCCTGTTGCCTGACGAGGCCGAACGAATCGTCGGAGACTCCACCGAGATCGTCCCGCTGTCGAGCCTGGGTATCGGTGATCTGGTGTTGGTGCGACCCGGCGGACGGATCCCTGCCGATGGGCGGATTGTGGATGGTTTCTCCGAAATCGACATGTCGATGGTCACCGGCGAATCGAATCCAGTCTCGATGAGTCCCGGCGATCGGGTTGTCGCCGGCACGGTGGCGACCGATTCTGCGATTCGAGTCGATGTCGAGGCCGTTGGTCAAGACACCGCATTGGCGGGGATTCATCGCCTGGTCGAACAGGCCCAAGCATCCGGATCACGTGCCCAGGCCCTAGCGGACAGGGCTGCCGGCTTCCTCTTCTTTGTCGCCGTGGGCTCTGCTGTGCTGACGCTCGTCGTCTGGTCGATCGTCGGTCAGCCGGATCAAGCGATCGTGCGCACGGTCGCCGTGCTGGTCATCGCCTGTCCCCACGCCCTCGGTTTGGCCATTCCATTGGTCGTCTCTATCTCGACGGGAGTGGCGGCTCGAAACGGGATTCTCGTCAAGGACAGGCTGGCGCTGGAGCAGATGCGCAACGTCGATGTCGTCCTCTTCGACAAGACCGGCACCCTCACCAAAGGCAGCCATCGGGTTCACGACGTCTATGCCATTGACGGTGACGACGATCGGTTGATCGCCCTCGCCGCTGCGGTAGAGGCTGACTCGGAGCATCCCCTGGGACGGGCGATCGTGGATGCCGCCGGCGGGCTTGATGTCCCTGCGGCAACCGGCTTTCGGGCCATGGCCGGACTTGGTGTCGAAGCCGCCGTGGGTGCGATGAGAGCAGCCGTGGGCGGTCCCCGTCTGCTGGCTGATCGGGGCGTTTCGGTTCAGGGGGAGACTCAATCGGCAGTGGCACCATGGGAGGCGCGAGGGTCGGCCATCCTCTACGTGCTCGTCGATGGCCTGATTGTTGGTGCCATTGGGTTGGAGGACGAGATTCGTGAGGAGTCGTATGAAGCCGTACGGGAGTTGAAGCGACAGGGCGTGTCGGTCGCCTTGGTCACTGGTGACGCCAGACAGGTAGCCATCGGAGTGGGTGAGGAGCTCGGCATCGACGAGGTATTCGCCGAAGTGCCTCCAGAAGAAAAGCACTCAAAGGTTTCCGCCCTCCAAGAGCGTGGCCTGATCGTGGCGATGGTCGGAGATGGTGTAAACGATGCGCCCGCCCTTGCCCAAGCCGACGTCGGAATTGCAATAGGCGCCGGGACCGACGTTGCCATTGAATCGGCCGGTGTGGTCCTCGTGTCCGACGATCCGCGTGGAGTTGTCGCGGCACGCCGGCTCTCCAAGGCCGGCTACCGGAAGATGCTGCAGAACCTCTTCTGGGCGGCCGGGTACAACGTGGCCGCGATCCCGCTGGCTGCGGGAGTGCTCGCATGGGCCGGTATCGTGCTGGGTCCGGCCGTTGGTGCTGCTTTGATGAGCGCCTCTACCGTGATCGTCGCCATCAATGCCCAGACGCTGAGAACACTCGAATTGAACCCCACTTCTTTCGACCGATGAATGGCCGCAGAAAGGATCATTCAATGAGAGTGTGGCGCATCACAGCGATCGCGCTGGCTGTCGTCGTCTCGGCATGTGGATCATCTTCGGCCGTTGACGGACCCGACATTCCGGTCCAAGACGCCGACTTGGTGGCTGCCGGTGATGTCCTGTACCAGGCGAACTGTGCATCCTGTCATGGTGCAGACCTAAGGGGCACCGACCTGGGCCCGTCCCATCTGTCGATCGTCTACGAGCCCGGTCATCATGGCGACATAGCGATCGACTTCGCCATCCGCTTCGGGAGCCCATCCCATCACTGGCCTTTCGGCGACATGGCTCCCGTAGAAGGGCTGAGCGACGACGACATCGAGGCGGTCATCGCATTCATCAGGGAGAGCCAAAGGCTCAACGGGTTCGAGCCCTACCCGCCGGACTAGGACAAGGCGGCATCAGAGTCTGCGTAGGGTCGTCGCATGGAGAACATCTATGCAATTGACTGGGACGGCACTCAGGAACAACCCGGGTACGAGTGGCATCGGATCCGGCTGGCGCGCCGTTTAGACGGCGAGATGCTGGGAGGCAGCATCTATGTCATGGGACCGGGGCAGAAGAGCTTCCCCTATCACTATCACCACGCCAACGAGGAGATGCTGATCGTCCTCGAAGGCAATGTCGTGGTCCGGACCCCGGAGGGGGAGGAGGATGCCGGTCCCGGCGACTCACTTATTTTTCGCAAAGGCCCATCCGGGGCACATCAGGTCATCAACCGTTCCGATGAAGAGGCACGGATCCTGATGATGTCGACAATGGTGGAGCCCGAGATCGCCGAATACCCGGACTCGGGTCATATCGGGGTGTTTGCGGGTGCGCCTCCGGGGGCGGGGAGCCGGTTCGAGCTCTCCAAGTTTGTCGACGGGTCGGCGGAGGTCGAGTACTTCGACAGCTAGCTCGTAACCCCTGCCGCCATGCGCCAGCCGTGATCGTCGAGTTCGTCAGTCTGGGCGGCCTCGAGAACGGAGGCTGACTGCTCCCTGCTCAGATCATCGACCCTGGTGGAGGAAGATGCTCGCCTCCTTCTTGACCGAGCCTCCCAGAGCGATGATGTGCTCGATGGCGTCGTCGAGGTCGCTCGCATCGATCACCGTGCACCGCAGAGTCCCGATTCCCATGGGCGGACAATATCCAAGAAAGCCGAATCAACCCTCTGGAATCTGTCCTTGGGCTCCCGTATCATCGAACGTATGTTCGCTAATGAGGTGGATTTCGAGGTCTTGACGACCGAGGGCGAGGAGTCGCCCGAGCCGGATCGTCATCTGCTGCCTGCGGATTTGGAGTCGATTCCTCCGGGTCCTTTCCTGGCGGCGATCCTTTTTGCCGTGGATCGGTCTCGGCTGAATGGATACGACCTGGTCCGTGTCCTTGGCGCCGATGCCCGCATGGAGGCTTGTTTCGCCTCTCTGAAGCTGGAATCGGTAACCGAAGTCGCTCGGACTCCGGCCTGCACGCCCGACGGAGACGTTGAGCGTGACGCCAATCAGGCCGAGTTCGCCGATGTTGAGATTGCCGCTGAACTGAATCTGACGCGAAGGTCGGCGGACGTGCTGATTGGGTTGGCGGCTCAGGTCAAGAGCCGCCATCCGCAGGTGTGGGGACTTCTCCATGCCGGGGATATCGATGTCCCCAGAGCCCGGGCGATTGTGGATTCGGTTTCGCACCTTCCCATGGGCCCGGCCAACGAAATCGTGGACCGGGTCGTCGAGGGCGCCCCCGGGCTGACAACCGGTCAACTGAAGGCGCGCATGCGCAGGCTGTGTTTGGAGGTCGATCCTGAGGACGCCAAGAAGCGGTATGAGGAAGCGTTGACTGAGCGTCGCGTTGAAACCCCTCAGAATCCCGACGGAACCGCCAACCTGTTCGCCTACAACCTCGAGCCACATGTGGTTGCGGGCATTGCAGGGATGCTGCACGAGACCGCCAAGAGCCTCCGATCAGAAGACGAGGTGCGGACGATGGATCAGTTACGTGCCGACATTCTGGTCGACGTTCTTCTCGGCAACGGAGCGGTTGACCTTCGTCAGGCCTCGATCTTGGTCACCGTGAACGGCCAGACTCTGGATGGAACCACTGTTCGCGCCGCCGAAATTGCAGGCATGGGGCCGGTCATTCCAGAGGTCGTTAGCCAGATGCTCGATTCCTGCGCCGACGCCGAGCATCAGTATGTCGTGATCGACGACACGGGCGACGTGACGGGGTCAGGAGTTATCCGGCGTCGTCCCAACAGGGCGCAGCGGCGCCGGATCCAGTCCCGCAATCCGACCTGCACGGCTCCCGGATGCCGCATGCCGGCCAAGGACTGCGACATCGACCACACCGTCGCCTACTCAGAAGGCGGACCGACCACCGACTGCAACCTGGCACCGCTGTGCCGCTACCACCACCGGGCCAAACACCTCGCGCCCTGGAAGGTGGAGAAGATGCCCGACGGAACCTTCCTGTGGACCAGCAAACACGGTCACACCTACATCACCTCAGGACGATCTCCCTAGACGCCATTCGATCCTCGTGACCACCCAATGCCAACACGCCGATGAAGTCCGGTTCCCCCGATCACCTCATCTCCCAGGAAGACTCCGAACACGCTCTCGACGCGATCAGGGAGGAGGTTTACTCGACCTCCACCAACTCGCCGGATGTCAGATCAA
>JAYEGJ010000073.1:0-10906 GCA_034658975.1 Actinomycetota bacterium
GGGAGGTCGCCTTCTCTCGGAGGGGCTGGCCAATGTGGAGCACCTGTTGCCGCTGGCCATCGAGGCGGGAGTCCATGTCCTCGCCGGCACCGACCTGATCGGGGCGCCGGCCGACGTTGCCGACGAGGCGATCAGGTTGCATTCTGCCGGGATGACCGTTCGCCAGGTGGTCGAATCGATCGGGAACGCCGGCTTTCTCGCCAGTGGCAGATCGGCCGACTTCGCCGTGGGGTCTCCAGCCAACGCCGTTCTGTTCGCAGACGACCCGACCGCCCATCTCGAGGTCTTGCGACACCCGACCGCCGTGATCAGGGAAGGGCGGGTGCTGTGAAGCTGGTGTTGGCTTCGGGCTCACCCCGGCGCAAGGCGCTGCTTCAGCAGCTTGGCCTGGCTTTCGATGTCTTGCCTTCGGATGTCGACGAGTCACGGCATCCCCATGAGTCACCCGCCGACTACGTGGAACGCCTCGCGGTCGAGAAGGCAACCGCAGTGGCTGCCGAGAACCAGATCGTCATCGCTGCCGACACGATCGTTGTTCATGAAGGGAAGATCCTGGGGAAACCGGCACACCCCGAGGAAGCCCGCGGGATGCTTCGTCGCCTTCAAGGCGCCGATCATGATGTGTTTACGGGACTGGCCGTTGCCGGCTGGGACGGTGGACCGACCATGCACCGGCTGACCGATGTGACCGAGGTGAGACTGATCCCGATGACAGATGACGAGATTGCCGACTACGTGGACACCGGGGAGCCCATGGACAAGGCCGGTGCATACGCCCTTCAAGGGATGGGGGGCCGATTTGTCGAGTCGGTCCGCGGTAGTTCATACACGGTGATCGGATTGCCGATTCATCGAATCGCAGGTCTGCTCACCCACGCCGGAACCGACATCCGTGAGTTCCTGGTTTGAGACGAAGTCTTCTGCTCACGATCACCCTGATCCTGGCGGCATGCAGCCCGGGCGAAGAGGCTGCAACGTCGACGACGGTGGCACCGACGAGCACGAATTCGTCGCCATCGACGACGGAGCCTTCGCCGACGACCACCGTGGTGCAAGCGACGACTACCACCTTGGCGACGTCCACCACATCCACCGTCGAGACGACAACCACAGTTGAGAGCACGGGTAACTGGGCGGACCAGCCTCTCGTGGTCACGGGCTTTGGGGCCCTCGGATGGTGGGATGGCTCCGACTGGGTCTCCGCCGAGGATGCCGGCGAGCTTCCCGTCCTCGGTGGCGAGGATTACCAGATAGCGGGGATCGGTTTCGAGGCGACCACGACCGCCGGCCCGCAAACACTCGTCTGCGAGCCATTGGACAACATCGGCGTCGTACTCGAGAGCGATCAACTGCTCGGGCAGTGGCCCGGGCCCTACGGCGTTGCCATCTCTGCCCCGTGGGATATCCATCCCCATCTTTTCGAGTCGTTCGACGATGACGGCACCTACTCGGCCATTGCAGCCGGACTTCTCGCCGATCGCGGCCTCAATGTCGCCGATCCGGTGATCAAACAGCTCTTCCGCACAGATCTCGAAGGTGACGGGACCAACGAGGTCTTGGTCGTGGCCGAAGAGATCCGCGGCGGGTACCTCGCTGAGACCGGCGACTACTCGATCCTCTTCATGCGGAAGGTGATCGAAGGTGAGGTGGCTACTGCTGTTCTCGGGGACACTGTCATCACCGACCCTGAAGGCTCGTTCATCGTTGGCTTCTCGATCGGGGCCGTCGCCGACCTGAGTGGCGACGGAAGGATGGAGATCGTCGTGAGTGCCGCCTACTTCGAGGGGCTTGCTGTCGAGGTGTGGGAGTACGTGGATGATGACATCGGGCCGTTCCGATATCTCGAGGCTGGATGTGGCTCTTGATCGACAACCCCTTTGAGGATGGTGTGACGTACGTGGGCCACTCGGGGATCGAGTTGACCGACGCCAATGCCGAATTCTGCTCAGGTCGGGTCGAGATCCAGGATTTCCATCGCCAGCCCTATGGCGTTGTCCATGGAGGCGTCTACTGCACACTCGCCGAGACCATCGCATCCACCGCTGCCGCGATCTGGGCCATGGAAAGAGGCTTCGCCGGAGCGGTTGGCATCACCAACAAGACCGATTTCCTCAAGGCCACGACCGAGGGTGTCCTGATCGCCGAGGCGACTCCGATCCATCGGGGGAGGACTCAGCAGCTTTGGCAGGTGAACATCACGCGTGAGGAAGATGGACGTCTCGTTGCTCAAAGCCAGGTCCGTCTGCAAAACGTTGGCTCGACGGACTTCGAGCCCTGACCGGTGACTGGCACCCTCCGACGATGACCACTCGTCAGGTGAGCGAGAGCAGGCTGGCAAGCCTCGGGTCACGCGCCATCTCGGCTGCCTACGTCGACCTCGAGAGCCGGTTTCGCGAAGTGACCCTCCGGGCGAGAGACCGTTTTGACGACCGTGACTGGACGGGCATGGCAGCCGACGCCCGGGAGCGTCTCAGACTCTACGGCGAGGTGGCGCGCTCCACGGCCGAGCAGGTGGCGCAGTTGATGGGCGATCGGCTCATGGATAAGTCGGTTTGGGCCGCCATGAAGGCCGCCTACTCGGGCTTCGCGATGGATCGGCAGGATTTCGAGTTGGCGGAGACCTTCTTCAACAGCATCACCAGAAGGACGTTCGCGACGGTAGGTGTCGACCCGAAGATCGAATTCGTCGACACCGACTTCTCCACACCACCCACGGAGGGGCTGCATCCTCCATATCGGGTGTATGAGGGTGGTGGCTCGACCCGGTATCTCGTCGATGCGGCTCTCAAGGATGCCGGCTTCGGCGGCGTCGGCGACGTGAGCGCGGTGGCCCAGCAGATCGAGCAACGCATCTCGCCGGATATCGTCGATCGGCTGGAGTTGGCCACCTCGGTCTTCTACCGGGGCAAAGGGGCCTATGTGGTGGGGCGGGTCGTTGCCGGGCCGGTGTCGACACCGATAGCGATCGCTCTCGAGAACCGTGACGATGGTGTTGTCATCGATGCCGTGCTGTTGACGGAGGACGAGGTATCGGTTCTCTTCTCATTTGCCCACTCCTATTTCCATGTGGCCTCCGAGCGCCCCTACGACTTGGTGAGGTTCGTCAACGAGCTGGTTCCCCGAAAACGATATTCGGAGCTGTACATCTCGCTGGGGCACACCCGGCACGGGAAGACCGAGCTATTTCGCGAGCTTCGTCGCCACATCGAGAGCAGCGATGACCTGTTTGTGGAACCACCGGGGAAGAAGGGGCTGGTGATGTCGGTGTTCACCCTCCCCGGCTTCGAGATCGTGTTGAAAGTCATCAAAGACAAGTTCCCTCCTCAGAAGTCGATGACGCCGGGGCAGGTGATGGCCAAGTACCGCCTCGTGTTCCATCACGACCGAGCCGGGAGGTTGGTCGACTCCCAGTCGTTCGAGCATCTTCAATTCAATGCCGACCGGTTCGACTCCGAGTTGCTCGAAGAGCTGCTGACCGAATGCTCCCGCACAGTTCGCAAAGAGGGAGAAATGATCGAGGTCGACCTGGCCTACGCCCAGCGCCGGGTCTCCCCGTTGGATGTCTATGTCAGAGAGGCAGAATTGGTCGATGCGCGAAGTGCAGTGATCGACTTCGGCAATGCCATCAGGGACCTCGCGGTGACAGGCATCTTCCCCGGGGATCTGCTCATCAAGAACTTCGGTGTGACCCGCAACGATCGCGTCGTGTTCTACGACTACGACGAACTGACCGAGATCGGGAACTGCAACTTCCGCAACATGCCGATCGCCACCTCGGTCGAGGATGAGATGGCTGCCACTCCATGGTTCCCGCTGGGTCCGGACGACGTGTTCCCTTCCGAGTTCGTATCTTTCCTGGGGCTCACGGCCGAACTTCGAAAGGCTTTCACCGATCAACACTCGGACCTTTTCGAAGCCGCGTGGTGGATCAAAGCCCAAGAGACGATCGCCTCGGGCGAGGTTGTCTCGATCTACCCCTACCCCGACGAGACCCGACTTCAGGCGGGCTAGTCGCCTGCCTCGTCTCGAGGCTCATACAGCGCTGGGTCCAATTCGCGCTTGGCGAACTCGCGTCCGAGCTTCAGCCTCATGAACGCATTGGTCGAGTATCTCGTTACGCCATTCTCCAGGTAGTACCGGTCTGCGACGTATCGGACGGCGTCGCCGTACGCCTCGACCGCTGTCTCATCGAGAATGAATCTGTCGTAGTTGACGATCGAGTTGACCCGTCTCTCCAGCGGTCCGAGGAGACGATCGACTCCCTCAACCACCAGCGCTACGTCGTCTGGTGTCCGGATGTGGAGACCCGAGTAGTCCATGAAAACCGTGTTGGTGGCTTCGTCGTAGCTGAGACGGTCCTCGATCCGCACGTCGAGCATTCGCTTCCGCAGGTCCATCCGGCCGGCCGCGAACACAGACTTGTCCATGGTGGTCACATTCCCGACGTCGAGGTCGAAGGGGAGAAGGGCCAGGATCTGACTCTCGACGTCGATGCCGGGAGCCACCTCCTTGAGAGCGAGGCCGTCCGGTGTCAAGCTCAGAACGCATCGTTCCGTCACGTAGGTGATGTTCTGTCCCTGCTCGCGGGCGACGTCTCCGCTGAACGTGATCTGCCCTACGTTTTCGACAAATTTCCCGTAGCGTCCCTCGCTCACAATAACGACCTGGCCGTCCTCGACGTAGGCCTCCAGACCACCACTGGAAAAGGGAGTCAGAAACACGACGTTGGCCGATTGCTGGGTGAGGTTGATGGCGCCGCCACATCCGGCGAGGCGGTTTCCGAAGCGGCTCACGTTCACGTTGCCGGCAGCGTCGCACTCCGCGACACCGAGGAACACAGCGTCGAGGCCTCCCCCGTCTATGAAGTCGAAGGCCGATGCGTGGGTGATCACCGCTTCCCGATTAATCGAGCCACCGAAGTCGAGACCGCTGAGGGGCATCCCGCCGATGACTCCCGTGTCGACGGTGAACGTCACGAGGTCCTCGATTCCCTCGTCGCCGGCAACCCGTCCCACGAGTTCGGGGAGGCCGAGCCCAACATTGACAATGGAATCAGCTTCCAACTCCAGGGCAGCGCGACGGGCAATGGCCGTGCGGGTGTCGAGGGGAAGGGGGTCGAAGGATTGAACGGGCACTCGCAGGGCCCCGGACATGGCCGGGTTGTAAGAGGTGGAAAAGGTCTGCATGTGATTGCTGGTGTCGGCTTTGACCACAGCGTCGACCAGGATTCCGGGCACACGAACCTGGCGTGAGTCGAGGGAGCCCGCCTCGGCGACCTGCTCGACCTGGCAGATCACATATCCTCCGGACGCCTTTGCTGCCATGGCGAGGTCGAGAATCTCGAGGCTCACTGCCTCCTTCTCAGTCGTGATGTTCCCCAGGGGGTCGGCGGTCGTACCCCTGATCAAGGCAACGTCGATGGGGAAACCGCGGTAGAACAGCCAGGTCTCGTCCCCGCGCTCGGTCAATTCAACAACGTCCGTCACGGCCGATGAGTTCACCTTCCCGCCCTCGATCCGGGGATCGACGAAGGTGCCGATACCGATGGTGGACAGAATCCCCGGGGCGCCTGCGGCGATGTTGCGGAAGAGATGGACGAGGGTCCCCTCCGGAAGGTTGTAGGCCTCGATCTTCTCTTCGACTGCCAGCCGCTCGATCTTCGGCACCAGGCCGTAGTGCCCTCCGATCGCACGCTTGAGGAGTCCCTCGTGCCCGAGATGGTTGAGTCCCTTGGCCTCGAAGTCCCCCTGACCCCCGGCCCACACCAGCGTCAGGTCACGTGGTGAGCCGGTCTCCAGGAATCGAGCCTCGAGCGCGGCAAGGACCTCTTCGGATACTCCGTGGCCTCCATACCCGGAACTGGCAACCACGTCTCCCGCGCGAATAACCGAGACGGCATCTTCGGCCGTCATGACTTTGGTGACTGACATCTGACTGGCTCGGAGCGAACCTACACATCCGAGAGTCGAGAGAACTGATCTATGCGGTTCTGTGCCGGCTGCCTCGGAGCTAGACGTGGACGCGAAGAAACCCCGAGGGAGCGTTGACCGAAGTCATCACCCTCTCGGGGTTTTCGACCCGTCTGGTGCTCCAGCCCTAGAGCTGGTCCGCCAGTCGGGTACCGAAGTCACCTCTCGGTCACTTCCGTCCCGGTTTGAGGTTGCCCTCACCCCGGTATTTGGAAACGTATCCAGGTTGTGGGCTGTTGCCAAGTCGATTCGCTGACGAAATTTCGCGACTTCTGGCCGACGGTCTCTATTCAGATAGCTGTGCCCACTGGGAGCGCATTACCGGCACTACACGTGACCAGAATCGGTCGTGACGGCCGCCGTTACGTGCAGGTGTGGTCGGTCCCGCTCTAGCCTGTGGGAAGCCGATTGGGGGGGCAGCGTGTTCGACGACATACCAGAGATGATGCTGGCCCGGATGCATGAACTGGAGGCCGCTGATGCTGTAGATCGGTCCGATGGTACGCCTCGGATGCAGCGCCTTCGCCAGATTCCACCGGAAACGGGACGGTTCGTGGCGATCCTGGCAGCCTCAGCGCCGCCTGGGAAGATCCTTGAGATTGGTACCAGCGCGGGGTATTCGACGCTGTGGCTCAGCATTGCGGCGCAAGCGACGAATCGCACGGTGACGACATTCGAAATCCTGCCCGAGAAGGCAGAGATGGCCAGAGAAACGCTCCGTGTCGCTGGCGTCGACAGTGTCGTCGAACTGATAGAGGGGGATGCACTCGACCGTCTCTCTGGAATCGGTGATGTTGCCTTCTGTTTCCTTGACGCTGAGAAAGAGGTCTACGCCGAGTGCTACGAAGCTGTCGTACCGAACCTCGTCACCGGAGGGCTGCTGGTTGCTGACAATGCGATCAACCACCGCGAGACACTCCAACCGATGATCGACCGCGCCCTGAGCGACAGACGAGTTGACTCCGTGGTCGTTCCCATCGGCAAAGGTGAACTTGTTAGCCGAAAGGTCTAGCCCGCATCTCCGTACTCGGATCAATGCGGTGATCTCGGCTGCCCCAGCCCGCCGCTGCGACGTGTCTCTGCGCGTGAACTGCAATAACCTGGCCTGCAATGAGTCTCCGAATCGGAAACCTCGAGGTTGACCCGCCAGTTGTGCTCGCGCCGATGGCCGGTGTCACCAATGCGCCCTTCCGCCGGCTGTGCCGGGAGTTCGGGGCAGGACTGTACGTATCGGAGATGATCGGCGCTCGCGGTCTGGTCGAACGCAATGAGAAGACAATGGCGCTTGCCCGCTTCTCTGACGACGAGGTCCCCAGGTCGATCCAGCTCTATGGGACCGATCCGGGTTCGCTCGGCGAGGCCGTGGCCTTTCTGGTTACAGGAGGAGTCGATCACATCGACATGAACTTCGGTTGCCCCATGGGCAAAGTCACCCGCCACGGTGGCGGCGCAGCACTCCCTTGGAAGACCAATCTCTTCCGCTCGATCGTGAGCGCGGCCGTCTCGAACAGCGGCGATGTCCCGGTGACGATCAAGTTCAGGATGGGAATCGACGAGGAGCATCTCACATTCATCGAAACGGGGCTGGTGGCACAGGATGAAGGCATCTCTGCCGTGGCGCTCCACGCGCGAACCGCCCGCCAGCTCTACTCGGGGGAAGCCCATTGGTCGGCCATCCGCTTGCTCAAGGAGGCCGTGACCGAGATCCCGGTCCTCGGGAACGGCGACATCTGGACTGCCGAAGACGGCAGGAAGATGATGGACGAGACGGGCTGCGACGGTGTAGTCGTCGGACGCGGCTGTCTTGGCAGACCCTGGCTGTTCAGGGATCTCACGGAGATGTTTGCCGGTTGGGATCCTCGGCCCGCCCCGAACCTCGGGGAGGTCGGGGAGATCATGGTGAGACATGCCGAGCTTCTCGTCGATCATTTTGGAGAGAAGATGGGGATGAACCTCTTCCGAAAACACCCCTCCTGGTACCTGAAGGGGTTCCCGGCCGGACCGAGACTACGGGATGCCATGGCAAGGGTCAGGTCGGTCGAGGAACTGGCCGACCTCGTGACTCAACTGGACCCGGACATCCCTTTTCCGGAAGAGGCCAACCGGATGGTGCGCGGGCACAGTCACGGTCCCCGTCCCGTCAAGCTTCCACATGGCTATCTGCAATCACGCGAGGGAGACTGGCTCGACCCAGCGGCCGAGCAGACAGTCAGCGGCGGCTAAGCGTTTCCTAATGTTGTGCGTTCGGTATACCGAACCTGCGCCGTCCAGAACGCTCAGGCTGGCGCCTCAGTTATTGCGACGGACCACTAGCGCGAGGCGAATCCTGCGGCGGCGGTCAACACGAGATGGGCCATGGCGTCGAGGGTCGCCGCACCGATATCCAGTTCGGCATCTACCTCCACGAAGTCCATTGCCGACACCTTCGGGTTAGCGGCGCAACGCCGGACTCCTTCGGCCAACTGGCGCACGGTCATGCCTCCCGGTCTCGCCCCCGGGCAGCCCGGGGCATATGCCCGATCGAGAACGTCGATGTCAACATCTACATAGACGCGGTCGCAATGGTCGAGCTTCTCGAACCCGCGAGCGACCACGGCCGCCATTCCGGCATCGTCTATCTGGTCCATGGTGAAGATGGTCACTCCGGCCGCCTCGCTGTAGCGGCGGTAGACGAGGCTGTTGGCAAACGAGTGGATTCCGATCTGGACCACGTTCGATCCCGGCAGCCCGTGTTCCTCGATCAGTCCCCTGATGGGTGTGCCGTTCGTCGGGCCCGCTTCGAGGGACCGGGTGTCGTGGTGAGCGTCGAAGGTGATGACTCCGACACTGCTCAGATCGTCCGCCATGGCAGCGACGAGGGGACGGGTGATTGCGTTGTCACCCCCGAGGTAGAGAGTCAACGGCGCATCGGGACGCTGGCGGGCGAGATCGGCGGCGGTGTCCGGCATGGCGTGCATGTCGAGTTCCGACACCGCCCAATTCCCAACGTCGCGTACGGCCACGTCGGAGAAATCGATGTTCAGGTCTCCGTGGTAGGTGGAAAAGCGCCCGAACCTCTCGCGTACGGCGAGGGGAGTGAGGTCGGCCCGGGACGGCGAGAGTGACGCCTTGGACGAGGGCACCCCAACCACGAGGAGGTCGGGATCGGCAGCGTCCTGGCTCAGCCAGACGTCCGCCCGGGGCCAGTACGGATCAACGATTGCCATCGAGCATGGGGATGTCGACGCCGCGCTCCCGGGCGACGTTCTGAGCTTTCTCGTATCCGGCGTCGGCGTGACGCATCACCCCGGTACCGGGGTCGTTTGTGAGCACACGCTCCACCCGGAACGCTCCCTGGTCGGTCCCGTCCGCCACCACCTGCGCCCCGGAATGGATCGAGTTGCCGATTCCGACACCGCCACCGTGGTGAAGAGCCACCCATGCAGCTCCGGAGGAGACGTTGAGCATGGCGTTGAGCAGCGGCCAGTCGGCGATGGCGTCGGAGCCATCGGCCATGGCCTCGGTCTCCCGATAGGGAGAGGCCACCGATCCCGAGTCGAGGTGATCGCGACCGATGACGATCGGAGCCGAGACCTTGCCCGAGGCGACCAGTTCGTTGAATCGAAGTCCGGCGCGGTGACGTTCGCCGTAGGAGAGCCAGCAGATCCGTGCCGGAAGACCCTGGTAGTGGACTCTCTCACCGGCCATCCGCAGCCAGCGATTGAGAGGATCGTTGTCGGGGAACAGATCCTTCAATGCCTGGTCCGTCACAGCAATGTCGGCCGGGTCACCGGAAAGAGCTACCCAGCGGAACGGTCCCGAGCCCTCGCAGAACAGGTCGCGTATGTATGCGGGGACAAAGCCCGGATAGGAGAACGCGTCGGAGTATCCGGCGGTCTGGGCCTCCCCCCTCAAGTTGTTTCCGTAGTCGAAAACCTCCGCGCCGGCCTGCTGGAATCCAACCATGGCCTCGCACTGAGTCGCCATGGATTCCCGGGCGGCCTTGATGTAGGTGTCGGGGTCGTCGTCGCGCAGAGCAAGTGCCTCATCCAAGGAGTAGCCGGCAGGGATGTAGCCATACAGGGGGTCATGCGCCGACGTCTGGTCGGTGACGATGTCGACGTCAAGACCCATCGCGAGCAACCGGGGGAAGAGATCGGCAGCGTTGCCAAGCAGGCCTATCGAGAGTGCCTTGCGGTCCCGTTTGGCAGCAGCGGCCAATGAAATGGCGTGGTCGACCGAATCGGCCTCGACATCGAGATAGCCCGTTTCGAGTCGTCGCTGGATTCGATGCGGATCGACCTCGATGCAGAGGGCCACTCCACCGTTCATGGTGACCGCCAGAGGCTGGGCGCCACCCATGCCCCCGAGACCTCCGGTGAGAGTGAGAGTGCCGGCCAGCGTGCCTCCGAATCTCAGGTCGGCGATGGCGACGAAGGTCTGATAGGTCCCTTGGAGGATCCCCTGCGTGCCGATGTAGATCCAGGACCCGGCGGTCATCTGGCCATACATGATCAGGCCTTCTGCCTCGAGATCCCAGAAGTGATCGAGGGTTGCCCATTTCGGAACCAGGTTGCTGTTCGCAATGAGAACTCTCGGGGCGAGATCGTGCGTCCGGAAAACTCCAACGGGCTTTCCGGACTGAACGAGCATTGTCTCGTCGTTCTTCAGTCGCTGCAGTGTGGCGACGATGGCGTGGAACGACTCGATGTTGCGTGCGGCCTTCCCACGGCCGCCGTAGACGATGAGGTTCTCCGGATCCTCGGCAACGTCGGGGTCGAGGTTGTTGAGGAGGCATCTCAGCACCGCCTCCTGGAGCCATCCGTTGGTGTTCAGGTCGGTGCCACGGGGAGCGTGGAGTGGAAACGTGAGATCGAGCATGACCACCGGAGCCTAGATCGGGCGGTCGGGGGGGTGTCCACGCGGAGGGGCCGAAGTCCGCAGCTCTCGAGGCTGTT
>JAYEGJ010000074.1:0-33447 GCA_034658975.1 Actinomycetota bacterium
CCAGTGGCGCCCCTGGCTGTGTCCTCGTCCTCGACGAACGGCCAGGTGCGCCTTCGTCCTGCGTCCTTGCCAGAGACACCCCTGCCTCGCCCTGAACATCGCCAACGTTACCGGCCAGAGCACTAGTGCTCCGAGATCGCACTAGGCGTCGATCTGCTCCAGGGTCTCGGGAAGGCCGACCGGATCGCTTTCCTCGGTGGGAATGTCGGCGTGATCCTCCGGAGGGACGATTGCCCCGTTCCCGGTGCGGTAGTCGGCGGGAGGATGGAGAACCTGCTGTGTTTCTCCCTGCTCGGTGACCACGGGGTTCAGGGTTTCTTCGAGAACGACTACCTCGAGGCCCCCAACAACGTCCGACACGAGGTTGTAGACGATGGCGAAGGCGGTTGTGATCCCCGTCATCAGTACCCACCAGACGACCGAACTGAAGATGGCAAACCGAAGAAACTGCTCAGTGTTGCCAAACGGATCGGAGCCCTCTGCAATCAGAGTGACCTCAACGAGGAACTCTGTGATCTTGTCGGGGATGCCTGCACGATCGAGAACCGACCAGAAGATGACCATTCCAAGGACGAGAGCAAGACCCAAAACCGCCCATACGACGGAGGAGACCTTGAGTGCGGTCCACGGGTCGATTTTCCTGATTATTCGTCTGACACGGCGAACAGTTGCCATCTGGGCTCCTGGGGGTTGTGAAGAAGTCTAAGAGATGACCCGTCTTGTCCAACGTTTGTCGGGTCGCGACAGTTCCTCAGGCGATCTCGTCGGTGACTATGGCGGCTGCCGACAACTCGTTGCCAGCACCGACATCGATCACCTTCACACCGGTGGAATCACGCCTCTGACGGCTGATCTTGCTCACCGGGGTTCGGATACCGACTCCGGCGGACGAAACCAGAAATACCTCGTCATCCTTTGACACGGCCCGCGCCGCCACCAGGTTCCCTCGCACTCTCGTGATCTTGAATGCTTTGACACCCACGCCGCCACGTGCCTGACGCCGGAACTCACCCATGATGGTGCGTTTGCCGTACCCGCCCGATGTGAGCAGCAGAACCTCGTCACCCTCGACATTGGACACAGCCGCCACGACCTGGTCGGACTCGCGCAGCTTGATCCCTCGAACACCCCGGGTGCCGCGCCCCATGCTGCGAAGGTCGGACTCGGCGAAGCGGATGCCCATGCCGTCGCGGGTGAAGATCAAGATGTCGTTCTGGCCGTTGGTGGTGCGGACAGTCACCAACTCGTCGTCGTCGCTCAGATTGATGGCGACAAGGGTCTGATTGCGGGAGTCGTACTCCCTGAACTCGGTCTTCTTCGCCTGGCCCTTCTTGGTGACCATGACGAGGAACCGACCGGTCTCGTAATCGCGGGTGTCGATGATCGCCTGCACAGTTTCCTCGGGACCAAGGGGAAGGACCGACTGCGCCAGCACACCCTTTGCTGTCCTGGACTGCCTCGGGATGGCGTGGGCCTTGACCCGATGGACCAGGCCCTTGTTGGTGAAGAACAGCAGGTAAGCGTGTGCCGTGGTGTGAACGAGATGACGGATCACATCATCTTCGTGAACTTCGGCCGCCTTGACTCCCCGACCGCCCCGCGACTGGGTCTTGTACGTGGATGCGGGCACCGACTTCACGTAACCGGCCTGGGAAACCGTGATGATCAGCTCATCGTCGGCGATGAGGTCTTCGAGACTGAGGTCGCCCTCGTCGGGAACGATCCGGCTGCGACGGTCGTCGGTGAACTTCTCCCGAATCTCGGTCATCTCCTCACGGATGATCGCCCAGCGCATCTTCGGGTCCGCCAGGATCCCTTCGAGCTCGGCGATGGTTTCATGGAGCGCTGCCAGTTCGGTGCGGAGCTTGTCGACCTCGAGCGCAGTGAGTCTTCGGAGAGGCATGTCGAGGATCGCGTTGGCCTGGATCTCACTCAACTCGAAGGTTTCGATGAGATTGGCCCTGGCTTCGGCTGTGTCTGCCGAACCCCTGATGAGTTTGATGACCTCGTCGATGTTGTCGACGGCGATGATCAGGCCTTCGAGAATATGGGCTCGCGCCTGCGCCTGATCGAGACGGAACTGCGTCCTTCGCTCGATGACCTCCATCTGATGGTCGAGGTAGTAGCCGACCATCTCGGCGAGGTTCAGGGTTCGGGGCACCGAATCGACGAGGGCGACGACGTTGTAAGCAAACGAATCCTGAAGTGGAGTCAGCTTGTAGAGTTGATTGAGGACGACCTGGGGCACAGCGTCACGCTTCAATTCGATGACGAGGCGTATCCCGACCCTGTCAGAGGACTCGTTGCGGACCTCGGCGATGCCGGTGAGGCGCTTGTCGTCGACAAGGACCTTGATCTTCGCCACCACCCGCTCAATGGAGACCTGATAGGGGAATTCGGTGACAACG
Organism: Actinomycetota bacterium; assembly: GCA_034658975.1. Lineage (GTDB taxonomy): Bacteria > Actinomycetota > Acidimicrobiia > Spongiisociales > ZC4RG35 > SZUA-217. The sequence goes on from JAYEGJ010000074.1 coordinate 2,409, forward strand.
ACGGCCGTGCGTCCTTTACGAACCTCCTGGATGTCACAGACCGCACGGATCTTGACCGAGCCGCGGCCGGTGGTCAGAGCCTCACGGATGCCGCTGGTGCCGACCAGGAAGCCTCCGGTCGGGAAGTCGGGGCCCTTGACGAACTCCAACAGCTCCTCGGATGTGGCGTCGGGGTGGTCGATCGTGTGCAGAGCAGCATCGATGACCTCTCCGAGGTTGTGAGGCGGGATGTTCGTCGCCATTCCGACGGCGATCCCCTGCGAGCCGTTGACCAGCAAGTTGGGATAACGCGACGGCAGCACGGAGGGCTGCTGGAGCTCGCCGGAGTAGTTGTCGATGAAATCGACCGTGTTCTCACTGATTCCCTGGAGGAGATGGGTCGAGAGCTTGGTGAGACGGCACTCGGTGTATCGGGCGGCGCCGGGCGGGTCGTCGACGGTCCCGAAATTCCCCTGCGGGTCGATGAGGAGATGTCTCATCGAGAAGTCCTGGCCCATGCGGACCAGAGCGTCATAGATCGCCTGATCGCCGTGGGGGTGATAGTTGCCCATGACGTCACCAACCACCTTCGAGCACTTGCGGTGCGGCGAAGTGGGACTGATGTTGTTCTCGAACATCGAATAGATGATCCGCCTCTGCACCGGCTTGAGGCCGTCACGTACGTCTGGCAGCGCTCTGGAGACGATCACCGACATGGCGTAGTCGATGAAGCTGGCCTCCATCTCGGCGGTGATCTCTATCTCGGGCGCCTGGCCCATTGCTCTCTGTTCGTCGGTCATAAGGACGCTTCTCCTAAGCCCTAGATATCCAAGAACCGAACGTCGTCGGCGTTCTGCTGAATGAAGCTCTTCCGTGACGCCACGTCGTCTCCCATGAGGGTTTCGAAGATCTCCTCTGCAAGGGCCACGTCGGCCATCTCGACCCGGAGCAGAGTGCGCGTCTCGGGATTCATGGTCGTATCCCACAATTCCCTGGCGTTCATCTCGCCGAGACCCTTGAACCGGGTCGGCTTCACCTTCGGATGCTCAGCCTGGAACGCCGTCAGCTCAGCCTCGTCCTTGAGATAATGGACCTTGGAGCCAACCTTGACTCGATAGAGCGGCGGCTGGGCAACGTAGACGTATCCAAACTCGATGAGCGGTCTGAGATGCCTGAAGAGCAGGGTCAACAGCAGCGTCCTGATGTGGGCGCCGTCGACGTCGGCATCAGCCAGGAGAACGACCTTGTGATAACGAGCCTTCGAGATGTCGAAGTCGTCTCCGATGCCGGTTCCCATGGCGGAGAAGATGTCCAGGATCTCGCTGTTCTGAAGCGCCTTGGCGAGACGGGCCTTCTCGACATTGAGGATTTTGCCTCGAATCGGGAGGATTGCCTGGGTCTCTGAGTTGCGGGCGGCCTTGGCCGGCCCGGCCGCCGACTTGCCCTCTACGATGAAGATCTCGGACTCGCCGGGATCGCGGCTGGAGCAGTCTGCGAGCTTGTCCGGGAGGCCCCCGGACTCCAGGCCCGACTTGCGCCTGGTGAGTTCTCTTGCCTTCCTCGCCGCCTCACGAGCCTTTGATGCGTTGACACACTTCTCGACGATTCGACGGGCTTCGGGCGAGTACTTCTCGAGCCATTCGGGAAGAAGACGATTCAGGGTCTTCTCCACATAGGACCGGATCTCGGTGTTGCCCAGCTTGGTCTTGGTCTGGCCTTCGAACTGTGGCTCCTTGACCCTCACCGAGATAATGGCGGTAAGACCCTCGCGGACATCCTCGCCCGTCAGATTGGAGTCCTTCTCCTTGAGGATGTTCTTGGCGCGGGCGAACTCGTTGATCGACTTGGTCAAGGCCTTCCGGAAGCCCTCCTCATGGGTTCCGCCCTCATGGGTGTTGATGTTGTTGGCGAAGGAAAGAACCGACTCGGTGTAGGACGTGGTCCACTGCAACGCCACCTCGACCTCGTGGTCGTCATTCTCATCACCGATGTCGATGATGTGCGCGTGAAGCGGGTCTCGCTTGGCGTTGAGATGGTTGACGAAGTCGACCAGGCCACCCTTGTAGTGGAAGACAACACTCTGCTCCTCTTCGCCACGCTCGTCCTTGAGCGTGATCTGGAGGCCCCGGTTGAGGAAGGCCGTCTCGCGAAGTCTGGAGACCACAATGTCGTACTCGAACTCGAGAGTGTCGGTAAAGGTCTCTGCGCTGGGCCAAAAACGAATCGTCGTTCCGTTCTTCCTGACCGCTTTCCCCTTCTTGGGGTCCTTTGTCTTGGGCGAGCCGTCACGGAACTCCTGGGTGTAGACATATCCGTCACGGCGAATCTCGGCCTCGAGACGGGCGGACAACGCGTTGACGACCGAAACGCCCACCCCGTGAAGACCACCGGACACCGTGTAGGCACCCTGTTCGAACTTGCCACCAGCGTGAAGAGTGGTGAGGACAGTTGTCAGGGCCGACTTCTTGGTCTTGGCGTGCTTGTCGATAGGAATACCGCGACCGTTGTCGGATACCTCGACGCCGCCGTCAGCGCGCAGGGTGACGGTGATCTTCGAGCAGTAGCCCGCCATTGCCTCGTCGACGGAGTTGTCGACAACCTCCCAGATCAGGTGGTGAAGGCCTCGGGGACCGGTTGATCCGATGTACATTCCGGGTCGACGACGGACCGCCTCGAGTCCCTCGAGGACTGTGATGTCTTTTGCTTTGTAACTGTCGCGAGTAGCCGTCACGACTCTCCTACCGGGTAGAAATCAGGCTGTTCCTGAAGAAGGAAGAGGCACCTTCTCAGCGCCTACTTTCATGCTTGTCATTTTACCCCCTGGGACCGACAGAAACGAATTCATCTGGGTGTTTCATGACCGTCACGAGCGCCCAGGCGGAACCACCTCGATCGCCTCTATTTCCCCAGGTCGGAAACGGTTTCTCAGTGCCTCCAGAAGACTCGCCTCGCCGTATTTGAGAAAGGCGATCATCGAAGGGCTCGACGCTTCGATGACAAGGGTCTTCCCACGAACATATAAGGGCTTGGAGCGGCCAACCCACGGCTGTCCCGCCAGGATTTCCCACTCCTCGGATATGTGTGACATGAGCACCGGATCAGGCAGTCCAAGACGGGAAAACACATCGTCGATGGACTCCGAGAACGGTTCGAGATCCTTGTCACGACTCAATGATTGATCCCTCCTCAACCACCCACCTGACTCCCGAGATGGGCACGTCCTCGGGACGGGCAGAAGTGATCAGTGTCTGTGCGTCGGGAAGGGCCTGAGCAAGTGCTGCCGCCCGATCCGGATCGAGTTCCGAGAAGACATCGTCGAGAAGAAGCACCGGGGGTTCTCCGACAGCTTCGGCGACCGCTCGATGGGCGGCGAGTTTGACGGCCAGCGCAATTGTCCTCTGCTCGCCCTGGCTTCCATGGGTCCGGGTTTCGCTGCCTCCAATCGAGAATCCCGGCTCGTCCCTATGGGGTCCAACAGTCGTCATCCTTCGTTCATAGTCCCGTCGCCTGCTCCCTTCAAGAGCCCTGGACACCAGATCTGCATATTCGGCCGCCGAGGCCGTCTTGAGAGAGTCCCCTCCCCACGAGGGAACATAAGTAAACCGGGCGGTCGACTCGGCTTCGGCGATCTCGTTGTAGGCGACGTCGAAAAGCGGAGACAGAGTCTCGATGACACGTGAACGCCGGGCCAGCACCCTGCCGGCCGACTGCGCCAGACGCGAGTCCCAGACGGAGAGAGTCACCTCGTCGTGATCTCCCGCCTTGAGAAACGCGTTGCGTTGCCTCAGAGACCTTTCGAACTCGGACTGGTCGAGATAGGACGCCGGCCAAAGCTGAACCGCTATCTCATCGAGGAGGTTGCGACGGTACGCAGGGCCCCTCTTCACCAGATCGAGATCTTCGGGAAGAAAGGCAATGACACGAACCACACCGAGAAGATCGGCCGTACGTTTCAGCCGGGTCTTGTCCACCTGCGTCCGGCGAGAGCCCTGACGGGGCACCTCTATCTCGATCAGCCTCTCCCGCTGCTCCGAAACAAGGGCCGATCTCATCACGGCCGATTCGGCGCCGTTACGAATCAGGGCGGAGTCAGGGGCGGATCTGAAGGACCTCAATGTCGCCAGATAGCCGATCGCTTCGAGCACGTTGGTCTTGCCGGCGCCGTTCTTGCCGATGAGGAGATTGACCCCTGTGTCGGGACTCCAATTGAGTGCCTTGTATGACCGGAAGTCGAGAAGTGAGACCCAGTCAACCCTCATTCAGACCCGGACGGGCATCAGGAGGTAGAGAAAGTCCCCGTCCGTTCCGTCATCAAGGATGCTTGGCTTGAACGAGTCAATGACCTGAATGCGCACCTTGTCTCCCGGCATCGCGGTGACGCCGTCCTGGAGGTAGCGCGGGTTGAAGGCAATCGTTACGTCTTCGTCCGAGCCGGTGAATTCACCGGAGAGGTGCTCAGACTCGGCGCCGACGTCCTGGCGACTGACCGTCACCTCGACCCCGCCCTCCATGAGCTTCAGTCTCACGGGGATATGATCCTCGGCCACCAGAGTGACTCGTCCCAGGGCGTCGAGGAGCTCTTCCTTGTCGAGGATGACCTGATTTGGATAGGTCTCGGGAAGCAGAGACTGATACTTCGGAAAATTGCCGTCGATGAGCCGGAGACGCAGCGTCCCTCGTTCCGAACTGAAGACGGCCTCTCGCTCGCGGAGCTGTGCGGTGATCTTGGGAGCACCGATCGTACGGGGTAATTCACGAAGACCGCGAGCGGGTACCAACCCGGTTCCCTCCAGCCCGATCCCGGGGATATCGCGCTTGGCCAACCTGTAGGAGTCGGTGGCGACCATCCGTAATCCGTCGTCCGATGTCTCAAACAGGACACCGGTCAGGATGGGACGGGCGCCGTCACCGGAGGCAGCGATGGTGACCTGATTGATCGCCTCGGCCAATTGCTCTCCGTCAACTTCTACGCCTTCAGCTACGACATCTTCTTGAACGGGGAAGTCGTCCAAGGTGAGTGGTCTGAGAGTGAAACGTGGGCCGTTGCCTTCGATCTCGATATCGGTGTCGGTGACCCCAATGGTGACCTGACCCGCCGGCATCTTCCTGACAGCTTCGGACAGGAGACGTCCGGGGATGACCGCACGGCCTTCCTCGATGACTTCGACCTCGGTCTGGGTACGGACGGTCATGTCCAGGTCCGTACCGGTCGCCCGAAGAGTTGAACCGGAGACCTCGCACAGGAGTCCTTGCAGCACGGGAAGAGCCGTCCGGGTTCCGACGGCACGGTTGGCTCTGGCGAGGACATCTGCGAGATCGTCTCGCTGAGCTCTGATTCTCACAGGTGGATTTCCCTTCTTCTTTTGTTATGAGATTTCATTTAAGGAGTATTAGTTGTAGTAGGGGGCTGTGGAAATGTGGATACTTTGCGTTTCTACAAGCGGTGGCTGACATATTCGTACTGGAAAACGGTGTGTGTTCTGTGTGCATGAATCGGCCGTCCCGGTGGATAAGTCAGGCGCCTGTGGAAACACCGCCACCTTTCCTCAGCTCCTGTGTGAGTTGATTGACACGGTCGAAAACGGCTCGATCGGATCTCAAGATCCGCTTCACCTTCTCGACGGAGTGCAGAACGGTGGTGTGGTCACGGTTGAAGTAACCACCGATCTTGGGAAGAGAGAGGTCTGTCAATTCACGGCACAGGTACATCGCAACCTGACGGCAGAGCACCAATGGCTGACGTCGGCTCGAGCTGAGAACGTCCTCGACGGTGAATCCAAAGGACTGGGCCGTCGTGCGAATAATGATGTCAGGGCCGAGGGGGACAGGTTCATCAGTGGCGACAATATCCCGGAGGACTCGTTCGGCCGTATCGAGGTCGATGTCGCGCCGATTCAGTGCCGACCAGGCCGTAACCCTGGTGAGAGCACCTTCCAACTCGCGGATGTTGTCCGAAACCAGGCCGGCGATGTACTCGAGGACATCGAGTGGGACAGGTTTGGGAGCGAACTCGGCGTTGCTCTTGAGGATGGCGAGGCGTGTCTCGACGTCGGGCGGCTGAATGTCGGTGAGAAGCCCCCACTCGAAACGGCTCCGGAGGCGATCCTCCAGTGAGGACAGATTTCTCGGATGGCGATCAGAACTGATCACCATCTGCTTGCCCGACTCGTACAAGGAATTGAAGGTGTGGAAGAACTCTTCGAGGATCTGCTCCTTGCCTTCGAAGAACTGGACGTCGTCAAGCAGGAGGATGTCCACTCCCCGGTATCGCTGTTTGAAGGCGTCGGGACGCTTGCGCCTGATTGAATCTATGAAGTCGTTGAGGAAATTCTCCGAGGAGACGTAGCGGACGACCAGTTCTGGATACATGGTCAACGCCTCGTGACCGACAGCGTTGAGAAGGTGGGTCTTGCCCAAACCGGCGCCGCCGTAGATGAAGAGGGGGTTGTAGTGAGCGCCTGGCTGCTCGGCGACGGCCATGGCCGCGGCCCATGCGAACCTGTTGGACTGGCCCACGACGAAGCTTTCGAAGCGATAGCGGGAGATGAGGTTGGTGGGCTTGACCGCTGGAACAGTTGTTGTGCCGGCCGTCGGAGCGACCTCTTCGGGTTGCTCACCGAGCGGCAAGGGTTGTTCTGCCGGAGGGTTGTCACTGACCTTGTATGCCGGCGTCCGCTCCGCTCCGTAGGCGGCCTGGTAGGCCGCGGTGACCAGGTCCCCGTGTTTGTCACGTACCCAGCGGAGATGGAATTCGGTCGGGGCGACCAATGTCAGAACGTCACCATCTTGATCCAGTTCGAGACGGGAAAGCCAGGTGTCCCAGTTGGCTTTGGAGACTCCCTCTCGAAGGTTGTCTTGAAATTGTGTCCAGCTGTTGCTTGATGTTTTCGCCTGTGCCAAAAGGCTCGTCCTCCAAATGACCAGGTTGTCCACAAACCGCTCCACATCTGTGGAAATGTCTGTGCACACTCCTAGAAAATCTTCATATAAGGGCCCAGGGGCTTCTCATCGTCAACAAACGACGGGGAAGTAGTTGAGATCCCAGGACCGAGTCGAGCGAGTATTGGCCTACCCGGTTCGGCAGTCAAGACCGCGAGAATCAGCGGTGTGGATGACAGGTACCGGATCTTTCCACAGACGAATGCCCAGGTCAGCGCGATACTTTCCATACTTTCCCACGAACGGGAGGTGTCCGATAACAGACCATTGAGGGGAAATGTTCTTTTCGCGACTTGTCTGAATTCTTCGCGACCCGACCGGGTCGTGATGTTTCGGGCTTTGACATAGGTTTCGGCCCCTTCATAACCTGTAACGACTCTCCCTCTACCCCCTGAGATTCTTATGAAGAGGACCTATCAACCCAAAGTTCGTCGTCGCAAGCGTCGTCACGGATTCCGGCACCGTATGCAAACCCGTGCCGGGCGTTCGACCCTGAAGTCGCGCCGCACCAAGGGTCGTAAGCGTCTCACTGCCTGATCTCGAATCACTCAGAAACTCGAAGGACTTTCGTAGAGTCTTAAGGGAAGGGAACCGACGCCGCAAGGGCGGAATCGTCGTAGTCAGGTCGCCGGGTCGACCAGGCACTCCCCGACTCGGGCTCATCGTTTCGAGAGGTAGCGGAAATGCCGTGACCCGCAATCGCACAAAACGGCGATTGCGTCATGCGGTCGGACAATTGCAGTTACAACCAGGAATGGATTACGTCATCATTGCCAGCGGCCAGGTCGCCGAGGCCGAGTTCGCCCAGATCAAGGGTTGGCTTGCCCGCGCCATCGAGGAACTGAGCAATGAGTAGGTGGCTCCGTCCCCGGCATCTGGTGGTCGGACTGATCCGTATTTACCAGAAACTGGTAAGTCCCAATCTAGGTGCCAATTGCAGGTACCAACCAACTTGCTCGTCGTACGCTGCCGAAGCCGTCGAGCGCTTCGGCCTTTTTCGTGGTGGTTGGCTTGGCCTGAAACGAATCGGCAGATGTCACCCACTTAGACCCGGGGGCCTCGATCCGGTCCCCGAGAACTGGAGAAACCCTTAATGGGCGAACTGTTTAATGCCTTGATTCGGGCCCTGGGCTCGGCCCTCAACTTCTTCTTCGACCTGCTGACTCCTTTGTTCAGCACCGGATGGGGATATGGACTGGCGATCATCCTGCTGACGATCGCCATCAACGTCGTTGTCTTTCCGCTGACACTCAAGCAAACCCGGGCGACCCGGGCCTTCACCGAGATTCAACCGAAGATCAAGAAGATCCAGGCGGAATACAAGGATGACCCCCAAGAGATGCAGCGGCGTCTCATGGAGACACAGAAGGAGGCGGGAGCTACTCCCGGAGGCTGTCTCTTGCCACTCCTGGTCCAGATGCCGATCTGGTTCGCTCTGTTCCGGCTTCTGCGGGCGCCGGAGGAGTACATCGGGGCGGACACCGCACTCGGAGCGTCGCTGGGCGAGGCCAGCACCTTCCTGGGGATGTCGCTCGGCGAGTCTCCGTCGGAGGCTATGGCGCTAGGAATCGCCCACGCCCTCCCCTACCTGCTGGTTATCGCCTTCATGGTGGCCACCCAGTACGTCCAACAGTGGCACTCCACCTATGGCCAGGATCGCCCCGACGGTCAGGCCGGTGCCGGCGCACAGCAGGCAATCACCAAGATTATGCCCTTGTTCATTGGGTTTATCTCGTGGAACTTCCCCGCCGGACTCGTCCTCTATTGGACCACTTCAAATCTTTTCCGACTCGGACAGCAAGTACTCATTTTCAAGATCGATGGGCGCCCCCCCACGCCAGGATCGGCCGCCAAGGAGGAGTCATCCAATGAACCCGACTCCGATGGCGATAAGCCGAGCACGCCACAGCAGGGTGCCACAGACAAGCGCCGTCGGCGCAGGAGGAGGTGACGTTTGAACAACGTCGAAACTGTTGAGGTAAAGGCCAAGTCGGTCGACCTTGCTGTCGAGGTCGCCATGCAGGAGCTCGGTGTAGAGAGCCGGGAGCAGATCAGCGTCGAAATCGTGACCGAACCCGTCAAGGGATTCCTTGGGATGGGTGGTCAGGATGCGGTGGTTCGAGTCGAGAGGCGCAGGACCCGCCGCCGCCGCAACAGCAGGCGGAAGGGACAGCCCAAGGACCAGTCAAGGGACCAACGCAACAGCGGTGGTCGCCACTCGAAGGGCACGAATCAGCAGCGCGGCTCGTCCAGATCGGCTAAGAATGGGGCAGCACGACCTGCCCAACAGCAAAAGAAGCAGGAAAAGCCCAAGAAATCTGAGAGAAGAGAGAAGACAGTGAGCGACGATCGCCCGGTACTGACCGTCGAAGAACAGGCCGAAATAGCCAAGGAGTTCCTTGAAGGTCTGGTCGGAGCCTACGGCCTCGAGGGCGAGGTAACCGCCAAGGTCGAGGATGACGTCATCATCGCCGACGTTTCCGGCGAGCAAACCGAGGCTCTCGTTGGAGTACGGGGCTCCGTTAGATCATCCATCCACGAACTGACCCGCACCGTCTTGCAGCGCTATGGCCAGGAAACGGCCAGGTTACGTCTGGATATTGCAGGCTATGCCGAGAGACGCCGGGAGGCCCTTTCCATCTACGCCGAGCAGTTGATCGACCAACTCGGGGCCGAGGGTGGCGAGATAATGTTGGAGCCGATGAGCCCCGCAGATCGGAAGGTCATCCACGACGTTGCCGGCACCCGGGAGGGGATCAGCTCATACTCCGAAGGCGAGCCACCCCGCCGATTCGTGGTTCTTTCCAAGGAATCGAGCGGTGAGGAAGAGTAGACAGACGTACCAGCTATCAAGTAAAGGGTATTAGAAATAGCCCCGGGCCTCGACCCGGGGCTATTTTGTGTTCCACGTGAAACACGCACTCTGGAAACGCGCCGCATCCCACTCCGGTCGGCATCTGGACGAACATCAATTAGGTCTGCTCGACAGATTTGAGTACTGGCTGGCCACAGAGGCCGTTGAGGCCGGTGGAATCGGCCCGGCCGAGCAAGAACGAATCGCGAGACGTCACATTGGAGATTCGCTCGTGTTTGCCACTCCCCTCCCCGAAAACCCCGTTTCTGTATGGGATCTGGGTTCGGGTGCCGGTCTTCCCGGGATTCCGCTGGCGATTCTCATGCCCGACACACGAATACGGCTCATCGATCGGTCCGCCCGTCGTGTCGACCTGCTGCGCCGTGCGATCAGGATCCTCGACCTGCCCAACGTCGTTGCTTGCCAATCCGAGTTGAGGTCAGGGAGCGATTATCCCGATGTCCTGGTGACCAGGGCGACGCTATCGGCGGAGAAGACGGCCCGACTGGTGGAAACCAGACTCCCGGCGACGGATCTGGTGATCCAGGGTGGTTCCTGGAGGTCGAGACCGGGTCACCGCGGATGGGTGACACTCGAAATCCCGGCGAGTGTCCTTGATCAGACCGTCTGGCTACTTATCATGCGCCGTCAATGAACGATCCAATAGTTGTCGCACTCGCTAACCAGAAGGGGGGAGTTGGGAAGTCGACGACGGCAATCAATCTTGCCGCCTCGCTTGCCTTTCAGGATCAGCGGGTCTTGCTGATCGATCTCGACCCACAGGGCAACGCCACCAGTGGTCTTGGAATCGAGAAGGGAAGCATTGAGCTTTCGATCTACGATGTCCTGCTCAAGGAGGCCGACATCTCCGACGCCGTCGAGCCCACTTCGGTGCGAAATCTCTTCCTGGTCCCCGCCACCATTGATCTTGCCGGCGCAGAGATCGAACTGGTATCGATGTTTTCACGTGAAACACGTCTCAAGACTGCCATCTCCGATGCCACCGGGGATTTCGATGTCGTTCTCATCGATTGCCCACCTTCATTGGGTCTTCTCACCGTGAATGCCCTGACCGCGGCACAGGACGTGATGATCCCTATCCAATGTGAGTACTACGCCCTCGAGGGGTTGAGCCAGTTGCTCCAGAACGTCGATTTGGTCACCTCGAGTCTCAATCCGGACCTAAAGGTCGGTGGAGTGCTATTAACCATGTTCGACGCCCGCACCAAGCTCTCCAAGGATGTAGCGACACAGGTTCGAGAGTACTTTGGGGACACCGTCTTCCGAACCGTCGTCCCCAGATCGGTCCGGCTGTCGGAGGCGCCCTCATATGGCGAACCGATCGAGGCATTCGATCCGATGAGCCGGGGAGCCATCGCCTATCGATATCTGGGACACGAGTTCATAGCCCGCTATGGCCTAGGCGGGGAGGAAGAGGAATGACAACCAGAAAGTCGGGATTGGGAAGAGGTTTGGAGGCTCTGATACCGAAGGAGACGTCGGAGGAGTCACCCGCAGATAGCGTGTTTCGTCAGGTAGCGATTGACGAAATCGTCGCCAACCCGGATCAGCCCAGGAATCGATTCGACGACGAGGCCCTGGAGGAGCTGTCCTCCTCCATCAAAGAGGTCGGCGTTCTCCAGCCAATTGTCGTCACGGAGGGCGTGGACAACTTCGTGCTGGTTGCTGGAGAAAGACGGTGGCGGGCGGCGAGGCTTGCCGGCCTGAAGGCCATCCCCGCCGTCGTGCGCGAAGCGGTCGGGGAGTCGTCTCTGGTAGAGGCTCTCGTGGAGAATGTGCAGCGACAGGATCTGACTCCTCTCGAGGAGGCTCACGCCTTCCAACAACTCCTGGAAAATTATGGAATGAACCAGGATCAGATTGCGCAGAGAGTGGGGAAGTCACGCCCGACGATTTCCAACACGATCCGCCTGCTCCAACTGCCCGGCCCGGTCCAAACGATGGTCGATGCCGGAACCCTCACCGCGGGAGCAGCCCGAGCATTGTTAGGTCTCGAGGATGAGCGTTATGCGACCTATCTTGCCGAGAAGGCCTCGAAGGAAGGCTGGAGCGTGCGCCAGGTCGAGGACGCCGTCCGATCCCGCCGCGAGAGGGAGTCTCCTCAGCCCAAAGCGGCTACCTCGGTGCGGGAGATCAGACCTGTTGAGATCATCGAACTCGAGAACAGGCTCGGCGAGCAATTGGGCACCAAGGTGAAGATCAAATACAAAGACGAGAAGGGGAGGGTCGAGATACGGTTCGGGTCGCTGGGCCAACTCGAGCAGATCTACCGCTCATTTCTTGGTGGCAGCTGAGGCGAAGAAGAGGTCAATCGCCTCGGACACTTTCAAGCCCACCTTCTCGTCGAGATATGCTCTCGAGATTACGACGGCCGGCGCCCGCGTCTCCTTCAGCATCGCGTTTGCACGGCCCTCGATTCGTCCGCCGACCACCGAGGAAATCGCATTCGCCAACTCCTGGCCGGCCGCAGAGTCGGAGTGTTCCGAGGCGAAGTAGAAGACACAGTCTTCGCCCTCCCTGTTGATGCGGAATGCCACGATGATGTCCGATCCCATCCTGTTGGCTCGTCGGGCCCGGACCCGTTCTGGGAGTTGGATGTCGACGCTGCGTGACATCATCGGGAGACCTCCCGCTTCCTGGACTGCCAGGGAGGCCGAACTGGCCGCTTCCCAGGACTGCCTTGCTTCTTCAGGGTCACGGCAGCCGGCATCGAAGAACACCCTCGCCCCGGCGACGGTCGGGGGAAGCAGCCTCATCCACTCCCGCTCCCTGATGGCGTGGCGGCCCTCCCGCATCTCGCCGCGCGTCACAAGGCGCATCTCGGTGACCACCTCGGGACCCGCTTTTCCATCTTCTACCAGATTTCGGTTGTGCTGGAAGTCGATAACCGCCCGCTCGCTGTCATTTCCGTAGATCCCGTCGACCTTTCCGGCGTCGAACCCCAGGGAGTTCAGCCGGGATTGGAGTTCGGCCACGTCCTCACCGCGAATCATGGGACGTCTCATGAAGATGAGACGGTCGCCGAGGCGATACCCGGCCTCGTAGAGGGAGCGCCAGGTGTCCGGACCGACGAGGCCATCAGAATCGAGTCCCTTGGCCTTCTGAAATCTCCGTACCGCCTTCTCGGTCGAGTTTCCGAAGACGCCCCGGGTGTCGGCCGGGGATTCGAAGCCGAGCGCGGCGAGTCGGTCCTGGATGTCTCGAATCGCCGGACCCTCGTCACCGAGCCGGTAGAGGCGCATGGGTGAACCTTAGGAAGGGTGTAGACGTTGGCGTTGCATGCTCAACGTAAAGCGGACGACTTCGGGCCCTGCTTCTCCCGTCGGACGAGCGCAGAACCCGACCATCGTGCTATCCGTCGGCTTGGGACCGACGCTTCACACAACGGAACCTTTCAGACGTACTCGGCCAACTCCTGCATGAGACGATGCTTGGGGGCGGCGCCGACGATGCGCTTCTTCTCTACACCGTCCTTGAACAGGATCAGGGTCGGAATGCTCATCACGTCGTGCGCGGCGGCAGCCTGCGGATTGTGATCGACATTGAGTTTGCCGATGTTGAAACCATCGTGCTCCTGGGCGATTTCCTCAAGCACGGGGGCGATGACGCGGCACGGGCCGCACCATTCGGCCCAGAAGTCGACGAGCATCGGCGTGTCTTCGCTGATCTTGTCGTTGAAGGTCCCGTCGTTGAGTGTGATGATTTCGGCCAATTGAGTCTCCTTGAGTATCGAATCAGTGAACCTGGTTCACCGGGAAGTCATTCCTGGTTGGCAAGCCAGCGTTCCGCATCGATCGCGGCCATACAGCCGGTCCCCGCTGCGGTCACGGCCTGGCGATAACGGTGGTCTGCGACGTCTCCGGCGGCGAAGACCCCCGGGACAGAGGTGTGGGTGTCGCCGTCGTACCCGTTGATGACGTATCCGTTGTCATCCAGGTCCAACTGACCGACGAAGAGGTCTGTCGTGGGCTTGTGGCCGATGGCGATGAACACTCCGTCGGCGGACATTTCCCTGGTCTCCCCGGTGACGGTGTCCTCGAGAGTCACCCCGGTGACAAGGTCGTCTCCTTTGATCTCGGTGACAACGGCGTTCCAGATGACGTCGATCTTGGCGTGCTCTTGGGCGCGTTGGGACATGATCTTCGAAGCCCGAAACTCGTCGCGCCTGTGAACGATGGTCACCTTGGAGGCGAACTTCGTGAGGAACAGTGCCTCTTCCATGGCGGTGTCACCACCACCGACGATGATCAACTCCTGATCGCGGAAGAAGAATCCGTCGCAGGTGGCACAGGCCGAAACGCCCTTACCGACCAACCGCTCCTCGCCGGGAATGCCAAGCCAACTCGCCGAGGCCCCGGTGGCGACGATGATCGAGTCGGCCGTGTACTCGTCTGCTCCGACGTTCACCTTGAATGGTCGCTTGGAGAGGTCGACAGAGGTGACGTCGACCTGCTGTAGCCGCGCCTCGAATCGCTGCGCCTGCTTGCGGAACTGGTCCATCAGTTCGGGGCCCATGATGCCGTCGGGGAAGCCCGGGTAGTTCTCGACATCGGTCGTGATCATCAACTGACCACCGGCCGCCATCCCTTCGAAAACCAGGGGATTGAGGTCGGCGCGAGCCGCATAGAGGGCGGCGGTGAGTCCCGCCGGACCAGACCCGATGACTATGAGCTGTTCGTGTTGTGTCATTCCTCGTCAATTCTCTTAAACCAGAGGAAGCCGCCGCCGATCAGCAGCAGGGCTCCCAGGACTGCGAATGCTCCTGCAGTGGTGAGTGGGATCTCGAGTGCGCCAAAGAGCGCCCAGAGCAGGAAGATCAATGCTGTAAACGCCATCGTGGCTGTCAGGATTCCCAGACCGGTCATCTTGATGCCGTAGGCCACCCGGTCGACGGTCATGGCCCGCACCTTCTGTGCTACCTGCTCGAGAAGGTCGGCGAATTTCGTGGCGTATTCCTGCATGAGTTGGCCAGGTTAGTTGCCCTCGGATTCGTTTCCGCCGAGCCGTCTATTCGTCGGTGTGAACGACGGTGCAGGTGCCGAGTTCGACGAACGCCACGGGTGTCAGGTCGTCCAGATCAATGTCGGCCGGGATCGCCGCCAGATACAGGCTGGCCGGATCGAGACCGAACGTCTCCGCATCCTCGAAGTCGAGTTCGGCGAGAGCCATGTAGTCGTCGAGGCCGGCACGTTGGAGACAGGATGCGTGGGTTTCGATAAGGGAGTCGGCTTCGTCGGTGCTCAGGGCCGAGTAGGCCTGTGACCGGACCTCGGCTGCCTGGTCGAAGAAGAACTTCTCGGTCGGATCCGACGGTGGAATTCGCGAGGCGACCGCCCCACCAGCGGCGGCTTCGGTGGTTGCCGCGGCCGCACTGTCATCCTCAACGTCCGCGGCGCCTTCTTCGGCACTGGGACTATCCCGAAGGAGCCCCTCGTCATCGCCCTCGTCGAGACCGGCTGAGACCTCGAAGAATGTCTCGTCGGAGTCACCACCACCAAGTTGGGTGAGCATGCCGCCAACCCCGACGACCAATACAACGGCGGCCGCCGCGTAGGACCAGCGGAAGTACCAGGGAGAGCGTTTCGCAGCCACGACGGGTTCGGTCTGGAGGGCTGACCACACGTCCCGGTGAAGAGCCGCCTTCTCGTGCTCCGTCATTTGGGCGGTTGGAACGGAGGCAACGGCCTCGTAGGCGACCTTCTG
Organism: Actinomycetota bacterium; assembly: GCA_034658975.1. Lineage (GTDB taxonomy): Bacteria > Actinomycetota > Acidimicrobiia > Spongiisociales > ZC4RG35 > SZUA-217. The sequence goes on from JAYEGJ010000074.1 coordinate 17,905, forward strand.
CGCTTCGTATTCGGCCCGATGCTTGGACGACGAATCGATGAGCGAGCGCGCTTCAGTCTCGTCCTCGAGCCGTCCCTCGACGAGGGCGGCGATCAGATCGAGATCGCGTTCACGCATGTGTTCGTTTGGATGCTCTCATGGGGTGTGTTGGTTCCCTAATTGTTTGGCTAGAAGGCGTCTGCCTCTGAAAACCCGTGACTTCACCGTTCCGACCGGCACCCCCAGAATCTGGGCGGTGTCCAGGAGCGACATCCCTTCGATGTCGGCCAGCACTACGGCCGACCGGAACTCGGGAGGAATAGATCCCAGAGCGCGTCTTATCTCGGGACGCAGGGCCGCGGCCTCCACCTCCTCCTCGGCCGAGTGGTCGGCCGGCTCGAAGTGCTCGGGCATCGGTTCCGATGGGCGGCGCTTCTGTTTGCGGAGCAGGTCGTAACACGTATTGACCGCGATCCGGTAGATCCAGGTGCCGAGCGCAGAATCGCCTTTGAACTGCTCTGCCTTCCGGAAAACAGTCAGGAAGGTCTCCTGGGTGGCGTCGAGAGCGTGTTCGCGGTTGCCCATGATCCGAAGACACACCGAGAACACCCGGTCCTCGTGAGAGCGCATGATCTCGTTGAAGGCTTCGTGGTCTCCGGCGACCACACGCGCCAGTAGCTCGGCATCCTGGGCTCGCGCGGTCACGGCAGGAAGCGTACTTCTGAGATGGACGAGTAGAACATCCCGTCAGTGTGTAGCGGAAGGTCGGTCAACCAGAGGAGCCAGAAGCCCTCTTGCCTGGTGGGCAGATCCACAAAGGCTGCGCCGGGGGGCGCCACGGCGCCGGCGACGCGCGTCCAGTCCTTGGGCTGGGGGAAGAACGTATCCGACCAGTAGATCTCGAATACGGTCCCCGGGGTGAATCCAGCGAGTTGCACTCGAGTCGGCGAGCCGGTGACGGTGAATGTCACCCCGACTCCCTCCTTGAGAAGGGGCAGGGGATCCCGGTAGCGCTCGGTCCTCCACGCGGTCGAGAAGTCATTGTCGTGGAGGTTCCCGATCGTATCATCGTTTTCGCCGCCCTCCCCAAACGGGTCGAAAGAGGCGGCATTCTCGATGGCGACCTGACCCGGAGCGGCAGCTGGAGGCGGAGCGGTCGTCGTCCCGAGTTCAGGGAGACTGGTGGTCGTCGGCGGAGTTGGAATGATCGGCTCGCCGCTTCCTGAGAACACCCTGCCGAGCGCGACAAGACCGACCGCGAGGGCGACGAGGACCAACGCCACGACGAGCAGTTTCCGGGAGGCCGATGCGGGCTCGGGGGCGGGGGCTCGAGGAGTTGGAGCTGCGAGGAAGGCCTTCTGCAATGAATCGGCGTCGAGGCTTCCCGACTGCCCGGCCCTGAGGACCCGATCGATCGTCCTGGGGATGCCGTCGATCCGTTCAGAGGGCGGCGGGCCTCCGGGGGGTGATCCGGTGAGTGCCGATTCGAGCGCGGCTGAGAGGGCTCGGACGTCACCGGACGAGTCGGTTCTGGGTGTCCTCCCGAATGCCCCCAACTTCGCAGCGTGAGCCGAGGAGTAGGAGACGGCGGAGACGTCGATCGCCCCGTGCGCGGCCCCTGTCTCGTGGAGTGCGGCGAGGGCGCCGGAGAGTCCTGCGGCGTTGGGTAGAAAATCGGGAAGTTCGATGGGGTGGTCGGCCGCGATGCGATCTTCGAGAGTTGACCCGCCTGTCCATTCGGATATGGAGTAGGCGCCACCTTCGACTTCGTCGACAGCGAAGACTCGTGCCAGATGCTGATGGGCGACCGTTGCCGCTGCACTCACGGCCGCTACGAACTCTTTCCTTCGTTCCGGGGTGGATTCGGGACCCAGGCTTCGCACGAGGACCGGCCTGTCGAGAGACGTATCGGTTGCCAGCCACTCCTCCAGGTCACCATCCCGTCCGAGACGGATCTCGAGCTTGAAACGGTCGGGTACGGCGGCGGGCATATCCTTATCTTTGGCCCATCAGGGCCCGTATCGGAGGATTCGAAGCCGTGTGCCGGTCGATGAGAACCCCTCCTTCTTGTACAGGCGCCGCGCCCGAGTGTTCTCGTCGCGGACATTGAGGACCATTGTGGTCGCCGCCTGCTGGCGGCCCCACGATAGGGCGGCTCTCAGCAAGACACTTCCCATGCCGGCTCCGGATCGGTCGGGATGGACGGCGATTCTCTGGAGGTAGGAGACATTCCATTGCGCACCGACAATGGCGTAGCCGTCGATGGCCTCTTCTCCTACGGCGAGAACCACGGCTCGCTTGGTCGATGCGATCGCTTCCTTGAGGCCATCGGTGCTCATCCGCCAGAAGCCGTCGAATGCGGCGTCGTCGATCTCTTGGATGCGACTCCAGTCGACGACGGTCAACACCTTGATACCTTCGGGAGGCGCGGCGTTCTGCGTCGATCGCTCGAGAATCTCGAGTTGGTGGGTCTCGACGTAACCAGCTCTTGTCCAGACTCTCGTTGACGACGGGTACATGGCGGGGGAGTAGACCGCCGCACCGGTCAGTTCGGCGAGATAGTCAGTGGCGGCTTCGAGAAAGTCGACACCGCCGCGATCGAGCCTCACGAAGGCATCCGTCGCCTCCTGATTCCAGGGGCGGGCCTTCGCCCGCGCCCACCCGCGCGAGATGGTGATGGGTGAGGGCCATCGACCCGCGATGTCCATTTCGTTGACCACCTATGGGAGAGTACGGGCATGAAAGTTGTGGTCGCCAGCCACCCCTCGTCCATCGAACATGACACGGGTGAGTTTCATCCGGAACGACCCGATCGTGTCAGGGCGATGCTCAAGGGGATCGATTCGTCGGGCCTCGACATCATTCACATTGAATCGCCCGAAATCCGACGAAGCGAACTGGCACTGGTCCACGACCCGTCCTACATCGAGATGATCGAGAGACTCTCCTCCACGGGAGGTGGTGCTCTCGATATGGACACCGTCATCTCAAAGAGATCTTGGAAGGCGGCATTGACCGCGGCGGGAGGAGTCAGGGCCGTTGTCGAAGAACTCAAGGGCCGCTCCGACGCCACCGGGTTGGCGGTCACCCGACCTCCGGGGCATCACGCTTTCCGTGACCGGACGATGGGGTTCTGCGTGTTCAACAACGTGGCCGTTTCCACCGCGTTGCTTCGCGCCGACGGAAACCGGGTCGCGATTCTCGACTGGGACGTACATCACGGGAACGGGACACAGGACCTCATGGCCGAGGATCCCGGCGTCCTCTACATGTCGATCCATCAGAGCCCGTTCTACCCCTACGAGGGACAGGTCGACGACATCAACAATGAGGCAAAGGGCACGACGGTGAACATTCCCGTGCCCGCCGGCACGGCCGGTGACGCTTATCGCCGGGCTTGGGGCGACTTGGTGGTCCCGGTCGTGGCCCAGTTCGAGCCCGATTGGGTGTTCATCAGCTCCGGCTTCGATGCTCACGCCCTCGACCCGCTTGCCGATATGGCCCTGGTCACCGACGACTACGGCTGGATGGCTTCCCGACTCGTTGAGGTCGTCCCGGCCAATCGCGTGGTCGTCACGCTGGAGGGTGGTTACAGCCTCGAGGCCATCGAGAAGTCCACGGCTGCCACCTTCCTTGGCCTCGCCGGTCTGGCAGACATGACTTCGAATGCAAACACCTCGCCCGGTGTTTCTATGGCTGCCATCGACGCCGCGGCGAAAGCCATCGCCGGTCACTGGTCTGTCTGAGTCGACTCACGCGACGGTGAGCACTAGTGCCCCGACCACCAACGTTTGCCGCGTTCAGGACGGGCAGTGACGCCCCTGGCTGTGTCCTCGTCCTCGACGAACGGCCAGGTGCGCCTTCGTCCTGCATCCTTGCCAGGGACACCCCTGCCTCGCCCTGAACATCGTCAACGTTTGTGGCCAGAGCACTTGTTGTCCTAAACCTCTTCCCGCCGACGCCCGATAGACAGGTGGGACGAATTCGGGAAAAGGATCATGGCAACAAACATCGACGACGTATTGCACCGCGCAGTGGGCGCAGGGGCTTCTGACATCCATCTCAAGGTCGGCTCGGCACCGATCGTGCGAGTCGACGGAGTTCTCCGCCGTCTCGACGGAGTCGACGGGTTGAGGCCTGCAGATACCCAGGCGTACGCCGAAGCCATCTTCACAACGAAGGCCGCCGCGGACTTCGAGGCGTCAGGGACCGCCGACTTTGCCTATGGGAAACACGAAATCGGCCGCTTTCGCGTCACGGCCTTCCGGCAGCGCGGCTCCGTCTCGCTCGTACTCCGCCGGGTGGTTCCCGGTTCGAAGACGTTTGCCCAGCTCGGGGTTCCCAAAATCATCGAGAAGATTTCCAATGCCGACTCCGGCCTCGTCCTGATAACCGGACCATCCGGATCGGGGAAGACCACCACCATTTCCTCGATGATCGACTGGATCAACTCCAATCGCGGCACCGCTGTCCTGACCGTTGAGGACCCGATCGAGGTGCTCCACCCGGACAAGCGCTCCGTTGTCGTCCAGCGAGAGGTCGGCGTCGACACCCCTGACATGGCGACTGCCATTCGTGGAGCCATGCGTCACGACACCGACGTCATCATGGTTTCTGAGATCTCCAATTACGAGACGGCCAAGGCTGCCATCGACGCGGCAGAAGCCGGTCACCTGGTGATCTCCTCGATGCGAACCAGTGACCCGGCAGAGACGGTCACCCGCCTCGTGTCGATGTTCCCGGAGTCGGCGCAGCAGGTGGTCCGCAGCCAGATCGCCACTCAGATCCAGGTCATCGTCAGCCAACTTCTGGTGGACACGGACTCGGGTCCGGTATTGGCATGCGAGGTTCTCACGAGTAATGAGCGAGCACAGGAATGGATCCTCGGCCGCGAGGATTCGAACAGTCTGGTCGAGATCATCAAGGAGAGCGGCTTCAACGGCATGCAGACCTTTGACCAGGCACTCCTCAAGCATGTCGTCGATCGCTCGGTCGCCATCGACAGTGTCGTTCATTTCGCCAGAAATTCTCATGAGATGAAGGCCAAGGCTCTCGCCGCCGGCATCTCCGGTTAGGTTCCTCAAAGAAGCGTCGAACGGGATCGGGTAACCGGTCCCGTTCTTCGCGTCAGCACCGATAACCTGCCGGATCGTGATCCCCAAGCGTCTCGAGTTCCTCAGATCGGCCGAACTTCCGCCGTTCCAACTCACCCGAATCTTTGAGGCGGCCGACGAGCAACTCTTCCTTGTTGGTGGTTCCGTCAGGGACGCTTTCCTCGAGCGATCTCTCGAAGACTTCGATTTCGCGACGAGCGCCCGTCCCGGCCGTATTGCCGAACTGCTCGAGCCCTGGGCCGACGTCGTCTACCGCGTGGGGGAGACTTTTGGGACCATTGCTGCCAAGAAGGACGGTCACACCGTTGAGGTGACCACTTTCCGGAACGAGATCTATCGAAACGATTCCCGCAAGCCGACGGTCACCTTCTCAGATGACATCGAGACAGACTTGAGCCGGCGCGACTTCACCGTCAACGCCATCGCCCTGTCCCTCTCCAATCTCGAGCCGATCGACCCTCATGACGGGCTTGTCGATCTGGCCACACAGACACTGAGAACCCCACTCGACCCCGAAGTCTCGTTTGGGGATGACCCGCTACGAATGCTGCGGTTGTTCCGGTTTCAGGCGATGCTCGGGTTCTCTCCCGATGAGGCGGCGGTCGAGGCTGTTCGTTCCATGGCGGAGCGCCTGGAGATCATCTCGTCCGAGCGGATCCGCGACGAATTGTCGAAGCTCCTGGTTGCCCCGACCCCGGGTCGGGCCCTGGAGATGGTCGTGACCTCAGGCCTCGCCGATCATTTCCTTCCGGAACTACCAGGTCTGGCGATGGAACAGGACCCGCACCACAGGCACAAGGATGTGCTGGCCCACACGTTTGCCGTGGTCGACAAGGCGTCACCCGATCTTGTGCTGCGTCTGGCGGCCCTGCTCCACGACGTCGGCAAGCCGGCGACGAGGGAATTCGGACCCAGAGGAGTGACCTTCCATCATCATGAGGTTGTCGGCGCCCGTATGGCGAGAAAGCGCCTCAGGACGTTGCGCTATCCGAAGGAGATCGTCGAGGACGTCGGCAACCTGGTGTTCCTGCATCTTCGACCACACACGCTGAAGCTCGGATGGACCGACTCCGCCGTCCGTCGCTATGTACGCGACGCCGGTCCGTTGCTCGACAAGCTCAACGAGCTGGTCAGATGCGACGTGACCACGGCGAACAAGCGTCGGGAGCGAACCATCCAGAATCGGATCGACGAGTTGGAGACCCGGATCGCCGACCTGTCCGAGCGTGAGGAGTTGGCCAAACTCCGCGCCCCGATCGACGGCAACGAGGTCATGGAATATCTCGGTATCGACCCGGGTCCCCATGTGGGAGAGATCATGAACCTTTTATTGGAGAAGCGGATCGATGACGGTCCGTTCTCAAAGGCCGAGGCCTTCGCTCTCTCCCGCGATTGGGCACTGGACAAGGGGTTGGCGGATCCCGGGCCGTCCCCTTCTATCGAGGAGGAGTAGGGGAGGGTATGCCTTCGTCCCTCGAGGCCCAGGCATAGAGACCAACGGCCGGGAGCAGAAGCATCCCGGCGACCACGAATGCGGCTCCCAAAGAGACAGCAGCGGCGAGAGCCCCGAGTGCCGGCCCGCCGAGAATCTGGCCGCCTGCGTCCGCCTGGCTCTGCATGGAGAACACGGTCGCCCGCGAGCCCGATTCTAGATGCTTGTTCATCAGCCCGGTGAGCAGCGGACCGTGAACAATCCGCAACAGGAGAGCTAGTTGGTAGAGCCCGACCGCGACCCAGAAGTGTCCGGCTAGACCAAGGCCGACGACACTTGCGGCAAGCGTCGCCGTGAGGATGGCCAGAACCGCAGGGATGTGGTTCAGGGCCCCGTCGGCGTCGAGTCGACGTCGGATGTATCCGGTCACTGCGATCGACAGGAGTACAGCGACGGCGTCGATGAGACCGAACCAGATCACCGGCGTCCAATCGGGGAACGGAGGGAACTCGAAACGGTCGAGGAGCAGTGCTTCCCACAGACGGTCGAATGTCTCCGAGAATGCTCCAACGAGGAACGTCACACCGAACAATGAGAGGATGATTGGCCGGCGGCGTACAACGCGCACACCGTCGAAGAACACGTCGCGCATGGCCGTCCACGTCTCACGCTCGATAGTCGGAGTGGGGCGGAAGCCGGTTTCCGGCATTGCAATCAGGAGGAAGACCGCCACGATCAGCATCCCGATGCCACCAGCCAGGAGAGGCAAGGCCAGGTTGATCGAGGCGAGGGCCATGGCGAGCCCTATCCCTCCAACGGAGGCGGCTTGGCGGACCTGGGAACCCCGAAGCAGCGCTCGGGTGGTGGCGGTGTCGTCGCCCAACTCGTCGGCGAGCCATGCCTGGGTCGCTCCACTGGTGAAGGTCCACCCCAGTCCCCAGATGACCTGGGCGGCGATCACGATACCGACGGTCGCCACGCTGCCCTCGAGTGCGAAACCGCTGCCAATGAGAACGGTGCCGATGATGATCGAGCGCCGTCTCGAGATCGTGTCCGCGACAACACCGGTGGGGATCTCGAAGACGAAGGCGCTGATCTCCAGGGCGGTCCCGGCCAGGACGAGTTCGAGCGGTCCCATGCCTACGGCCTGGATGCGGTACAGAGCGCTGAGTGCCGCCCAGGCCCAGAAGAAGAAGCTGGACAACGCCGCGTAGATCAGATACACGCGATACGCGTCGAGTTTCCTCATCATTCCCTTCCCACCGGGGTCGGCCACCGTAGTCCCGGCCCGGCTTCCCGCCATCCCAATAAGGTGGACCCATGCCCAGCCACTTTGATCCCCTCGACAAGAGGTACGTCGAAGCCCTTGGGGCTCAGATGGCCTACGTCGAGCACGGTGAAGGCGATCCGATCGTCCTTCTCCACGGCAATCCGACGTCGTCCTACCTATGGCGAGAGGTCATCCCTCAACTCTCATCCTCGGGTCGATGTATCGCCCCCGACCTGATCGGCATGGGTGATTCGGCCAAGATCGCCAAAGGCCCCGATGCCTATCGGTTCTCAATGCACGCCGACCATCTCGGAGCATTCCTCGATGTGATGGGGATCGACCAGAACGTCACTCTCGTTGTCCACGACTGGGGAGGTCCGCTCGGTTTCAACTGGGGCCGGCATCATCCCGACGCAATCAAGGGCGTCGCCTACATGGAGACGATTCTCACCCCCGTCAGTTGGGATCAGTGGCCGGATGCGGCCCGAGCCATCTTCCAAGCCATGAGGTCGGATGCCGGCGAAACGATCATCCTCGAGAAGAACGTGTTTGTGGAACGCATCATCCCGAGTTCGATCCTGCGTGATCTCACCGACGAGGAGATGGAGGAGTATCGACGTCCCTACCACGAACCAGGAGAGTCACGACGGCCGACTCTCACGTGGCCCCGTGAGATCCCGATCGACGGGGAACCGGCCGACATGGTGGATGTCATCGAGGCCAATCGGGAATGGCTGTCCGGACCCGGTGTTCCCAAACTCTTCGTGAACGCGGACCCTGGCATGATCGTCACCGACCCGTTACGCGAGCTTGTGCAGACATGGGAGAACCAGTCCGAGGTGACCGTTCCCGGGCTTCATTTCATCCAGGAGGACTCGGGAGAAGCGATCGGGAAGGCCATAGCCTCCTGGCTGGCCACGCTCTGATCCCGTGATCCTGGTCGCCATCCCGGCCGTGGCCGTTGCCGTGGTTTCACTCGCCGCCTTTGGCGGCCGCTGGGTGTGGTGGCTCGACGTGCTCGCCAACTTCAGAGCCCAGTATGTGGTTGCCCTGTTCGTCCTCGGTCTTCTCGTGATGATGTCGAAGTGGCGCCGCATCGGATACGGGGTGTTGGCCGTGGCGGTGATCAACTTCGTCGTCGTGCTTCCGCTGTTCGTCGGCAGCGGCGAGCCCATCGAGGCGGGTGCCCCCACCATCAGGGTGATGTCCTTCAACCTCCTGTCGACCAACGAGAGCTACTCCGATGTCATCGAATACATCGACACCATCGACCCCGATGTTGTGTTTCTGCATGAGGCGAGCCGCCCCTGGGAGGTGGCGATCGAAAATGCCGGGTTTGACCACGAGGTGATTCGACCCAGGGCGGACAGCCTGATCTTCGGAACCCTGGTTCTCGTCAGAGGCGAGGAGGTCGAGGCTGTCTCCTACGGGTTCGCCACGGCACAACCCCGCGCGGTCGAACTGAGATTCAGGCCCACCGGATGGGCAGAGGGAATAGCCCTCTTGTCGACCCACCCGCTGGCCCCTACCGAGCGGGAGCGGGCGCGTCTGCGAGACGCTCAGCTCGCCTTCGCCGCCGACTGGGCCGTATCCCAGGAAGGGCCGTTCGTGGTGACGGGCGATTTCAACGCCACACCGTGGTCATGGCCGTTCCGAAGCCTGATGAGCACAGCACCCGTCAGGAACTCACAGGCCGGGTTCGGTCTCCAGCCGTCCTTCTCCACCACCTCGAATGTGTTGCTCAGGGTTCCCATAGACCATCTGTTGTACAGCGAGGAGTTCGCGGTTCTGGACCGTCAACTCGGCCCGGCGATGGGCTCGGATCACTACCCGCTGGTGGTCGATCTTCAACTCATACCCTGATGCTTGTGCACCGCTACGCCCGGAGGGGTACTCCCACACCCGCATGAGCCGTAGGGCGCCCAATCGCGCTTAACTCCAACGTCATGCCTGACCGTTACTCCGAACACCGCAGCCGCCTCGCCGAGATAGTCGGCCCCGACGGGCTCGCCATCATCCCGGCCGCCCACGAGGAGGTCCGCAATCACGACGTCGTTCACGAGTTCCGCCAGGACACCGCTTTTTGGTACCTGACCGGCTTCCCCGAGCCCGAAGCGGTGGCAGTCATCGCCCCCGGTCACGATGACGGCGACTTCCAGCTCTTCGTCCCGTCCAAGGACCCCGCCCAGGAAGTCTGGACCGGGATACGCGCCGGCACCGAGGGCGCCAAGGACAAGTACTCGGCCGACGTCGCATATGAGATCTCCGAACTGGACTCGGTACTAACCCGTCTCATGATCGGGAGAGAGGTCCTCTGGTACACGACCGGAAACGACAAGTTTGACGCCCAGGTGGCCGGGATCGTCAGCCAGGCCCGAGCCCATCGCGAACGCCACGGGGGCACCGTCCCTTCAACGGTCAAGGACGTGTCCATCCCCCTTGGCGAGATGATGATGTTCAAGGGCGATTCCGAGATCGAGAGCATGCGGGCGGCCTGCCACCTCTCTGCCGAGGGTCACATCGAGGCAATGCGTTTCGCTCAGCCGGGGATGTACGAGTATCAAGTCCAAGCCGCGCTCGAGTACTACTGGCGGCTCAAGGGCTCGCCGCGCAACGGGTATCCGTCAATCGTCGCCGGAGGGGCCAACGCCTGCATCCTTCACTACGTCGAGAACGACAGCCAGGTGAGAGCCGATGACCTGATCCTGATCGACGCCGCCGCCGAGATCGACGGCTACTCGTCGGACATCACCCGCACCTTCCCGGCGGCCGGCGCGTTCACGGGTCCCCGACGAGCGGTGTACGAGATCGTCCTCGCTTCGCAGAAGGCAGGAGTCGAGCTGGCGAAGCCCGGATCGAACCTGAGGGCCATTCACGACGAGTGCACCAGGATCCTGACCGAGGGCATGGTCGACCTCGGGTTGCTGCCGAAAACGGTCGACGAGTCACTGGCGATGCACCACTACGGACGGTTCTACATGCACGGTACGGGCCACTGGCTTGGTCTCGATGTCCACGACAGGGGTGCCTACAAAATGGACGGAGCTTCTCGTCCTCTCCAGCCAGGAATGGTGTTCACCGTCGAGCCGGGTCTCTATGTCGGTCTCGACAAGAGTGAGATCGAGTTGACCCTCCTCGAGTACGACCTCGACGAGTGGGCCCAGCGTCGGATCGAGATGGGTCCCACCGCGGCGGCAGCCGTCGAAGCGGAGGAGAAGGAAGCCGCCGAGAAGATCACCCATGAGGTGCCTCCCGAGTTCATCGGGATCGGAGTGCGGATCGAAGACGACATCCTGGTCACCGCCGACGGTCACGAGAACATGACCGCCTCCGTGCCGCGAGAAATCGCCGAGATCGAGGCCCTCTGCGCGGAGGTTTCAGGCCTTCCGGCAGACTGAGCAGCGACAGACTTCTAGACCGTTGCCGGGATGGCGTAGATGAATATCGCCAGGAAGTGGAGGACGGCTCCTGTGATCACGAGAACGTGAAACAACTCGTGATAAGAGAAGCTTCGCGGCGCGAGCCGCGGCCACTTGGCCATGAAGATGACTGTCCCGATCGTGTAGGCGGCACCACCGGCGAGGACGAGGATGATCGCGCCCATGCCCAACTCGTCCAGGATCCGCGGGGTCCAGACGATCGCCGTCCAGCCCATCAGCATTTGAAGCGCGATCGAGAGCCATGTCCTGACGTTGGGAAGGAAGGCCTTCAGGACGATGCCGACCAGGGCAATCACCCACACCAGTCCGAGTGCCGCGACCAGCGAGATCCCGTCGAGGGCGGCGATGGCTATCGGAGTGAAGGTGCCGGCGACGACCAGGTAGATCATCGAATGGTCGAGACGCTGGAACCGCGCCTTCCACGTCTCACCCCAAGGAATCGAGTGATACAGCGACGACACCGTGAACATCATGAGAGTGGCAACTCCGAAGATGAGGACGCCGGTAATGGCGGCAGCGCTGCCCCAGGCACGGAGGATCAGAAGGACGAGCCCGACGACCGCGGCGAGAGCTGCTCCTCCATGAAGGAACCCGCGAACGGGATTCTGCATCTTGCCGAGAGTATGGCGCTGCATCCGGTCAGGCTATCGCGGAGCCGACAAGTACGATGAAATCGACATGGAACTTCGCCTTCTCTACCGCATCTACGAGAAGAGACTTCGTTCCGATCTAGATCGCGATCGTCTGCCCAAGCACATCGGTGTGGTCCTCGACGGTCATCGCCGCTACGCCCGTGAGGAGGGCTTGTCCTCGTACACGGAGTCCTATCGGGTCGGCATGCGCCGTTTCGAGGACTTCCTCGACTGGGCCACCGAATTCGCCATTCCGGCCGTCACCGCATGGGTTCTCTCCAAAGAGAATCTGTCGAGGCCGGCCGAGGAGCTCGACCCCTACTTCGAGGTCCTGATCGAACTGTTCGGGCGTCTTCCGTCGCTCTGTGAGGAGTACGACATGGCGCTGAAGTTCATCGGAAGCCTCGATCTGCTTCCGGATGGCCTCGTGGCGGCCGCGAAGACGGCGGAAGAGGCCCATCCCAACGGCTCGAGGCATCTCAACATCGCCATGGGCTACGGAGGCCGCCAGGAGATCGTGGATGCGGCCAAGGAGCTGGTTTCGGACCTGATTGAGCAGGGAGTGGCCCAAGCCGATCTGGCCGAGCACATCGACGACTCCGCTCTCGCGGCGCACATGTACTCCGCGGGCATTCCCGATCCCGACCTGTTGATTCGCACGTCGGGGGAGTCGCGGTTATCCGGGTTCCTGCTCTGGCAGTCGGCCTACGCCGAGTTCGTCTTTGTCGACGTGAACTGGCCGGCGTTTCGCCATGTCGACTTCTTGCGTGCCCTCAGAGATTTCGCCGGGCGCAGCAGACGTTTCGGCAAATAGAGTTCCTAATGCTGTGGGTTCGGTATACCGAATTTACGCCGCGCGGAACGCGTTTAGGGACCAAAGCTCCTTACCTAAACAAACGAACGTTCGTTAGTGTGAGTGAATGGCCCTTGGTTTGCTCGTGCCTGCCTTCAATGAGGCGGCGAAGATCGGTGCCGTTCTCGACGCCGTTCCCGCCCGGGTTGCCGAACACGACGTCACGGTGATAGTTGTCGACGACGGTTCCACGGACGGTACGGCAGCGGTCGCCGCCGACAAGGGGGCCACGGTTCACGTCCAGCCCGAAAACGGTGGGAAGGGTCTTGCCCTCCGACGCGGGATGGACGAGGCGGGGGAACTGAAACTCGATGCTCTCGTGTGGATGGACTCCGATGGCCAGCATCGTCCCGAAGATCTCGAGCGAATCGTTCGTCCCATCCTGGACGGATCAGCGGCCATGGTTGTGGGTAGTCGATACATGAGTCGGTCTCGGTCCAAGGCCCCGCTCAACCGACGTCTCGTCCGTCAGGCGACCATCGAGGCGATCCGTCACATCACCGGCCGGTCCCTGACAGATCCCTTCTCCGGCTACCGAGCCTTCTCACCGGAGGCGGTTGAAGCCATCGAACTCTGCGGCAACCAGTACGAGTCCGAACTCGAGGCGCTGTTTTGTGTGAGCCGGGCTGCACTCCCGGTCCTCGAAGTTCCGATTGACCGGATCTATGGCCCCGACACCTCCAAGATGGGGTTTCACCGTGGCCGGATCCTCGGCCGGATGGCGGTGATGGCCGGATATGTCAGGACGATCAGGGCTGCTTGGTCGGGCAAAGACGAGCGAATCAGGACGACCATTGACTGACAGAGCGAAAGACCTCCTAGAGGAAATCCAGGTAGCGATCCACCAGGACGGTCTCGTCGGCCGTGGAGATGAGTTCCTCGGCAAGGCCCAGCACCTCGTCGATGCCACCCTGACTTCGGGCGACTTCTTCCTGCCACCAGACCCCTTCAAGGGTGATGCCCGCGAGGGAGAAACCGACCCCGACCTCTACTACACGATGTTCTGGCGGATGTTCGACAAGACGCCCGCCTCGATGATCCAGGGGTTCGCCATTCCGCTGCGGCGCCTGCTGGCGAAGAGGCTGTTCAAGCAGTGTGGCGATGGCGTGATCTTCCATCACAACGTGTTGTTCTCCCAGGGGAAGAACATCAGCCTCGGCAATGGCGTCCTCGTCAACCGGAACTCGATGCTGGATGATCGCGGACCGATCGAGGTAGGTCCGTACACGATGATCGCCGCCGGGGTCACCATCGAGACCCACACCCACCCGTTTGACGACTTCAAGCGACCGATCGCATATGCAGGACGGGGATTCCTCCCGGTCACCATCGGCGCCAACAGCGTCATCGGATACAACGCGGTGCTCACCGCAGGATCCTCGGTCGGGTACCGGGCCATCGTCGGCGCCAACTCGGTGGTGACCTCCCACATCCCCGACTACACGGTTGCCGGGGGCGTACCGGCGAAGCCGATCAAGGAGATCCTGCCCTCGGAAGGCGATCCGGTGCGCGAGGCGCTGGCGGCAGACCCCGACTGGCGGGACCCTCGCCTGCCCGAATAGGTACCGTCCCGTTTCGTGACCACTACCGCCGAACTCATCGACCGACTCCGCCGCCACTACGACGACGGCTGTTTCGCCTGCGGTCGTGACAATCCTCTCGGTCTCAACATGGACGACTTCGACTTCGAAGATGGCGTGGTCAGCGCCAGCTTCAATCCGCGCCCCGACTTCCGGGGCGTCCAGGGGATTCTTCACGGCGGTGTTGCCGCCACCGCCCTCGACGAGATCCTGGTTTGGGCGGGAATCCTCAACGAGAAGGTCATGTCGGTGACCGGAACCATGGAGATGAAGTTTCGCAAGCCGGTTCATATCGCCGACACGATCACGGTTCGGGCACGCATCGATGAGCGACGCGGGCGCCGGCTGATTGCCTCCGGCGAGCTCGTGGTCGACGATCAGGTCCGCGTCCAGGCCTCCGGCCTCTACCTGGTCTCGGCCGACCTGGCCGAGATGGGCGTCTTTTAGGCGGTCACCATTCCGGGGTGGAGGTGGGCAACGTTGCCCAACTGCCTGAGCGAGAAGGCCCAGCCGGTGCTGATCCGAATCATCGTGAGACGCGAAACACCGGTGTGTGGCTGACGAAAACGCTCCCACTCCCACGGGACCGGATCGAGACCGAGCAGGTGTCCCAGAACCACGGCATTGGCACCTGCGTGGGCGACGATGACGACCCGCTTGTCGGGGTCATCCACTGTCCACAGAGCACGGTGTTCGGGATCCATCGGGTGGATTCCGTGAGAATCGAGGGTTTCACCAAGACCGGCGACCACCCTGGTGTGAAAGTCGCGGAAGGACTCGCCACCCGGTAGCCCGTCCCACATCGCATCTATCTCACGCACTTTGGCCTTGGCAAAGCAGTCCTCGATGTACTCGACGGGTCGTCCATCCCACTCGGGCGGATTCTGGATCTCGCGTAACCAGTCGTAGGACTCGCGCTTCTTGGCAAGCTGCTCTGCCACGGGATTCGCGGTTTGCTCGGCCCGAACCATCGTTGAAACCCACAACTCATCTACCCGGTCGAGGGACGAAAGGCGATGAGCCACCCTGTTGGCCTGCTCGTGTCCGACGTCGGTGAGCCCGGGGTCATTGCGAGCGATACGGTCCGGAGCCCAGTCGGGCTGTCCATGCCTGATGAGAAAGAGGTCCATGGCCTCCAACATAGGCGATGGCGGATGCGGTCCAGCCATCAATACGATGGGCCCGTGTCCAGACAAGCCCTCATCGATCATCTGAAGCTGCATGCGCTACGAACCGACGGTCC